>NZ_JALQDP010000043.1:0-428286 GCF_023631165.1 Caballeronia sp. AZ1_KS37 | reverse complement strand
CAAAGCCGATCAAGTGGAAGTATGACGATCCTTCACGTCGAATCCGCCAGGTGCCAAATCAATGACGCAGTCGACTAGTAAAGCGGTTTGTGCCTTGTGTCATGAGGCTCTGCCCCCTCAGGCAAATCCAGAATTTATACTCCAAAACTCAATCCCGATAATGAGTTCTATAACGAGTACATACTTTTCGACGCGGCCACTCATCGGCCGATACAGGCAGGGCGTGCAGTCACTTCCATCGATGAGGTGTAACTTCATGGGGGTTCCCTTTGCGAAAAGGCAAACGTCGTTGAAAGGCTCTGCGGATCAAATCTGTTGGCAGTCAACCGCAGGAAGACCCTGCGCGGGCCAATGACCAATAATCGCAATGGTTTGCATTTCAGAAGCGCTTCGCCGAAAAACACGTTTCGAAAACTTGCTCGACTGGCCAAGCGCTATGCCTTCCGTAAGTTTCCACGTCTAGAATCGCGAGAACGGACATTCGTGACGCTTTTTGCCTTCACGAAGTCGTCACCCATGCGAGGCAATTTTGGACCGAGATCTCGTCAGCATTGCTCGTGCGCATCTAAAGACAGCGTCGGTGGCGGCAATGCTCATGCAACGCACACAGCTTGTCAGCATCCTATTTTTTGGGGCGCGCGAGACCATGTTTGAGACGACGCGGCTTACATTGCTAGTGGTTGCGGCCATTATCCCGTTCGTGGCCGGGATACGGCTCATTAGCTACCCGGCGTACGCGTACACGACGGCAGAGGACGGGCTTCCGACCGGTGGTCGCCACCACCGTTTGGCACGCCCGCCGGGCGCCGTATTGCGCTTCTTGTACCGTCTGCATCATTGCTTTATAGGGGCAGCAGTACGCCCCCCCGCCCAGCCCCTCCCAAGATCCTAACCTCGGGCAGCAACTCACATATCAAAGCTTATGCCAAGTGAGAAGATTTCGAACGTTACCAACGTCACCACTCGAATCGCAGCGGGCGATGATCGAACCGCCTACGATAACACCTCAATCGTCCTTCATTGGCTAACCGTCGTTCTTGTGCTCACGCAGTTCGCTCTCGCGCAGATGTGGGGGTTCGCGCCGCGGCCAACCCGCCACCTCATGATCGTGGCGCACATGTCTTTCGGCATCGTCTTGGCGGCCGTGATCGTGCTGCGGATCGTGTGGCGTCTCTCACCGAAGCATGCGACGCCGCCTGCATCAGCCGGCTGGATCGAGCGTGCCGCTAAGGCTGTTCACTATCTCCTCTATGCCTTGCTGATTTCCGAGGCGGTGCTCGGATTTGTTCTTCGTTGGTCTGGCGATGAATCTATGAGCTTCTTCGGCCTGCAACTCCCACCTCCGTTCGCGCCATTCAGCAAGGCCGCCCATCACAACATCGGCGAAGCGCACGAACTGGTCGGATGGGCGATCATTGCCTTGGCGGTTTTTCACGCAATCGCCGCATTGTTTCATCACTTTGTCATGAGAGATGCCGTTCTGGTCCGAATGCTGCCGCATCTGAAGAAGCGGTGAGTCCAAGCGCTCATCGCGAGGATCAAAGACGTTTCTAGGCCGCGATATAGCCAGAAAGTACCGTGCGAAGGCGCACGGCTCACTCGGCATGGCGACCTGCTCCCTTGTGCTCGGCCGTCTTAACGACCGTCAGATATCATCCAAAGACTGATGTGCGATCGCCGACGCGGACGCATCACTCTCACACCGCCAGGCGCCTCTATGGCGCCGCGAATGGGACGTCGATCCTCGAGCATCGCGACAAGTGTTCCGAACAGCAGCAGGCCGGCCACTAACTCATGTGCCATCAATCTAACATGCAATTCGCGCTGTTTTCACGGCGCCGCGCCGTCTTCCGCGTCCAATTTGTGGGCCGAGAAAAACGGCATGCTGTCAGTCCTGGCGTCCGCGGATTGGATCTGGCGCATAACGCTGGGCCGACTTACGACATCACATCGCTTCGTCTTTCTGCGTAATGACCGGAGGTAGGCCCAGTCGCATCTGCGACCGCCGATATGCCGCGATGAATCTCGAATCACTATTCCTCATGCGCGCCAGCCAGTATTCCAGTTCCCGCTGACATTCATCACTGTCGATATCGGTAAAGCACTGCGATTCCACAGGCATCTGCGTGGCCGCCCAGTGGAACGCAAAGATCGTTTGCTGGTCAGCCAGCGCGAGTCGCAGATTACGCCTATCGCCCTGAGTCAACCATTGCGTTATTGCGGAAGACAGCGTTGCCTCGGTTTCGTCCGGTGCATATGCGAACGCGTGCGTGCCCCCTTCACGCGCGCTGCGCAAGTCACTTGTGGCGACAGCGACGACAAATTTAGTCGCCCGTGTTGCCTCACGGAATGATGTTACTCCCGGCTAGTTGTCACCGACGAATCGTTTTATGGTGAAGGCTGGCGCTGCGTAGCAGCGTCAGCCTTCACCACGTCTGCGTCGGCGCCGCTGAGTATCCGGGTCACCAGCTCCCTCGCTCGATCCGATCGCCACACTTTCACCCGGCGCTGCAGGGTGCGTAGTTGCGCGCCGGAATACAGCGTGGGAGCCATCGCGGTGAGGCGCTCGTATAGCTGCTTTGCCGTAATGCCGGGCTCGGTTTCAAGCCACTCCATTATCTTCGGCCAGGTATGTTCGAACGGATCTTCGCGAGTGCGCCAGTCATGTGGGACGCGCGCTTTGCGGTGATGCGTCGGTCGAATCTCGCCGGCCTGCCACGCTGTCCCCAGACTGGACAGGAAATCGGAGAGTGGAACCTCAGTTGCTGTCTTCGTCGACGCTGGCGGACCGCCTGCAGCGCTGCTTTGTGCAACGCGCTGTTGTGCTTCGCGAATTCGATGCAGCAGATCCAATGGATCGAGCCTACGAAACCGCGCGCGAAGGCTACGTTTGGTCGCCTCGGGAATAGATGGGGACCGCAAGACACGCTCAAGCGGCGTCAACGGAGCTTCATAGCGCTTCGTCACCTTTGCGCCGTGACGAGTCTTCGATTTCAATTTGAATGATGGCTGGAAGAAGTTGATGTACAGCCGTGACACTTGATAGAGAGAAGCAAGCGTTTCTGTGGCTTCAAGACCTCGTAGCCTGCCGTAGCCCACAAGGCGGCGGACGATGGCGCCATTTTTTTGCTCGACCCACGCTTGATCGTTCTTCTTATAGGCACGCGAGCGCGTCAGCTCGATACCCGTTGCCTTGCAGAAGTCGAAGACAGCCGCGTTCATGAAGGCGCTATCGTTATCGCAGTCCAAACCACGCAACGGAAACGGTAAGGCAGCGCTCACCTGCTCGATGTGCTCAAGAACGAACGCGCCGCTGCGAAACGGCATAGCGAGGCACTCGGTCCAACCCGTTGCGATATCCGTCATCACGAAGCTGTGTACAAAGTCGCCGTCGATCTTTGTACCACCGCAATGCTCAACGAAATCCACCTCGAGATAACCGGGTAGCGGGTCGTTCCAGTCAGTGAAGGTCCTGATTGGCACCGCGCGGCGAATCGCATTGCCGATTCCGCCAGCCCGCCGGCGCTGGCCGCTGAAGGCTTGCTCGCGCACATCCCGCAGCAGCCGATCAATGGTCGCGGCGCTGATCTGCTTGAGCCGCTGACGCAGGTCCTTCGACAGCGACAGATGACCATGCCGTGTCATCGAGTCGATCAGCGTCGGGATGAGCGCCTTCAGGCGTTTGCCGCAAATCCGGTCAGCAGCCTCCCATAGCGTGATCAGCGCGGCACGAACGTCATCGTCATAGCGTCGCTGCGGGCCTGGCTTCGCCCTCGGCGGCTGCGGCTCTCGGCACAGCATACGGATGGCGTGCTTACGATGATAGCCCGTCAATTCAACGAATTCGTCCAAGATTTGGCGCTTGTCGTTCCGGTCGGAGCGGCGGTACCGCTCTCCAACTGCCTCGGTCAATTCCCGTCGTGTTGTCATGCTGAGCCGCCTCGTCATAAGTCGCCCCCGCCAGCCGTCTGACAGGTAGCAAAATACTTGAGGCAACGAGCCTAGCTCGGTAACAAAAAACCTGAGTCAATGCGTCGCCCGGACGTCGGGCGATGCGCTGAGCGGCGCGGATACTGCAACCCCTAACCACGCAGAGAGAGTAACTAACACCACAGCAAATTTCATAAGGGGCGGCCGGGTCAGTGTCTTCAGATGGACGGCGACGATGCGGCCATGGTTGCAAGTCGCGGGATGCCGTCCCTGGCAGCTTCAAGTCGACGTCCGGGCTCGATGGGGGCAACCCAGCCTTGACATTCGCGCTCTTGCCGCCCTTCGCACCGGTTCGATCGTCATCGCCTCGAACGCGACCCTCTCAGCGTTTCCCACGCAAATTGCTGCCCTTACTTCAACGCGTCTCTTCAAGTCGAAGCGAAGCTTCCAGAACCTCTGTTGACGATGCAATGAACTGACGCGCCCACTCAATTGCATCGCGCTCTGCAATCGCCTTCGTCGGTCTCACGGCGCCGAGATAAAAGTGAGCCTTCGGCACTTCAATCGGTTTGCGATAGTCGTGCTGGCGAGAATGCGGCGCGTCCGCGATTCACCCGTCAACCCGTAGCGGGAAAATGTCAAGGGAAAACGGCTCGATCGAGTACATGACGGCTCCAGCGAGGCCCACCGCCTACATTACGCGCCCATTCCGATCGACGACTGATCTAGGTCATAGCGGGTCCAGCGGGTCGTTTTTCCTGGCCAAAAGCGATGCGTCGAGCGACTCATAAGCAACTCATTAAGTAAGAAAAATTTCACCGGCTCACGGCTTTTCCTTTCCATCGCCATGTTTTACATTGTCGAGAGTAGATCGCCAGTACCTATTGCCGCCCTTCGTGCCGCTCGGGCACGCCTGCCAATTGCCAGAAGACCCTAACTGCCCGGTGGAGGCGAAGCTTTCAATGGAGGCTGCCGTGACTCAGAATTTCTCGCGCGACCGCTTCGCAAATTTCAGTGCCGTCGATATCGATCACCGCTACCGGCTTCTGATCGAGGCAGTCCAGGACTATGCGATCTTCATGCTCGACCGTTCGGGGATTGTCGTGAGCTGGAACCCCGGCGCTCAGCGGGCGAAAGGCTATTCTGCCGATGAGATCGTGGGCCGGCACTTTTCGGTCTTCTATACGGACGACGACGCACAAGCGGGCAAGCCCGCGCGACTGCTGGCTGCCGCCAAGGCCCAAGGCCGCGTCGAGGATCAAGGCTGGCGCATCCGCAAAGACGGCAGTCGGTTTTGGGCGCAGGTCGTCATCACCGCGGTGCAGGATGAGCAAGGAGAGCACGTCGGGTTCGCCAAGATCACGCGAGACCTGACCGAGTCGCTGCGACTCAAAGAGCTCGAGCGCGTCGCAGCGGATTCAGCGCTGGTTCAGCACGCTCAGGAAAATGAAAGAAAGCGCATTGCTCGTGAATTGCACGATGACCTCGGTCAGCGAATCTCAGCATTGAAGATGACGCTGACGTTGCACCAGACGGAAATTCAAGGATACTTGCCACGCGACGGTTCGGGCTCTCTTACTGGCATTCGAGACCTTTCCAATCAAATCGACGAGATGGCTGCGGCCACGCGACGGCTCGCGGCCGACCTACGGCCGCCTGTACTCGATAATCTGGGGCTAGCGGCAGCGGTGGAATGGATGGCAGAGAACTTCCAGCAGCGCTATGGCGTGCCCACGCGTTGCGAGATCAGGATTGAGGATCTCCGTTTCAACGACCTCGCTTCGATCTCGCTTTTCCGCGTCGTCCAAGAAGCACTTACGAACGTTGCACGTCACTCTAAAGCTACTGCGGTGGCGGTCACGCTGTCCACGGACGGCGACGACTGCCACGTACGGGTTCGTGACGACGGCGTGGGCCTTCCGAGAGAATGGAAGCTGCGCCCCGATGCCTTCGGCATGCGCGGCATGCGCGAGCGGATCACGCAACTCGGCGGAGACCTCTGCGTCGACGGTAGCCCGGGCGACGGCGTGACGGTTGCCGCCAGAGTGCCTCTGTCGCGAATCACGGCTGAAAATTGATTGCATTAGTGCACGCTATTTCGCCTCCCCTCATCGACCTACGGGCCGTTGCGACGGCGCCGGGCAAGCGTCCCGATTTGAGCGACCGCCATCGAGAACTCGCTGGTCTTGTCGTAAAGATGATCAGCCCCCGCCGCGGCAGCTGCGCGACGAACTGCCGACGACGCATGATTGGTCAGGACGATTTTCGTTGCGGTACAGCCGCGGCCACTCAGTGACTGATGACATTCAGACCATTCCCCCACCCGAAGGTGCAAGTCGACAACCACAACCTCGGGCATGAGCGCGGAGATTTCTCCGAGTGCGGTGGCAACCTCGCCTGATGGTTCCGACCACTTTCGCTAGTCCGGAGGACCCGACGAGTGCAACTACTGAGACTTACGTAAGTCATCCATGCGTGCTGTCGAGATATTCGCGCACCACGCCGCGTCTGTGCTGCGCAGCGCCATCCCACACGACCAACAACTTGCGCTGGAACTGCGTGCGCAACGCCTTGAGAAATTCCACGATCTGCGCGCTCTTGATTGCGCCATCGCCCAGGTGCGCACGCGCGTGGGACGCTCCGAGAGAACACGATCAGTCGTCGTTCGGCGGCACACTTTTTTGAGCGCGGGCCAAGTTTTGCGCTTCCAAGTCAGCACAGCTTGCTCATTGCGTTCGATGGCCCGGCGCTCTGGCTTTTCCGAACTGAAGCCCAGCGCGCCCAGCAGTCGCCAGACATGGACCTCGCTGAAGGTGATGCCATACAGTCGCTCGATGAGCGTACGCGTTTGAGTGTTTGAGTGTCCCCAACTCGGTACCGAAACCGTGTGCCAATGGACCTTGCAGCAGCGCTACGCGCAAGCCCTCCGACTGGCCCACATCCAACTGCGCTGGCCGGCCCGTGGTCATGACGCGTAACGCCTCGATGCCGCCTTCGTCCAGACGGGCCTTATGCCGTCTGCCGCGCCACGCCAACGGCCTTAGCGGCTTCGGCTGGCGTCATGCCCGCCAGCATGAGGCGTCCAGGTCGCATTCGCTTGCGCGTCGCTTCGTCCATCTTGGCCATGAACCTCATCAGTCATCAGGGCGATGATCGTATAACGCTCAAGCCGAACATCGGTTGCCATGGATTTAGTAAAAGTCAATAGTCGCCGAAGCACAGTGCCGGAAGCTTCAACAACATAAACAGAGAGTTTGAGAATTTGTTGGTCCACAGCACACGCTCCAACCGATTCGATGCTGGATAAGCGGTCTTTGCCGAAACCATCGCGGTGGCCGACCAAGCGTCCGGCAGCTTCGCCAGCCCAGCGTTGACTTAGATCATCTTGCGTCGATCGGCCATTGTTTGCTGTCTTCACCGATCTCCGAGGCGACGAACCCGATCCGTTTTAGATGCGTTAGCTAATTCCTGTACTCACTCTTTCTGGCGCTCGATGTTTTCCTGCGCCCTCTGTATATCGTAGGCGGCCCTGCTCAGTTGGGCTTCCGCCTCCTCAATCCGTGTACGGTCCATCGCGGCCTCCGAGGCGGGCGGCAAGCAATGAGCCTGCTCGCCGCAGCATAGCGCGTACCAGTGCCGCAATGTACGTGCGATTCGTTCGCGGAGCTGCGTCTACGTTTCGCATCGATTTCCCGAGCACCGGGGGTGGATTGGACATACACTAAACAAGCTGACAGGCAACTGTCAGGACGAGCATTTTCAGTGCATGTTCGGGTCGACCCTCATCTGCCGTTCGACATGCGGTAGCTCGAACTGTTTCTTGGTGACTTATACCCGTCGCCGATCCGGCTCTTTGATCCAATAAAGGATGAACCCTGCGACCCGCGAACTCAGGGCCGAGCCAGTTTGGAGGTCATCGCCGCGAACGCGTGGACTGGCGCACCGGAGTTGTGCTCGCGTTTTTGCTCGTTTAGTTGATATCGATCAAAGCGGACGGAGCCTGCGGTTGCAGTATTCCTTGAAAGTAGCCTCCGGGCGACTTTACACCGCCACTTTAGTTCGTGTCTCGACGCAAGGCGCACTGCGGGAGCCCATCATGCTGCGCTGTCTCGACCGGCATCAGTTTGCTATCGCCCACCATCCCATAACCCTCTGGCACTTGCAGGCGAGGCGAGGTTTTCCAACGTTGCGAGTGCGACCGCTCGCGTTCATTGGTCTGCAACTCCTTTTGTGCATTTCGCTAGCGCGCGCAGCGCCGCCAATGCTGCCGAAAGGCGGGCACTTCGTCGCCGGTAGCGGCTCCATCGCCGACGGCGGCCAATCGCTGACGGTCAATCAGACCTCCTCGCGCGGCATCGTCGACTGGTGCAACTTTTCCATTGGCAGAGGCCGGACTGTCATGTTTGACAACGGCTCCGGGGCAACGCTCAATCGCGTTACCGGCAGCGATGCGTCTGTCATTCTCGGCCGTCTCAGCGCGACTGGGACGGTCTATCTGATCAACCTCCAAGGCGTGGTCATCGGCCCAAGTGGCGTCGTGGCAACGGGCGGCCGCTTCGTCGCATCCTCGCTCAACGTCGACAACAATGCGTTCATGGCCGGAGGCTCGCTCAGCTTTTTCGGGGGCGGCAACGGCGTGGTGATGAATCTCGGCAAGATCGGCTCGTCGGGTGCTGATGTGATTCTGGTCTCTCGCACCGCCGTGATCAATGCGGGCGAGATTGATGCGGCGAAAGGCACGACCGAGCTTGCGGTAGGAAACCAGGTACTGTTGCAGGATTCGGCCAGCAGCCGGCAAGTGTTCGTGCGGGCCGGGAGTAAGGGCAACGCATCCAACGCGGGCGCCATTCGCGCTGCGCAAGTCAACCTGCAGGCCGCCGACGGCAATGTCTACGCGCTTGCGGGCAACAGCGCGGCGATCCGCGCCACTGGCACCGCCACCCGCGACGGCCATGTTTGGCTCGTCGCAGAAAAGGGCGCCGTACATGCGAACGGCGCAATCGAGGCGGCGGACAGCAGCAACACCGGCGGCACCGTCGAGACTCTCGCGAACGAGCTCGATGTGCGCGGTGCTACAGTGCAGGCCGGCGACTGGAAGCTCGGCGCGCCCAATCTGACAATCGACAGCGCGACCGCTAACACACTCTCGCGCACCCTCAAAAAAGGAACTTCCGTCGATGCGGAGGCCAATGGAACGAACGGCGCGACGGGCGACCTGGCAGTCAGGGGGGATGTGAAATGGACAGGCGACTCTTCCCTTACGCTGGGTGCGGTCCATAACGTGACGATTGCATCTAACGCGACTATGAGTAACACAGGTGCGGGTTCTCTCACGATGCGCTCCGATGCCGCTGGCGTCAACAACGCAAGCGCGGTCATTAACCAGGGGACAATCGACTGGTCTAACAGTCGGGGCATTGTCAGTATCCTTTACGATATGAACGGTAATTATTCGCCCGGTAAAATCGTATCTAATCCTAAGTGGAGTGCGGCCCCGTACAGCGGGCTTGTCACGCAAGTCACTGCATACAAACTCGTCAACACACTCGACGATCTCGGCAAGGTTTCACAGAATCTCGTGGGTAACTATGCACTGGGGAAGGACGTCGATGCAAATGCAACTACGTATCAAAACTTCTTCAGACCTATCGGGGAAACAGCCGACGCGCCGTTCACCGGCCAGTTCGATGGCTTCGGGCATTCCATAACCGGCCTTACCGTGTGGCTTCCTAATAGAGGTCCGGACCAGCCGCTGATCGAATACGTCGGTCTGTTTGGTGTAATCGGCGCGACGGGCATCGTGCGCAACATTAATGTATCTGCATCAATATTCGGAGAATGGGCCAACGCTGGCCTCATTTCGGGTAGAAACGATGGGACTATCGCATACGTGAAGACATCGGGCGGTTCAGGAGGCTACAGTTTCGGAAATGGAGGCAACGGCGGGGTCGCCGGTATCAACAATGGTTTGATCGAACGATCCTCCAGCAGCGCGGACCTTGGCTATGGTGGCGGGCTGGTCGGCTGGAATACGCCGACAGGGACGGTGGTTCAATCATTCGCTAGCGGTACTACGAGAGGAGGCAACCATGGCATTCCGGGCGGTCTCGCAACAGCGAACGCTGGGGTAATCAAACAATCTTATGCCACCGGCGTGGTGTCAGCCTTTGGCTACGGCGGCGGCCTTGTCTCTTCGAACGGCCCCACAGGCGTTATTGATGAATCCTTCGCAACAGGCTGGGTAGCAAGTCCTGCTGGGTTGCTGGATCAAAAGCTCGGCGGTATCACCGCTGTAAACCAAGGGAAGATCAGCAACACGGTATATTGGGACAAAGAGACGACAACACAAACGACTGCGACGGGATCCAACACGGGCTCTGCCCCCCCCAATATTAACGGGCTTACCACTGCACAGATGGGCACCGCGACGAGCTTCGCCGGATGGGACTTTGGTGCTGGTGGCGTTTGGGCCATGCCTGCGGGAGCCACACATCCGATATTGCAGTGGCAGGCCGTGGCTAATTGACGCTTGTGCATATTCAACGAACGTTCCGAGACGCGGCTGTCAACGTGGAACAGGCGGCGCCCTTCGGCAAGGTCTTCCCGACGCGCCCCTCCATAGCCGAATCCGGAAATCCATGGGCTGAGGTCGAACGGCCCGCCGGGACTGACCGCCGAACTTCCCTAGTCGACCACCCATAGCCGACGCCGCGTTGTCACGGATCCAAAGGCAGGTATCAAAGTGGAGCGGTCATCCAAGCGGCTTCTCAGTGTGACAGTAGCCCCGATTTCGGGCTCTGGGGCCGACCCCAATGTCAGTAGCCGCTGCGCAAATCGGTGGTGACGAGAAGTGAGCGCGCCCAGTGAATCGCCGATTGCCGCTGCCATGAGCTGCCAGGACGTTCCTCCGAGCGACGTCAAATTAGACGACGTATCGACGGGCAACTTTAGGGTCCAGCGGCGCGAGCTTCGCACCGCGACGCCTACTCCTCCTTTACTGCCCGAAGTAGCCGGTTATTGAACAGGGCGTAGAACATCCGCCGTGACAACGGACCGGCAGGGGCGTCATCGAGGAAACGGCGCTTAAGACTCCGGTAAGGAAGGCCGCACAACATGGTCAATATCCACTGGAGGATCTCATGAGCAGATCGCTTCTTTCGTTGCGGCGTTTGCGCGCAGCTCTCTTTCTGATTGCGACCGCTACTGCAATGGCCGCAGCCAACGCTGCTGCCCCTTCTGAACTTCTTGGTTCCTACCAGGCGCAGTCGGACGGTGCAGCGCCACTCCCTTCGCGGGGGCAGCTCTTCTTTAATTCTTCGCATGGTCATGAGTGGACTTGCGCCACGTGCCACGGCGCAATCCCCACACGGACGGGCAAGCATGCGGCCACGGGCAAGGCAATCACTCCTCTCGCTCCTGCGTTCAACCCGGAGCGATTCAGCGACGCGGCGAAAACCGAGAAATGGTTTCGTCGCAATTGCAACGACGTGGTCGGACGGGAGTGCACCTCAGCCGAAAAGGCAGATCTGCTGGCGTGGCTGCTGACGCTGAAACCGTAAGCGACTTCTCTCCTCGAACGAACCTCTTCCTGACAGGACCGTTTCCGATGCCAATGAATCTCGTGCCCCGTTCTGTAGGAGTTTGGGTTGGCGCTCTGCTCGCGTCACTGGCGGCTTCCAGCGTGACGGCCGATGTTGATGAGACGCGTAACCAGGTCAACCTCCTGCCGAAGTATCGGCAGGAATGCGCGTCGTGCCATATCGCCTACCCGCCGGGTATGTTGTCCGCAGGATCGTGGCAACGCATTCTGAGCAATATGTCCCACCATTTCGGCACCGATGCCTCGCTTGACGCTGACTCCGTCAAGCAAATCTCGACGTGGCTTGCTGCGAATTCGTCGGGAGACACAGGGGCGCACGCGTCACCGCCCGAGGATCGCATTACCCGCTCGACGTGGTTCCGACAGGAGCACGCAGAGGTGTCCGCGGCTGTATGGAAACGTCCAGCAGTCAGGAGCGCATCGAATTGCACCGCGTGCCATACCCATGCAGATCAAGGAAATTTCAATGAACACTTCATCCAGATGCCGCGATAACAACGCCGCGGGGGACGCCGACGACAGCCGTATCCTGGTCTGGGATGCGCCCGTACGCCTGTTTCACTGGCTGTTCGCGGCGTGCTTTGCGGGTGCATGGCTGACGGCGGAAAGCGAACATTGGCGGCTCGTCCACGTCACGCTAGGTTATACGGCGGGCGGTCTCGTGATCTTTCGGCTAGGGTGGGGACTGATCGGAACGAAGTACGCCCGTTTCTCGAGCTTCGTTCGCGGACCCGCCCGCGCGTGGCAGTATGTCCTTGATCTCTTGCGTGGCCGCCCACAACGTCATGTCGGCCACAACCCGGCAGGCGCCGTCGTCATCGTCACCATGCTAGCTTTGGCGTGCGCATTGACCATCACCGGTTGGGCGACCTATAACGATGCGGGCGGAACGTGGCTGGGTGAAGTGCACGAGAGCGTGGCCAATCTGATGCTAGCGCTGGTTGGGATACACATAGCGGGTGTCGTCGTGAGTAGCTGGCTCCATCGGGAAAACCTCATCGGCGCGATGGTCAGCGGACTCAAATCCGGACAACCCGATGAAGGCGTTCGACACGCATGGCGAAGTGTTGCCGCGCTGATGCTGATAGCAGTGCTCGCGTTCTGGTGGTGGCAATGGCAGGGTGAACCCATGTTGCCCTTGTTCGGACATGATGTCGCTGCAGGGCAGCAAAGGCCGTCCGAATGATGGCGCTGACTGACAAAACGGTCTTGTAAAATGAGGATACTGCTTATCGAAGACGATCCCTTGCTAGGCGATGGCGTTCGTGCCGGCCTACGACAGGCAGGATTCCAGGTTGACTGGGTACGTGACGGCGCCGCCGCCGAGACCGAGTTGCGTAACGATGTGTACGCGGCGGCCGTCCTTGATCTCGGGCTGCCGCGCAAGGATGGGATTGAAGTACTATCGTCGGTGCGTCGCGCTGGCGTGACCTTGCCGGTACTCGTGCTGACTGCACGCGACACCGTTCCTGACCGTGTCCGTGGACTGGACATCGGCGCCGACGATTACGTCGTCAAGCCCATTGACTTGCAGGAACTCGCGGCTCGGCTACGGGCACTGGTACGTCGCGCGCACGGAGTGTCGCAGGAAGCCCTGCGCATTCAAAACGTCGCCCTCGAACCCGCGACGCGATGCGTCTACAAGAATGAGGAGCCGGTAACGCTTTCCTCGCGCGAATTCGATCTGTTGCAGACCCTCATGCTGAACGCGGGCCGTGTGCTGTCCCGTGAGCAACTCGAGCAAGCCATTTACGGTTGGGGGCAGGAGGTGGAAAGCAACGCAGTGGAAGTGCACATTCATCGCCTTCGTACCAAGCTCGGCAGCGACCTGATCAAGACAGTTCGTGGCGTCGGCTATGTTTTGATGCTCGAGGACTCCGCCACGCGATGATTCTGCCGCGTTCACTACAAGGCCGTCTGCTGGTCCTGGTGATCGGCGTCGTGGTCGGCGTCTGGCTGATTACCGCGCTGTTCATCTGGCGCGACGCACGTAAGGAACTTGATGAACTGCTCGACAGTCATCTCGCTCAGGCCGCAGCGCTACTAGTCATCCAGCAAACTCAGTCGATCGACGACGATGACACCATCGATTCGCGCGTGCCCCACCCCTATGCGCCTAAGGTTGTTTTTCAGATATTTCATGACGGGCAAGCGGTGATCCGGTCTGCCAACGCACCGACCGAGCCCATGATCCCTGGGGATCGTCACATCGATAAAGGTTTCGCGACTGTGCAGATTAATGGGGAAGCTTGGCGCGTGTTTTCAATGCGCACGCTCAGAGAAGACACCCGCGTGTACGTCGGTGAGCGTGTCGATTCCCGCACCGCGATACTGCTCGCCGTATTGCGCGGCACGCTCTGGCCGATGGCCCTTGCCCTGCCGCTTTTAGGAATTGCGACTGGGTGGGCGGTGCGGCAAGCCGTAGCACCCCTCAAACGACTGGGTCGTACGATCGCCCTGCGTGGCCCCGATGATCTTGCGCCTGTCGTAATGCCGCAAACGCCCGCCGAAATGTCCCCAGTACTCGATGCGCTCAATCAGCTCTTCGTCCGCATTCAGACTGTATGGGAGGCTGAGCGCCGTTTTACTGCGGATGCAGCCCACGAGTTGCGCACGCCGATCGCGGCGGTTCGAACGCAGGCCCAGGTCGCGCTGGCCGAAACGGATGACACGCTTCGCCAACACGCGTTGCGCGCTACCCTAGAAGGGTGTGACCGTGCGACACGTCTCGTGGACCAATTGTTGGTTCTATCGCGACTCGAGTCTGGAGCGACACTCGAACTGACGACCGTCGATCTCAGCGCGCTCGCGCAACGGGTGGTCGCAGAACTGGCGCCGAGGTCGCTCGCTAAGCGGCAGTCATTGGAATTCGACGGTGCGAAGTATTGCCATGTCTCAGGCGACGAAACGTTGCTCGCCGCTCTGGTGCGAAATCTCGTGGACAATGCCATCCGCTACAGCCCGCCTGGCGCATCCGTGCGGATCAAGACCGAAACGAACCAAGACCGAGCCGTGCTGTCGGTCGAGGACAGCGGCCCGGGGCTCGCAGATGCGGATCGGTCGAGACTTGGCGACCGCTTCTTCCGAGTTTCGGGCACGGCCGAAAGCGGCAGCGGCCTGGGCTGGTCGATCGTGCAGCGAATCGTGGACCTTCACGCAGCGGCGGTCAACGTGCGTCGGTCCAGCGATCTCGGGGGGCTCAAAGTCGAGATCAGGTGGTACGCGGTCGGCATCTGATTCGAAATGCCATAGCGCCTGCACGCCGATTACAGCTACTTCGAGCGATCAACGATCTATCCTCACCCGGACCGACGCAAGAGTTCGCCTTAATCAAGCAACCGAGCCGCTACGTCTCGATGACGCCGCGCGGCTCCTCGACGCTCAACTGTTCGTCCCGGGCACGCTTCGAAAGCGTGAGATAGCGCGGAGCATACCCGGCAGCGTCGCCCGAGCCGGTCGCGCGTACTACGCCCCCCCGGGCTGCTTCAGGCGAACGCGGCTTGATACGATTAGTTGGGCGATTTTTCTTTAACGTCCTTCCTCTAACGAGTGAAACAATTCATCTTCTTGTGCGCAATGCAGGCGCACGATTGCGTCAAGTCCATACAGTAGACGCTGGAACTCGCTCAGACCAGCGGCATCGGGACCCTGAGATGGCACGTTCTCCGTCATTTGTCGGAGCAAGCGGGTAATTCGAAAAATCTCGCGGTGAGTGGCGCTCATTGCCGCCAGCGGGTCCTCTCCGCCGACAAGACGTGCCACGCCTGGATACACCTCCAGGTCATCGCGCCGCTCATGCGGCACAAGCTGACCTTCGAGCATCTCGTTCACGATCGCGAGCGCCCCGGCAACCGATGTAACTGGCATACGCGGCAGCTTGTCCGCGAGTTCCCTGATTCGGTCCATCACCGGCCCGAGCTCGAGGTGCTCGGTTTGGAGGTTATCCGCATCACTATGAGAAAGGGAGCCGACAGTTTCCGTCGATCGTATTCGCAAGACTCGCAGCGCGTTTGCAATGACGGCGATATCGATGATCTCCTGAAGTATCGCGCCCAGCAGAGGCGGCAAAAATCCGAAGGCGGCGACAGCCATTGCTGCAAACGAAAGCGCCATCCCCGCCATCACGCTCTGCAAAGCGATTCGCCTCGTCTGGCGCGCCACTCGCACCCCCTCGACAAGCCTGTCCAGCCGATCGACCAGCAAGACGACGTCGGCTGCTTCTGACGATGCCGCGGCTCCCCGTGCACCCATCGCAACGCCAACATCGGCGGCCGCGAGCGCGGGGGCGTCGTTGATGCCATCGCCGATCATGATGACCGTCCCTTCCCGACGCGCTGCCCGAATCGCCTCGAGCTTGCCTGACGGTGTCTGCTCTGACATCACTTCGGTCACGCCGAGCATGGCGCCGACGGTCTCGGCAACGTCGCGACGGTCCCCCGTGAGCATGACGAAGCGTCCAATGCCTTCCCGTCGCAACAGCCGCAGTGCGCGGGGTGTCTCCAGGCGGATCTGATCGGCCATCTGGAGGGCGCCCATCATGGCGCCGTCCACGCCGACAAATACGGCGGAAGCGCCCTCATACGCCACGCGCTGAAGGAACGCTGCGCTCCACGGGGCTGGCGTTGCCAGCGACGACACAAAAGCAAACGAACCGATGGCGACGGTATGGCCTTCTACTTCGCCCTGCACGCCGGCGCCGGGCTGCTCAACGACCTGGCGAGGTGCTGCAAGGACCAGATCGCGCTCGCGCGCGGCCGTTGTCACTGATTCCGAGATGACGTGGGCAGAGGCCTGACCGAGAGACGCAGCGAAGCGCAACACAGTCTCGGGTGAAGCGCCTGGGGCAGTTTCTATTGAAACGAGGCGTGCGTATCCGCCTGTCAGCGTTCCTGTTTTGTCGAAGAAAAGTACGCTGGCCCGCGCCAGCCTTTCCAGTGCCCCACCGCCTTTGACCAGCACCCCACGTCTGGCGCAGCGCGACATGCCGGAGACGACGGCCACAGGGACCGCAAGAATCAGCGGGCAAGGCGTGGCGACGACAAGTACTGCGAGAGCCCGAACCACGTCGCCGGTTGCGAGCCAGCTTCCTCCCGCAAGCACCAGTGCAGCGAGCACGAAAAGCAGCGCAACACGGTCGGCAAGACGCGTTGCTGGACTCCGTTCATGCTGAGCGGACTCCACCATGCGGACGATCCCGGCAAACGTGCTGTCTCCGGCGCTCGCAGCAGCGATCATCTCGAACGCGGCTCCCACGTTGACGACACCACTACTCACCGATTCCCCCGGCGATCGCTGTCGGATGACGGACTCGCCGGTGAGCGTGGATTCGTCGAGTTGCGCGTGGCCTACGAGCGAGCCGTCGACGGGAACGAACTCGCCATTTCGAACGAGCAGAGGATCGCCTGGACGCACGGTGTCCAATTCAACGCGGCGCCACTCACCGGCTTCGAATCGATTGGCCTGACGCGGAGCGCGACTCAAGAGCGCGGTCATTTCCCGACGCGCCCGCTGCTCTGCATATTGTTCGAGCGCCCGTCCACTCGCGACCATCAAAGCAATCACCGCGGCCGTCAGAAATTCGCTGAGACACAGAGCGAACCCGATCGCAAGCAGGGCCAGCACATCGACGCCCGCTTCTTGCCGCCGCAGCGCCTTCACAACGGACACCAATAGCGCGAGCAGGACGGGCAAGGTTCCAGCTGTCCAGAGGGCGTGCGCGACTGCGCCATTGCCGGACATGACGAACGGTAAGCCTGCAATCAGGCTTACCGCCGAGATCAGCAGCAGTGCAAAATCGGCTGAGTCTAACAGGCGTGACATGACGGGTTGATAGAAATGAGTCGAGATCCGACGCGGGACGAGTCTCTGCGGGTCAATTTGAACCGCGAGCAGAGTCAAAGTGTATGGACGCATCCCTTACATTTGCTTGATCAGCATCAACTATCCCTCTCCACCGGATGGGATCCTTGCTGCGACCTGATTGATCCGTGTCAACCCTGGCGTCCCGTCGCACGAGCAAGCTCGAAAGAATGTCAATCGGCGGGGGTGCCATGTCGACGCTGGCAACGCTGTTCGTTGTCGTACTGCTGCTCAAACTCGTGCCTGCGTTCGCGCCGCCCACATGGATAGCCATGTCCTGGGTCGGGTTCAATTACTCCAAGGGCAATCCATTCGTATTTGCCATCGTTGCCGCGAGCGCAGCAACCATTGGACGGCTGGTGCTGCCCAGGTCTTCGCGCTCCCTGGTGCGAGGACGGCTGATGCGCGAATCCGACCGGGAAAACATTGATGCGGTTGAAGTGTGGCTGAAGAAGCGCAGAAAGCTGACAGTTGGCGCCTTCTTCTTATATGCCCTGGGTCCGCTTCCTTTCAACTACCTGTTCATCGCGTATGGCCTGTCGGGGTTGCCACTCCGAGTCATCGGCGTCGGTTTCTTTGTCGGCCGTCCGATCAGCTATTCAGTCTGGGCTCATCTTGGACGGTTCGCTTCCGCGTTCGTCGATCCAGAGTCCGAGTTCGAAGGCGGATATCTGAGTGGCTACTTCATCATTACCCAGTTGACCCTGCTCACTCTCGTGTACTTGCTTATGAAGTTTGACTGGAAGATGCTGATTGAGCAACGCAAGCTAAGGTGGCGACGCCCTGTCAGCGGTCCGCCTGTCGCAGAGCACGGCCGGACCACGAAAGATTGAGCACATCGATACAAGGCGTCGATTGTTCATAGCGCTACCTCTCGAACCACCGAGATGGATCGCACCTAACACTCTGTTCAAACCGAGCATTCTTCGGTGGCGGACAAGATCAAGAATACTCAAAGATGCAACGAGCGGCTGCAAGATCATGCGACGCGAAACTGAGTGTCGGCGTAAGTCGCTCGATGGGGCTCCAATTGATTGCAACTCGATGCCGTTTAGTCGGCCATACGTTGACGTGCATCAGATCTCGACATGCGCGCGGTCATAGGCTGGCTGAAACACCAAGTACGACCGTCCACGGGACTTCGTCTTCGCCACCAGAACAATTTCAGGAGATGTGTCATGGCACGCAGCCTTGTCCTTGTTTCGAATGTGGCAACCGCACTTGCCATTTTCCTGTCCTCGCTCGCTCATGGCGAGCAATTGGCGAGAATCTCGACGCATTCACAGCGCTACGGTGGTCAAATCGACATCTCCGCTTATAACGATCCCCTTTTGAAGGGCGTCGCCTGCTACGTTTCAAGATCACACGACGAAAATGCCCTGGGTGGAAACTCTCCGCCGACGCGTACGCCTGACGCGCAGGCTTCGTGTCATCAAGTAGGCAAGCTGACGATGCCAAGCCAGGTCCCCAAACAGGCGCAGGTGTTCGACGAGTCCGTGGATCCAATCTTCAGGGTCGTTCACGTATTCCGGATTCTCGATCCGAGCAGGCTAACGGTGCTGTATTTCAGTTACACGGAAAGTGAACTCGCAGGGGACCTGCCTGGTCATGTTGACGTGATCCGATTGCCTATACGCGGCCGGCAAACCGCGGAATAAGAGATGGCCATCCATTCGTTCACGTTGCCGAGGAATGCGCCCAGGTCTCGGCTGCACTTCGATCACACGAGCGCGCCTGTATGTTCCGGCGAACATCGCGTCGGCCCCTTCTCCCTGGAGGGCCCGTTCTCTCCGTCAACATTCTGCCCGGTCTGTTTCCGCACGGGGCACCCCTGTTGCGCGCCAACCCCGCTCGACCGCGTTCCTGCCATCCGCGACAGAGAATTGCTAGACTGGGCGGTTCCCGAATGCCCACTCGAGCAGCTAAAGGTTCTCGGTCGTAAGTAAGCAGACGCGCCAATACAGATATCGCTCCCTACACATCCTCTTAATTTAAATAGAAACTTGGCCAAGCAGATGTGGAAGCAACGCTGCAAAACAAGAAGCAGCTGGTTAAAGTGCGCAGTCATGGCGGCTTCACGCTGGTCGAAATCATGGTCGTGATCGCGATTCTTGGCATTCTCGCCGCACTGATCGTGCCGAAGGTCATGAGCCGTCCGGACGAGGCGCGCCGCGTCGCCGCGCACCAAGAGATCGGTACCATCATGCAGGCGCTCAAGCTGTATCGCCTGGATAACGGCCGGTATCCGACGCAGGAGCAGGGGTTGCGCTCGCTGATCAAAAAGCCATCAACCGATCCGGTGCCGAACAACTGGAGGGACAGCGGCTATCTGGAGCACCTGCCAAACGATCCGTGGGGCGGCCAGTATCAGTATCTGAATCCGGGCGTGCACGGCGAAATCGACGTGTTCAGCTATGGAGCGGACACCAAAGCAGGTGGCGAAGGCAACGATTCCGACGTCGGCTCCTGGGAGTAACCTTAGCAATGCGAAGCCGAAATTCGGCCGGAACCAGTGTGGAAATGGCGGATGGCGAGTCGGCTGGATCTCCTTGTACAGCTGAACCGCATCAATGAACCGTTCGCGGCACCTCGAACGCGGCTGACGTGGTGGTCAAACGCCGTCGGAGCAGTCGTTGGAGTCGAAAGACCCCTGATTGGAGCGGTGCAGTCATCCGCCGGCCTCCGCCTGACTTCTCAGAAAAAATTTGCTGGCTGTTCGCTCGGACAAACTTTTCGGCGTCAATGTGAATCAAGGTCTCAGTCTAACAAGCCCAATTAACGCGGCTGCACACTATGCCAGACGGTGTTGAGACCGTCGCCGGCGCGATCGCCGGGCTTCTTGTCCATCAACCCGCGATAGAGCGGTTTGCCGTCATACGTCCACTGGCGCTCGCCGTTGGCAGTATCGACCAGCCCAAGTTTTCCATTTGGCGAGTCACCCGGGCTCGCCAGTGCGGGCGGGAAGTTTCTCGCGCAGTCGCCCTCGCAGGCATTGGCATCCGGCGCACCTTGCCCGCTAAACGAATAGAGCGTCATGCCGTGTTCATCGACGATTCGGCCGTTGTTCACTCGAGGTGATGCCGCGCTCGCCGAGACGGCGGCAACCAGCGTAACCAATCCGACTAGGGCTTTCATGTCGATTCTCCGGTTGGTTGCATTGAACCTTTGTTACTGCGGCGCCAAGATCCGCAGCATCGGTCGTCCTTCGACACTCTTTAGCGGGAAGTACGAGTAATGCGTTTTGGCGTCGACGTAAACCACGTGAGCGTTCGGCCCGACCTGTCCATCAGCCAGATGCCGAACGCCTTTCGCATCCGCCTCGAATATCGAGGTCACGCCTTGTTCGCCCGCAACGTACACCGTGTGACTCGATGAATCGAATGCGAGAACGTCCGGATCAGCACCAACGTCGAAGGATTGCGAAACGCGCTTCGTCTGCAGATCCAGCACCAGCATCCGGTCGTTACCTTCGCACGCAATGAATCCGAGGCGAAGGTTTGGCACGATCAACAGGCCGTGATTGCCCTTGGCACCTGGCAAGTCAATGCGCGCGACGATGGCATCCTTTGTGGGATCGATTTCAATGAGTTGCTGCCGCGTCTGGACGTTCACGAAGACGTGGTGCGAGACGGAATCGTATTGCGTGTTACCGACCTCACCACCCAGCGCAATGGTGGCGACGCGTCGGGTCGTTGTTGTGTCGATGACCGTCTCGGTCTTTCCTGTCTCATCAGAGACGTAGAGCTTGTGAACCTCGGGGGCGTAAGCCATCCCGTCCGGATAGCTGCCGCCCGGCATTCGCGCCACGACTTTCAGTGTCTTCTCATCGATGGCCACGATCTCATCGGTCCCGGTAGCCGATGCGAACACTCGACCGAGTTCCGGGACGACGAGCACACCATGCACCTCCGCAACATCGGGAATCGTCGCGACGACACGGTTGGCATCGGTGTCGAAGACGACCACTTCCCCGTCACCAAGATGGGCGATGAACAGTAGATGGCGCGCCGGGTCCGCGCTTTCATAGTCGAAGCGAGTCGCACGACCAGACAACGGCACGTCCGCAACATGACGGAGCGGCAGGTTAGTCGGCACGGGATTGCTCGACGCCGCAATCGCAATCGGCGCAACGGGCGCATCAAGCGATACCGACACAACGGCAAGAATCGTGATCACTCGAACCAACCGAGCCCATCTGTGGACGTTCATCGACATGCTCATGCGCTTTCTCCACGGGGCGGCACGCGACGAAACGCACCGAGCAACGCCAGGTCGTACGCGATCTTGAGCACGCCGCACGCGACCAAAAGGCGCGCCCAACCAGCCGAATCCGATCAGGCCGCCCGCGAGGGTTGGCGCCACCGCCGCGGCGAGGCTACGCGGCACGGCTGTGAAGCTCGCAGCTGCCGCGCGTTCAGCGGGCGTGACGATTGCCATCACGTATGCACTGCGAGTGGGCACATCGAGTTGCGACAGCGCGCTTCGCATCAACAACATGAGCAATGCAACCGGCAGAGACGAGGCAAACGCTGCTGGGATCAGGCATAGGCTTGCTGGAATGTGCGTGAAGACCATTGTGTTGAGCAAACCGATCCTGCGCGCAAGTGGCGCTGCTTCGAGTTGCGAGGCTGCGCTGAGTAAGCCCGTGCAGAAGAAGAACTGTCCAGCTGTGGTGATGGACAGATCGAAGCGCGTAATCAGCCACAGAGTAAGAAGCGCATTCACGACCAGCCCTCCGGCGAAGGCGTCGACGCTAAAGAGCAACGCAAGGCGCGTCACCACGCAACGTGACGGACCCAACGGTGCATGCTGTGTCGTGGAAACGGATCGTTGAGCCAGCATCTGCAGATACAGCACAGCAATCGCCACGCCGGACAACGCGTAGATCACGAACATCCCTCTCATGGCAGTGAGTGCAGGAATGCCGAAACGCGAATTGATCCAATCTGGCGTGCCCGCAAGCAGCGCGCCGAGTGCGCCTGAGAGGGCGCCCAGGAAGCTGTAGCGTGCGAAGAGCACGGTGCGGACATGCCCCGATGAGAATTCAGCTAGACAGGCATGCTCAATCGGCAGAAACAAGCTCACATCGCCGGCAACACGCATGAATTCGCGCACGCGAATGACATCAAGCGGCGCTTTGCGAACAAGGATGTCACCACGGGACAGATCATCATGTTCGGCCTGACCGGCGGACTCGTACCATGTCCGGCGTCGATCACTGTCCTCTTGCTTTGTGTTCAGTTGAAACAATTCGTGCTCGGAGCAGGTCTCGTCGTGTGTTTTAGCATCGGGCTGGCGCTCACGATGGTCGCGTCTGGAACGATTGCGGCGCTGAGCGTGAAACAGGTATCGAAGAAGTGGAGCGGCGCCGCATTTCTCGAGCGCTCTGATACTGATCGTCGGCTTCTACATGGCTTACCAGGGTGCCTCTGCATTGAATTCGGTGTGACCTCTGCCCCTCACCCATCCAAACTTCAACACGTGACTCGAATGGCTCGTTTGAACTTATCTCAGCCATTCGAGCGGCAGAGCTTCGTCCTCGCGGAACGGCAGATACTGGCCGGACTCAGACGTTGCTCTGCAGCTCGCCGCCCAGCCCTGCCGAACTTGCCTTCGCTGGTGACACATTTGATTCGCTCCGGGAAGCGGTTGCCTTGCAAGGCTCAGGGGGCACGGGCCTGCGTTCTACGGCGAGTTGACAAATTTATTGGCGCAAAAGTGACAGATTCATTACGGTCTACGGAACAACAGCGCGAAGGTCGCCGAGCCGATCAGATACCCCAGATTCAGCGACATGGACATCCGATCGCCGCCCGCTTCGCCGAGCGTCGTCGCGGCAATCTCGACGATGCAGAAGAACAGCGTGTGTCCAGAACTTTGGATTCACCTTTCATTAGGATACGTTTCGGTTTCAAGTGTTGCAGTTTTCTTGGAGCGACTCGGCGTTACGTCGACAAGTTCGCGCGGTCCTCCCGCGCGGCGCACGCGCTCGACGACGAGCCACGATGCAAGCGCCAGGCCGCTCGACAGCACTTCGCGCATGCGCTTGACGAGCGCGAGCGACAGCGCCGCCTCCGTGCCGATGCCGGCGAGCTGGCTCGTCAGCACGATGGCGGCATCCTGCACGCCGACGCCGAGCGGCACGAAAAAGGCCACATGCCGCGCAATTTGCGCGACGGCTTCGATGGCGACGGCGTCGGAGAACGTCACGGGCACGCCCATCACCCAGAGCGCGAAGAAGTTCTCGATGGCGCCCGCGGCCTGCCCCGCGAGTTGCCACGCGAGCGCGGCGAGCCACGCGCGAGGACGTTGCGCCAGCGCGCGCAAGGCGGCGTCGAGCCGTCGCGATTGACCCGCGCGCAGCAGCGGACTGTGGCCGAGCACGCGCCGCGCGTGCGCCATCAGCACATCGAACGGCGCGCCGCGACGCAGCCACCAGGCGCATGCGGCGAGCGCTGCGAGCGTCGCCGCGCTCGCCGCTCCAAGCGGCCACAACGCGCGATGCAACACGACCGAATGCGCAAGCGCGGCGATCCCGAATAGCGCGAAGATCGCCTGCATGCCGAGCGTGACGAGCACCTCCACGATCACCGACGCGATGACGGCCGATGAATCGCGCAGCCTCCAGCACACGAGCCGCACGCCGACCACTTCGCCGCCCACGCTCGCGACCGGCAGCAGGCGGCTCACGCCATCGCGTACGTTCGCGGTCCACCATACGAAGCGATACGGCACGGTGCGCGCGAGCAGAATCCACCAGCCGAGCGCATCGAGCGCGAGCGGCAACGCTCGATACGGCACGAGCAGAAGCAACGGCAGCCATGCATGCATGATCCGCTCGCTGGCGTGGCCGATGCTCTCGCGCAGCGAGTAGACGATCACGGTCGCCAGGACGAGCGCGAGCACGCCCGGCCACGCCGTGGCGGCAGCGTTGTGTAGCGACTTCACGCGCGCCCCGCGCCGAATACGTCGGAGAAGCCGCCAAGCGCGACGCCGCGCGCACGCGCCGCCGCGAGCGCCTGGCGCACGCGCGGCGACAGGAGCGCGTCGAGTTCGTCGGCGTGCCGGTAGTCGCGCATCGAAGCCGTAATGGGCGTGTCGCCCGCCACCGCAGGATGACCGTAGATCTCGCCGACTCGCCTATCGTTCACGTCGATGCCGGCGAGCGCCGCGAGCCACGCTGCCTCGTCCAGGCGCCCCGTCTGCGTCATGCCGACCACGTAGTCGTTATGCGCGATGCCCGCGCGCGCCAGACGCCGGCGCGTTAGCGCCATCCACGGCTTGAGCCACAACGGGGCGCTCGCTTCCGATGGCAGGCGCATCGCGCGCATGCCGTATTCGCGACCGATCGAGAGTATCAGCGAAAGAACCACCGGATGCACGTGCAGATGCTTGTGCGTGTTCACGTGGTCGAGCGCCAGCCCGGTCGCGCGAAACGCGTCGAACTGCGCTCGAATTTCCTCGGCGAGCTGACGGCGCACATGGGGAAGCAATGCATAACGCAGGCCGTCTTTCAGCGGCGCATCGCGCATCCATCCGTTTTCGTCGGTCAACGCGGGAATCCGCGACGCGCCGAGCGTCGACAGTCCGTCGGCCAGCACCACATGCAGCCCCACGCGAAGCGACGGACACTGCCGCGCGCGCTCGAGGGCATCCCGCGCGGCAGGTGCCGCGACCATCAGGCTGGCGCACCCGAGGACGCCTTCGCGATGCGCGCGGATCACCGCCTCGTTGACGCGCTCGTGCAGGCCGAAGTCGTCGGCAGTGACGATCAACGCTCGCATGCGCTCACGCCTTGTGCGCCCGCAGAAAGCGGAAGAATTCCACGCCTTCGCGCAAGCGGCGCTTCGTCATGTCCCAGCTTGTCAGCATTTCGCGCACGATCTCCCAGATCTTCGACGGGCGGAAATAGAACCGCTTGTAGAAGCGTTCGAGCTCGTGGTAGATGTCTTCGCGCGACAGATGCGGATAGCCGATCGCCGCGAGTTGCACGCCCTCCTTGCTGACGAGATTGATGACCTTGTTTTCGGCGAGCCAGCCGTTGTCGACTGCCTGCTGATAGAGCGTCGTGCCCGGATAAGGCGCGGCGAGCGAGACCTGAATCGTATGCGGATTGAGTTCTCTCGCATACCGAATCGTCTTCCCGATTGTCTCTTTCGTTTCGCCCGGCAAGCCGAGAATGAATGTGCCGTGCACCTTGATGCCGAGCTTGCGGCAATCTTCCGCGAAGCACCGCGCAATGTCGGTCCGCAAGCCCTTCTTGATGTTGAGCAGAATCTGGTCGTCGCCGGACTCATAGCCCACGAGCAGCAGGCGCAGGCCGTTCTCCTTCATGATCTTCAGCGTCGAATACGGGACGTTGGCCTTCGCGTTGCACGACCACGTCACACCGAGATTGCCGAGACCGCGGGCAATCTCTTCCACGCGCGGCTTGAAATCGGTGAACGTGTCGTCGTCGAACATGATCTCCTTCACTTCCGGCATGTTGTCGCGGATCCACTTCACTTCTTCGAGTACGTTTTCGACCGAACGCACGCGATAGCGATGCCCGCCCACCGTCTGCGGCCACAGGCAGAACGTGCAGCGCGAACGGCAGCCGCGCCCCGTATAAATGGACACATACGGATAGTTCAGATAGCCGATGAAGTAGTTCTTGATGTTCAGATCGCGTTTGTAGACGGGCGCGACAAACGGCAGCTCGTCCATGCTCTCAAGGATTGGGCGCGCTTCGTTGTGCTCGATCGAGCCGTCCTCGTTCCGCCACGAAAGCCCCTTGATCGACGCGAACGGCAGGCCCTCGGCGACTTCCTTGCAGGTGTAGTCAAATTCCTCGCGGCACACGAAGTCGATCGCTTCGCTCGCGGTCAGCGAATTATGCGGATCGACCGCCACCTTCGCGCCGACCATGCCGATCAGCACCGACGGCTTGCGCACTTTCAGATGCTCGGCAAAAAGCGCATCGGTCGGAAAGGACGGCGTGCTCGTATGGATGATGACGAGGTCATATTGCGCGGCAATCGCGAGCGTTTCCTCGACGGACAGGCCATCGGCGGGCGCGTCGAGCACGCGGCTTTGCGGCACGAGCGCGGCGGGTTGGGCAAGCCACGTCGGATACCAGAACGAGCGTATCTCGCGCTTGGCCTGATAGCGCGATCCCGCCCCGCCGTCGAAGCCGTCGAAGGACGGGGCCTGAAGAAAGAGCGTCTGCTTCATGATGCGAAGTCCTGTGAATTCATGACGGGTCGTATGGGCTGTCGGACGAGCTGGCTTCGTACGCATCGCGCTTCGCGGCCGACGCATCGAGCGGCACGCGCACGCCGCGCCACATCACGCTCGAACCGAACAGCGCTGCGAACCAGACAAGGCACATCAGCGCGTCGCGCAATGGGATGAGCGGCACGTCGCGCCAGAACGCGCGCCATGATCGCGCACTGCGCGAGTGCAGCAAGAGACGCGCGCTGATACCGAGCGACGTGCTGATATCGACGATAGCATCAGCAGTGGATTGTGCGAGGTCCGTGCCGCTCGTGTCGAAAGAAATCCCGAGAATCCCGCTCGTCAGAAGCCACGGCGATGCAAATGTAATGCACAGGAAAGCGAAACCAAAGGGATTAATCGAACGGATGGTGCGCAGCCAGCGCGTCTCGCGCCGCCACAACGAAGAGAAATCGTTTTCGATGACATCGGTCGTGACGACGACATCGGACAGCACCGTGCGCAAGTCGATGACGCGAGCGCGCTCGGCGAGCCAGAAATCGTCGGCGAGGCAGTCGCGCAAGGCTTCGAGGCCGCCTATCTTCTGAAGCGTCTCGCGTGTCAGCGCGAGCGTCGCGCCGAAGCCGAAACGCCCGTAGCCGAGCGCGTTTGCGACATACACGGACGGCGCGAACCATTCGTCGATGAACAGGCCACCGAGTCTCGCCCAGATGCCGCCGACGCAGCGCGCCCGGTAAAGGCAGGTGACGACGCCCACGCCCGGATCGGCCAGCGGCGCGGTCACGCGCATCAGGTAGTCCGGTTCCACGGCGATATCGCTGTCCGCGATTACGATCACATCATGCTTCGCGTGTCGCGACAGATTGATGAGATTCGCGACCTTGCGGTTGCTGCCATGCGCCGTTGCGTCGATGACGAGTTCGATATCGCGCTCGGGATACGCCCGCGCGAGCCGCCGCACGACACTCGCCGCGGCATCCGACGCGTGCGCGACGCCAAAAAGAAGTTGATATGAGGGATGCGTTTGCGCGCAGAACGTCTGGAGGTTCGCGTAGAGACGCGGTTCTGCGCCGCATAGCGGCTTCAGGATGCTGACCGGCGCGACGGGATTGGCGCTCGTGCAATCGTCGCTTCGCAACGGCACTGCGGTGCGCCGGCCGCCGTGCAGAAGCGCAGCGAACGCGGCATGACACGTCGCCGCGCAACACAGGCCAATGATCAGCCACATCCATACGGGAATGAGATGCACTGTCATGCCTGTCTCGGCCGCATTGAGTGAAGTACGGATCGTCGCATGGCGGCTGTGACCATTGAATGACCGGTAGGCGTGGTTGATCTCGGCACCGCCTGAGCGGCTTCACTGCGATGCCTCTCGTCTGAGCGAAATCGGCGGATCGCCCGGATATAGTGCGTGGCTCAACCTTATGCAATGCTTAAGTAGGAGCTGCTGCGTGTGAGCAATACTCAGTCAGCGGTCCGCTTGCCTGAGCGTGGCACGTACTGGTAAGTCTGGTCGACGAGAATCGCCAGTGGTTCAAGTCATGCACAGGCCTCGAGACGCGTCAAAAGTCGCGCGATGTTTCGTTCTGCGCACATGCCATCGGCGGAAGCGACGTGTTGATCGTGCCCGATGCCCGCGCCGACGCGCGCTTCGACGACAACCCGCTCGTGGTCGGGCCGCCGTTCATACGGTATTATGCGGGCTACCCGCTAAGCCTGCCCAATGGCGCGAAGCTCGGCACGCTGTGTCTCATCGATCAGCAGCCGCGCATTCGGAGAGGGAGACCGCCGGATCTTGCGCGACCTCGGCCGCATGGCCGAACCGGAAATGGCCGCACTGCAACTCGTCGACGAACTCACGCTGCTTTCGAACCGGCGCTTCACAAAGAAGCTTTCGATCCTCATTGGCCTACACATCTAACGCCGCACGATTCGTCCAATGACCGGTCCACTAAAAGTAAGCTTTGAGTTGGCACAGATGCACCGCCCGGGACCGAGTGACGACTTCACATCGCTTGGCCTTTCTGCGTAATGATCGGCGGCAATCCCAGCCGCATCTGCGCCCGTCGATACGCCGCGATAAACCTCGAGTCACCGTTCCTCACGCGCGCCAGCCAGTATCCCAACTCTTGCTGACATTCATCGCTGTCAATATCGATAAAGCAAAGAGATCGCGCCGGCATCTGCGTAGCCGCCCAATGAAACGCGAAGATCGTCTCCTGGTCAGCCAACGCGAGCCGGAGACCTCGCCTGTCGCCCTGCGTCAACCACTGCGATATTGCGGAGGACAGCGTTGCCTCAGTTTCGTCTGGCGCGTATGAGAACGCGTGCCTGCCGCCTGCGCGTGCGCTGCGCAAATCACTTGTGGCGACAGCCACCACAAATTTCGTCGCCCGGGCTTCTGGCGATAGGCTAAGCGGGGCCGTTACCGCAACGCCTAGCCAACCAGAGAGCGCAACGAGCGCGACGGCATGTCTCTTCATCGACGGTCGAATCAGTGTTTTCAACGTCATTTAGGAAGTCACGATAAAAGTAAGATTGTCCGGCCGCGGCATGTCGGCGATGGCAACTTGAAGACGACGCCCACACTCGATGTCGGTAGCCCTGGCCTTGAAGTCGTCGCGCAAAAGGGCATGATGATACCGTCCACAACCGTAGGTTGTGGACGTGAGCGCGACGAGAATCGCACTCACGCTTGAGCCATATCGATGGCTTTCTGACAGAGTCCGATCCGGGGCTATTCTAGGTTGTTTGCGTCGTAGCCCATTGCAACGAAATTTTTTCGCGAGTGCTTTTGACGCTGCACCTAATACGCATTTCCCGAATCCCGTCCCCCCAAGTTGGCCAAGAAGCTGCTCAAGACACCGTGAGGACTGTTGGCTCTCAAGTGGCCTGGTCAACAAGTAAGGCCTTTCGCACTGTGGATCGAATGACGGATCGCCGGGTGGAACCGACGCCTGGCTCACTCGACGATGTCTCATGCGAATGGCGCTTCCTGGCGCAACTGAGGCAAGCGTCCTCCGTTCCCCCTTCGCGCTTCCTCGCCATGCACCGTTCTCATGCACCGCACCGTACGCCAGGCGCATTTGCGGCCGCCGTGCAGATCGGCTCGGCGCGCGTGCGAGAATGGCTGTGCTTCGATTCCTTCGAAAGCGATGCCCCCGGCTCAGCATGACCTGGTGCACGCGCGAACGGCACGACCCGCGGCTCGTCGACCTCTGCCGCGAACACACTGCTGCGCCCGAAGGCTCAGCGCCCGGCACTGCGCGGCATCTCGCCGAGTTGGCGAAACACGCTCAGCCAGTCTTCGAGATGCCACGTCTTCGCGATGCGGCCGTCGCGCACCTGATGAAACAAAATGGATCGCGAAGCGCACCGACTTGCTGGTCGCGGCGATGCCCATCAGCGGGCCAGACTGCGTGCCGCTCACTTCGACGCGCACGCCCACGCGGTCGAGCTTTGGATATGGTGCGTCGACAGCCGTGTGGAAGCGAGATGAAAGCCCGTAAGCCGAAAGGACAGTCGATATGCTCGAACGTGTGAGTCCGCCCTTACACGAAGCATCGTTGTCGACCAATCATGCAACTAGAAGCATCGTCCGTCGTTGTCACTTAAGTGCGTTCGCGGGAGTCCGTCGCCGCTGTGGTCGCTGGCGAGAGGCGCAGCATTCGCGCCAGCAACCTACACGCGGCACCACGGCCGTCCTGATGCGCGCAATCGGACTCCGTGGAATGCGGCGAGTACGGCGAAATCGATCACTGCCCGAAGAAGATATCCTTCTGTGTCGCGCCCACGGCTGCCGGACCGCCGGCCTGTTGCGCACCAGAGAATGAACCACCGTGGCCGCTATTGGCCTCGCTTCTGCCGGGTTGTGCGGACAATCGAGCTTCGGCGCTCTGAATGTCGCTTGGGTAATTCGGATCGTCAGATGTAGGCCTGTATCCGGCGCCCGCCAGTTCCGCCAGTTCGGACCGAACCTGTGCTCGCGTGAGCGGTGCACTTGTCTGGCCTTAGGCTGCCGCCGCGATCAGTGCCGTCGAAAGCAGCGTTGCAACTGCAAAGAGGGTCTTCATCATTTTCCCATTTGATGCGCGACGCATGGCGCGTGTTATGCGTGTTGATCACACGACGCATACCGATTTATTGCCCGCGGTAGATGTCGCAACTGAGGCCCGGCGTGCAATGCCCGTTCGGGCCTGCGGGCGACATGTTTCGCGACGTATTGCCAGTCATGCTGGCGGAATCCATACCGCCATAGGATGTGTCGCCCGGCGCGGCCTGGCCGCCTTGGGCTCTTTGCTGCATCGTCGTGCCGTCCGTCGGCGCCATGTCCTGAGCACCGGCGGGACCGACCGCGAGCATGCTCGCGGCCGTGATTGCTAGAAGAAAGGTTACTTTCATTTCCATCACCTCTTGGAGTAAATCACGGGGCGCAAGCGTGCGACGCGCTTGCGACAGACTATTGAAGACGCCTCGGTCAGCGACGCGGTAACGCGCGCCTGCGGGTCTCGTTGGAAAGTGCAGGATGCGTGGGAAGATTGCGCGCTGAAGCGCGCTTGCTCGGTATACCTCGCGGGTGCTCGGAAAATTCCCGGCTGAGGCTTTTTTTAAAGCGCATCGAGGATGAAGACGAATTGGGACCGACGAATTGGAATGCAAAGCCCTACGCGCCTATCTTCTCGACCTATGCAAAAGGTGATCACCAAACGGGCCCGCCTTCCTTGCTGCCCGCTGAACTTCACGCGCACCTGCGCGTTCATCGGGGCCAAGCCGTCGTTATGCAGCGTCAGGGCGGCGGCACGCTGCGCAGCGGACAAATCGAGCGAGCCGATTTTCAAATGCCCGTAATTCGGATCGCTGACGCCGACGAAACTGTCGCTGGTGGTGCTCGATGTGCCAGGCGCACGAAAAGGAGCCGCCGCGGTAGCGCGGTACGTTGCACGCGGTACGGGCGTGCCCTCCGCGGACGCCAGATCGCTATAGAGCGGCGTCGCTTTTTGTCCTTGCATATCGATCGAGAACGCTGGCGTATGCCATTGCCAGCCGGGAAAGCACCGGCATCTAATCAAGATTTCGGCTCCAGCCCAAACTGCTGAAACCCGAGCGACGCGTGAAGGCTTGCGGCCCGCCGTGTTGGCCGCCTTGACGGTCAGATTCACTTGAATAATGCCCGGCACGCGCTTCGCAAAACTGAGGATTTCGCTGATCAGCATCTTGCTGACGCCCTGACGCCTCATGTCCGGTTCGACATAACGCCCCAAAGGAAAGCCTTGTGGCTCAGCTGCCGACGGTCCTCGCGTCCAAGGCCAGCGATACCTACCAAACGCGAGCCATCGAAGCTGCCAAATACCCCGCGATACTCGCATGGTCTCCGTTGGCGAGCGAAGTGCTCGGCATCAAAAGTCGGTTCCGATACCGGTGGCCGATGAACTGGCGCTTGAGCATGTCGGCGTCCATACATGCTGTCGTAAGCTGAACGTTTGCGTACGAACGATGGGCTATCGTCGGCGAGATAGCCACGGGGATCAGATACCAGCTAGCTTTAACCCTTGAGCAGCTTGCGGTTCAGTAGCGCGTTGAATTTCCGTGTCCGTGCTGCAATCAATCAGTAATCACCGCGACGCCGCGGCCCATTATCGATTTGCCGAATGTCTCGACATGAAGACTTACCGCAACAGCGCGGCCTGAAAGCACATCTGCATCGGCACCATGCTATCGGTGAGTCGTAGCAGTCCTCGAACAGCGGCTGTCCCGCGAACACCATTGGCTCCTTCCCGGACCCGTTGCTGCCCTTCCTTCAGTTTTGTGGGATGTCGCTACGGCGCTCGAAAGCGAGCATAGCAGACAGCGCGCGGTAGAAATTAGCGATCTCGGATAGCACGACATGACCCTTACGGACCTATGTACAAGCGGAATGTAACTGGACGAGCTGGACGCGCCCATGGAACATGTCGTCGGTCGTATCATGCTGGCGAGCACGGCAGGCAGACGGTGAAGGAAGTGCCGTTTTCTGAAGAAGCGACCCCTATTGTTCCCTGGTGCGCGATGGCAATGCAGCGGCAGATGTAAAGGCCCAGGCCCATGCCTGCCGCCGTACCACGCCGGTCGGCCGGGCCAGCCCGGGTCAGCGGATCGAACAGCGTGGGCAGCGCGCGTTCCGGGATCGGATTGCCTTCGTTGGATACGACTAGGGTCACCTGGCCGTCATGACCGGTGGCTTCTACGACGATAGGACCTGTTCCGTAGCGCACAGCGTTAGTCAGCAGGTTCGCCAGCAACTCGCTGAGTCGGCTACCGTCCCACCTGCCGCGGAGTTCGCCGGCCAGACGCAGCTCGATACGGGCATTGGGGTAGGACGCGCGCACTTCGTCCGCCGCATCGCGACAGATCCGCTCCATATCCTGCGGTGTGAAACTTACCGGAAGCGCGTCGCCCAGCCGCGTGCGTGTGAAGATGAGCAGATCATCGATCATATGTTTCATCCGCATCGCGCCACGCTGAACAAATGCCACTGCCCTTGCGCCGCCCACAGAGAGACCCTCGTCGTGTAAGAGTACTTCGCCGGCATTCAGTATTGCGCCCAGTGGCGAGCGCAGGTCATGGGCGAGGACGCCGGCGAATAAGTCGCGGATGCGCTCAGTGCGGTGTGCGTAGTGCCGCACCGATTCGGCAAGCACTTGGTCGATCGCCTCGTTGAACCGGATCATCTCTTGAAACGCCTCGGCACCGGTGGGCGACGTTTCCTGCCAGCGGCGCAGCACTGTGGCGCGCAGGGAACGGAACTCGGCAACCACGTCGTCGATGCTGAAGCCGTGCGACAGGCGATCCTCCGCATGCAGTCGCGCGACCCGGTTAAAGGCGGAATCCGGCTCCTCCTTGTCGCCGCGCGATTTAGTTTCCTGCTGCCCGGCGCTCTGCGTCTCACGCATGTCCGTCGTGATCGCCCTCAGGATGTCGGCCGCCGAATCACGCAGTTGCGCTTCCGTCAGTTGGCTCTCCTCTTGGCTGAGCACAAGCGCGTAGCGGGTCCAGTCGTCGATCAGACCGGATAAATCAGCTTCAATAAAGTCGGCGAGGCTCATGCATTTCTCCGGTACGGGCGTTGTTCCTATACGAACGCTCTCTTTCGGGCGCAACCAGCCCTGGCAGCCGGTCACCATAACCTATCGAACCATAATTTGTTTTTTATCGCAAATTCTGCCCACACCAGCCGAGGAACGACGCTCAGGCTGTCGCCCGCAGGGCCGCAAGGCCATCGACTTCCAAACTGCGGCAATCAGGGACGGATGGCGCATGGCTTTATCGGGACCACGCGCTCGGGGACGAGGTGACAGACCGAGATAAGTGCTAAGTTCCTAACCCGTGTTCAACCCGCCCCAATGCATCACGAGCAGAGCGGTCGAGCGACGCATTCTTCCACGGCGGGGAACGCAATGAGGACGGTATTGTCCTGTCGCAGTGTTCTGGCGAAGATGTCGGGCGAGCGTGTACTGATAGCTTCCCCACCGGGACGGTAGTCATCGGCGACAGAAAGGATCGACCTTCAGATGCTGGCGGCGTTCGCGACCGGTGTTCCTGCTTGAACGCGACGAAGACCCTGAGTCCAACATGAACCCTCTCCTTGCTTCCGGTCATTCCCGAGATTCGCCGTGCAGGCATTGGCTTTCAGATCTTTCATCGGTCGCCGCAGACAGCCATGAGCAGATCGGACTGAGTCAACATTCCAACCAACTCAGCGCCGTTCCGTACGACAGGGAAATGATGATGTCCGTTCGCCATGAAGCGCGGAAGGACCTTCGAGATCGGTGTGTCAGCATCGATAGTACTCACGTCCGATTGCATGACCGCGTGAACAGTCACCTCTTCGTCTATCAACTCGCCGCCGTGCCTTCCGGCCGCCCGTGAAGCGAACTGAAGTTCCTGTCTAGCCGGCCGAAGGTCATCCCGCGCAACAACGCCCAAAAGCCGCCGTTCGCGATCGATCACCGGGAGCAGCTTGAATCCGGTTTTGTCAAGTAATGCGAGCGCCTCTCCAGCGGTTGCATCTCCGTGAACGGTCGTCACCGGAGTATGCATGACCTGTGCGCAACTCATTTCCAGGAGCATCCGAAAACGTGCTTGCTGTTCCAGCTGGTTGCAGCGCGAATCGCGCGGTCTTCCGACAATCGGCCACCTAGCTGCCGTTCCGCTGTGCGAGTACTTAAAACGGAGGCGGGAAATGGCATCGCGAACGGTCGCGCGCAATTTCGGGAGAATGAAGATCGACATACTCACCTCACTGCGTCGGACCAGCGTAGGCCTGGCCACAAGTTCGAACTCGGCAACGAATGTTGTCGTATGGGCATCTTTTCAAGTGTCTGACGTAGGCATGCAATACGCGCGCTTCCTCCTTTATATCACACCGTGATATATTTGCCTTGCGCGCGGTTGCTCGCGGTGCGTTGCCCTGGAACATCGTAGCGTTCTTGCATTGGAGCAGGACCTGCCCTTCGGCTTGCCTAGGTTTTCCGCGTAACAAGAGCGGAATGCATAGCATGACTACGTTCTGCAATTGTGCCAATAGATAGACGTGCTGCTCTTATCCCTAAAAAACACCGCTAAGCGACGTTCGCATCTTTTCGTGCCTGGCGGCCAGTTCCGAAAGTAGAAGGATAACGGGACGCGACCGGTCGGCCTCCAGCTGCAGAGAAGCAGAAGTTATGCATCCCCTCGAGGGGGCTAGCCGCGCGCCGCATAACTGGACCAGGAACGTTACATGTGTCGTTAAAGACCACTGTGAGATTCAAATGCCGTCTGCAACCTGCGGCGACCAGTCTCATTGGCTCTCCTTCAAGCACGCCGTCACGCGAATGTTGAGGCGCCTAAACGCCTTCCGCATAACAATGTTGTTGCGACGTTTTTTTGAGGCACTTCAGGCGCCCTTTACTTGTGGATGGCCGATCGCAGCCGCTCTACTTCTTGGTCCGAGACAGGCGCGGCGTGATTGCCCCATGCGCCGCGAACGAAGCTCACCACCTGAGCGATCTCAGAGGACGTCAGCTTGCCGTTAAATCCGGGCATCTTCTGAGGCGCGGGTCCCGTCTTGGTGTTGGGACCCTTACTACCTTCTATGACGATGCGCATCACCGAGGTCGGATCTTCGGCCAGGACAAGCGGATTGCCAGCGAGCGCTGCAATTTTTCCGGGCTGACCTCGCCCGTCGACCTGATGGCACCGCGCGCAGAAGGATAGATAAACACCGGCGCCAGGGCGCTCGACTTCGCCGGTTCGAATGCTTCGCGCGGTTTGCACCTGAGCGTGCGGGTTGTTAGCGAAACTCCCGTAGGTCTGTTGAGGGGGAAGCGACTTGAGGTAGACGGCCATCGCCTGGAGATCAGGTTCGGACAGATGCTGCGTGCTATCCTCAACCACGGGGGCCATAGCGCCGAACGCGATCGCACCCGCGCCGTGGCCGGTTCGCAAGAAATTGACGATGTCGTTTGCCGACCATCGCCCAAGACCACTACCTGGGTCACCGGTCAAGTTAGGCGCAAGCCAGTGATCGTTGACCCCACCGGTCAGATACCATGGTGACGTTTCGCTATAGCCGAGCTCGTTGTAAGCGGGGCCTCGCGGCGTGTGACATGCACCGCAGTGTCCAAGTCCTTGTACAAGATACGCGCCTCGGTTCCACTGCGCGGTTTGTTTGGAGTTCGCTTGGTACCGGTCTTGATTGCCGAACGCGAGACTCCAGAACAGCATGCCCCAACGTTGATTGAACGGAAACGGCAAGTGCGTGTCGGGCGCACGCTTGGCGGCCGGCGCGACGCCGTGCATCAAATATGCGTACAATGCGGTCACGTCCTCGTCCGTCATGTTCGCGAGCGACGGATACGGCATTGCCGGGTAAAGCCGTTTGCCGTCGCGGCGCTTACCGATGCGCAGAGCGTCGGCGAAGTCCAGCAAGGTATAACGGCCAATACCAAACACGGGGTCCGGTGTGATGTTGCTTGCATAGATCGGACCAAACGGCGAGTTGACCGGCATGCCGCCGCCAAGCGGCGTGTGATCCGCGGCGTCGTGGCATGCACTGCAGTCGCCAGCTTTTGCAAGATATTCACCCCGAGCAATCAGCTTCGGATCGGTCGTCAACGGTGTCTGGCCGGTGATGTTATCCGCTAAGCGATCCGTCGACCGTTCGCCACATGCGCTTAACGCTACAATCATCAGCGCATTGACAAGCCAATCTCGAGTACTAATCGCGTTCATGTCAATGCCACTGGCTACAAGATTGAAAAAACACTTCGGCAAGGACCGTGAACATCAGCCCGAGGACGAATCCGCATCCGATCAGCGCGCTGCATAGTGCAACGAAGCGTTTACGACTCACCTCTTCCTCAGCGCGCGACAGCTCCGCGGATGACGCTACATCCGAACGCTCTTCTTTGACCTGCTTTTGCTTGCGACCTAGGAGCACATAACCGTACACGGCGAGTGCGGCGCATATAGCCGCGACGGCGAAGGCAGCGATTGACGTTCCATACAACCATCCATCGAGATTTGGAAAGACCGGTGTGACACGCGGGATCGATCCAGCCGAGCAGGCTTGGGCGGAGATCGTCTCGGAGACCATCACTTGAAGCAGCCAAGCGCCGGGCGCGAAGAAAAATCCAGCACTCGCGCAAAGGCCAACACGGCGCTTCTCGCTTCGGGTGAGCGCAGACTTCTCCGCGGGAACGGGCGTTTGCATCAGTGGCCTCGCATCCAGAACGGCGTCACATACAACGATGTAAAGATGAATAGCCAGACGACGTCGACGAAGTGCCAATAGAGTCCGCCGATGCGCATCGGTGCGTTGCGTTCGGCGTCGAAATAACCCAACGCGATCCAGATCGCGAGCAGAACCAGAATGACCAGCCCGACGGCGACGTGGGCCATATGAAAGCCCGTGATAGTGAAGTAGAGGGAGCCGTAGAGATGAGCTGTAATGCCATACGGATGGTCGTGCCACTCCTTCCACTGCATCCCAGCGAACGCGACGCCCAGCGCAATAGCGACCAACATCCACCCGAATGCTTGCCATCGCTTACTTCTCTTAAGTGTTCGCTCGGAGAGCCACGCAAACACGCTGCTCAGGATGAGTGTGCCGGTGCTCAGCGCACCTGTGCCGATTTTCGGCATGCCTTCCGGCGGCCACGGGAGAGTCGTCTGAGACTGTGAGTAGAAGTAGCAAAAGATCAAATAACCGAAAAGACTCGCTTCCGTCGCGACGAGTGCCAGCACGCCCCACCATCCCCCCGAGTGCTCGCCTGCGCTCCCGACGGGCAGAGCGTCCTTGCTTGTGCCGGTGTTCACGGGAACGGTCTGCGCTGGTCCGGGAGGCTCGCGCTGTGCGAGCGTGCGCCGCGGCCACAGCCATGCGATGAGCGTTGCCCCTGCCGCCGCGAGCGCCACAACGAAAAAAGACGGCGAGCGCAGCAACACGCCGACGAAAACAAGTGCGCCAAAGAGTCCGAGAAAGAATGGCGACCAGGCATCCTCGGGCATCTTGAGAATGACATCGGGGCTGCCACTGAAAGGGTGGACACCAAGCGCCTCGCGCCCTCGATGAAGCAAGTATCCTGATGAAAGACTCGACTGCCGGCCCTTCGGCTGCAGGCGATCCTCCCACATCGGATGCCGCGATTCGATCACCGGCAAGACCGCAAAGTTGTACGGCGCCGGAGGCGACTCGGTCGACCATTCGAGCCCAGGCGCGTCCCATGGGTTCTTCGGCGCTTCACATCCGCGGCGTGCCGAGACAAGCGCGTTCACCACAAAGAGCAGAACGCCTAACGCAAAAATAAAGGAACCGATCGTCGTGATCAAATTCGACGTATCCCACCCCATGCCTTCAGGATAGGTGTAGATGCGCCGAGGCATGCCGAGCAATCCCGAGATGTGCATCGGGAAGAAACCAAGATTGAACCCCACGAGGATGATCCAGAACGCGATCTCGCCCCATCGTTCACTCATCATCCGTCCGGTGAATTTCGGAAACCAGTAGGTGATTCCGCCGAAGACGGGAAAAACGTTGATCCCTAGCAGCACATAATGTAGATGCGCAACAACAAAGTAGGTATCAGTCAGCTGCCAGTCGAGCGGCACAGCGGCGGTCATCACGCCGGAAACGCCGCCGACGACGAACATCAGCACAAAACTCGCGAAGTAGAGGAACGGTACGGCGAAGACGGGTCGTCCGGTCCAGATCGTCGCGACCCATGCAAACACGGCGACCGCGCTTGGAATCGAGATGAGCAAACTTGCCGCGCCAAAGAAGGCCAGCGCCAAAGGCGTGATCCCGGTTGCGAACATGTGATGGATCCACACTTCAAAACCAACGACCATGGTACTGACAGTCGCCATAGCCACCGCTGCATAAGCGACGAGGGGACGACGACAGAACGTCGGCAGGGCATCCGAGACAATACCCATCGCCGGCAGCACGACGACGTAGACCCACGGATGGGCGAACATCCAGAACAAGTGCTGCCAGAGCAGCGGCCGTCCGTCGCTCGCCACGTCGAAGAAATGCGTACCAATATTGCGGTCCATCCACAGCAGCAGAAACGCCAAACTCACCGACGGCACTGCAAAGAGATTCGCAAACGAAATGGTCAGCGTGCCCCAGACGATAATCGGCAGCCGGTCCACCGACATGCCGACCGCGCGCATGCGAAAAAGCGTGACTACAAAATTCACTGCCCCAACGGTCGTCGAGATGCCGAGCAGCACCATACCGAGTGAGTAGACATCGATATTTATTCCACGGCTGTATTCCAGGGATGAAAGTGGCACATAGTTGAACCAACCGGCATTCGGGGCCTGCCCGAATGGAAAGCTGCCATAAAGGAAGATGCCGGCAAAGAGAAAAACCCAATACGAAAGCGCGTTCAGACGGGGAAACGCCATGTCGCGGGAGCCCAACATGAGCGGCCAAAGGAAATTCGAGAAGCCGCTGAGCACCGGAAGCGCATACAAGAAAATCATCGTGACGCCGTGCATCGTGAAAAGCTCGGCGAACTGGCCAGGCGTCACAAGCGATTGGTTCGGCTGCGCGAGCTGCAAACGCATAATCAGCGCTTCAACTCCGCCCAGCAAAAGAAACAGGAACGCTGTCACGATGTAGCGCAAGCCGACCTTTTTGTGATCGACGGTTGTAATGAAACCGCGCCAACCCGAATCTCCTTCCCAGATTTCACGCAGGCGCTTCTCCGCCTCCGACCCCCGGGGCACGCTGCCAAACTCAGGCTCGCGTCGGAACGCGACCCGATGGGCCTGTGCAGCGCTTCGATCACCGATGGCGGCCATCGTCTATTCCTTACTTGAGAGTGGCGAGGTAGGCCGACAAGTCGCCCGCTTCAGCGGGCGAGAGCTGCATGTCGGGCATTAGCGTGCCGGGCTTGATTTCCTGAGCGTGCTCAATCCAGTCGATCAGGTTCTCGGGTGTATTGACGACGCTTCCCGCTGCAAGCAGCCGACGCGACAACACGTGGGTGAGGTCCGGCGCCTGAACCCCGGTCGCCTTGCTTCCACGAACCGTATGGCATCCCGCGCAGCGTTCTTCGAAGAGCTTCCTTCCTCGAATCGCTTGGGCGGTCGACGGCGCGGGTGCTGCCCCCATCTGCGCGGTGTACCACCGGTCATAATCAGCCTGCGTCTGCGCGTACACCTCAAACGCCATGTGCGCATGCTGTACGCCGCAATACTGCGTGCATTGGCCCCGGAAAATGCCAGGGTGGTCCGCGTGGATCCACTGCCGGTTCGCGGTGCCAGGAATCGTCTGTGTCTTACCCGCTAGTTCGGGCACCCAGAAAGCGTGAATCACGTCAGCGCTTTTCAGCAAGACGAGCACGGGCACGCCAGACGGAATGTGCAACTCGTTGGCAGTTGAGAAGCGGCTCTCGCCGTCCACATAGTCAACTTTCCACCACCAGTCGTAGGCGGTGACCGTCACGGTCAAACCCGGCGTTTTCGAAGGGTCGGCGACCTCCGCGAGCACAGAGAGCATATAGACGGCGATGCCAAAGAGCGCGATGGTGGAGAGCACCGAGCCGACGTAGACTAAGCGCACCCCCCCTTCGGAGACGAGCGCTCGCGCGTCCTGCGGCTTCCTACGTCGAAACATGCCGATGAGAAGCATTCCGGCGATGATCACGCAAACTAGCGCGCATATGGTCGCAAGCGTCCATCCAAGATAGAGGACTGGCTGTGCAGCAGGCCCCCTGCTGCGCAGAAAATACGCGAGCGGCGTCGACGCAGCCGCGAGCAAGTCCGCCTCGCGCGAAGGCGCTTCGGCGGCCAACGCGCCGAGATGATAGAGCGCGGCAGGAAGCAAGGCTCCGACTTGTACAACCGACAAGAGAACACGGCGCACCACGCTGTCTCCTGGATCTTTAGACCGAAATCGCTGGAATGCTCTTCGCCTTCTTGTTGCGCCGATTGAGCTACCGATTAGGGTGGCTCGGCTCGTTGAAAGGGAGCAACTGCTATTCCAATGTTCGTTCGCGCAACACACTCTGCGCACGCCCCACGAATTTGCCTTGAATGATATGTATCACAACGTGATCTTTTTTCAAATGCTTGCAAAGTTTGCTGCGGAGCGCGCGAACCGATCGCTAATAGGCGCTTCGCGCGGGTTCGATAATTTTCGAAAGATAGCGGAGGGAGAGGTGATGGCTAATCGACATGAAGGTGTAAGGAGCCGTGCACCGGTGACGATGCTGAGCGCCTCTCGCATATTCGCTATGCTGGGAACTTTCCTGCGGTACTCCGAAGAGATAACGCATTCGCCCGTGATCACCCGCTTCTATGTTCCTTACCCGTCCAGGTGAGCGGCGCCCCAGAATCCGCCGGGCGACGGTCGAGGAGTCGCCGAGCTCTCTAAGGCGCCGCTCACGGGACTCTGTGTTGTAACGCGCTGGGAGCGCGCACGGCTCGTTGGAGGCAAGCTGGAGGACAAAGATCGCGTCATATACAGGTGCATCTCAGTCGCAAGGCAAACGATGTGTCTATCGAATTACTGCTTACATCTGGACCAAATGAGTGAGCTGCGATGCCTGCTTGCAGAGGCCTGACGGTTAGCCTCGATGCGCCAAGTTCCGTGACCGTCCGCTATGCGGCACGTTCATTGCATCACATTGTGACATACCTGCTTTAGCCAACGTCACAAGCATCTTCGCTGCAACTACGGAGAAAACCATGTCTATCACCGTCGGCGATTTCGTGGTCGACCGTCTGCACGCATGGGGCGTGCGTCGCATTTTTGGCTATCCGGGCGATGGCATCAACGGCCTCCTGGGCGCGTTGAATCGCGCGAAGGGCAAGATCGAATTCATACAGACGCGGCACGAGGAGATGGCCGCATTCATGGCGTCGGCGCACGCAAAGTTCACCGGCGAACTCGGGGTGTGTCTGGCGACATCCGGACCTGGCGCAGCACACCTTCTCGCTGGGCTCTACGACGCTCGGCTCGATCACATGCCCGTGCTTGCTATCGCCGGCCAGCAAGCACGCGCATCGCTCGGCGGCCACTATCAACAAGAAGTCGATCTTCAGTCAATGTTCAAGGATGTCGCGGGCGCTTTCGTGCAACAGGCAAGTGTGCCCGCCCAGGTTCGTCATCTCGTCGACAGGGCTATCCGGACTGCGCTGGGTGACCGGAAAGTCGCTGCGCTCGTGTTCCCGAACGATTTGCAGGAGCTTAAATACGAACCGCCGCCGCGCAAGCACGGGACCTTGCACTCAGGCGTCGGTTATCGCGCGCCGAAAACTGTGCCCTATGCCGACGATCTCCATCGCGCCGCGGAGGTCCTCAACGCGGGCAAGAAGGTGGCCATTCTCGTCGGCGCGGGCGCGTTGAAGGCGACCGATGAAGTGATCGCGGTGGCGGAAAAACTCGGGGCCGGGGTCGCAAAAGCGCTTTTGGGCAAAGCCGCCCTCCCCGACGATCTGCCGAATGTCACAGGTTCGATCGGTCTGCTTGGCACTGAGCCCAGCTACAAGCTGATGTCTGGATGCGACACGTTGCTGATGATCGGCTCGGGTTTTCCGTATTCCGAATTTTTGCCGAAGGAAGGCGCCGCACGCGGCATACAGATCGACATCCAGCCGGACATGCTGTCCATTCGTTATCCGATGGAGGTCAATCTCGTCGGGGACAGCGCGGAGACATTGCGCGCGCTTTTGCCATTGCTCGAACAGAAGAAGGAGCGTACGTGGCGTACGGACATCGAAGGCTGGATGACTGACTGGTGGAGCAAGCTTGAGAAGCGCGCGCTCGCGTCGGGGACCACCGGCGTGAACCCGCAACGCACGATATGGGAATTGTCCCCTCGCGTACCGCCTAACGCCATCGTGACCAGTGACTCCGGATCGTGTGCAAACTGGTACGCGCGCGATTTAAAAGTCAAGCGCGGCATGATGTGCTCGCTCTCCGGGGGCCTTGCTTCCATGGGTGCAGCCGTGCCGTATGCGATCTCCGCGAAATTCGCACATCCTGGGCGGCCTGTGATCGCGCTGGTAGGCGACGGGGCAATGCAGATGAACAACATGGCCGAGTTGATCACGGTCGCGAAGTACTGGAAGCAATGGTCGGATCCGCGCTGGATTTGCATGGTGCTACACAATGACGACCTGAACCAGGTTACGTGGGAACAGCGCGTCATGAACGGCGACCCGAAGTTCGAGGCGTCGCAAGACATCCCATCTGTGCCATACCACCGCTTCGCCGAGCTAATCGGATTGCGAGGCATATACGTCGAGGACGCCGAGCGCATGGGCGCAGTGTGGGACGAAGCACTGGGCTCGGATCGCCCCGTGGTGATCGAGGTGAAGGCCGATCCGAATGTCCCGCCGCTGCCGCCGCACATCACGCTTGAACAGGCGAAAGCTTTCGCCACGACGCTATTCGAAGGTGACCCAGACGAAGGCAACATCATCGTCGACACTGCGAAACAGGTTCTGGGCGCAGTGTTACCAGCGCATAAGAACAAGTAAAGGGGACTTGTGTCATGCACCTCACAAGACGCGAGGCGCCGGTCGAGGCGATCCGGGCGCGCGCCTACACCATTCCGACGGACAGACCGGAAGCCGATGGGACGCTTTCCTGGTCATCGACGACACTCGTCGTTGTGGAACTTACCGCAGCAGGCAAGACGGGTATCGGCTATACCTACAACGACGCGACGACAGCGAACTTCATTGAATCGGCGCTCGCCCCGACGCTCGTTGGCGAAGACGCATGGAACATCGACGCCCTTTGGTTACATATGCAGCAGCGCGTGCGCAACATCGGCCGCTCGGGGATCGCCGCGTGCGCGATATCGGCGCTCGACTGCGCGCTGTGGGACGTAAAGGCGCGCCTGCTCGACATACCGCTTGCCCGTCTGCTCGGCGCCGTACGCAGCCGCGTGCCGCTCTACGGCAGCGGCGGCTTCACTACCTATACCGACGACGAAATCCGCGATCAACTCTCGAGCTGGGTGCATGAAGACGGATGCCGCTGGGTCAAGATCAAGATCGGCACCCAGCCATCGCGCGATCCGCATCGCGTGGCCGTTGCGCGCGAGGCCATTGGCGATGATGCCGGCCTTTTCGTCGATGCCAACGGCGCGCTCGATCGCAAGCAGGCGCTAGTCTACGCGCAACGATTCGCGCAATACGGTGTCGAGTGGTTCGAGGAGCCGGTGTCGTCCGACGATATCGCTGGCCTTGCATCGTTGCGCGACGCGTTGCCCGCGCATATCGAACTGGCGGCGGGCGAGTACGGCTTCACGATCGACGACTTTCGCACGCTGCTCGCAAACGAAGCCGTCGATGTGCTACAGGCCGATGTCACGCGCTGCGCAGGCATCACCGGCTTCCTTCGCGCAGCGACGCTGTGCGACGCTTTCCATGTGCCGCTGTCGGCGCACTGTGCGCCCGCGCTGCATTTACACGTGGCCTGCGCCGCGCCGCGTCTTCGGCATCAAGAATGGTTCCACGATCACGTGCGCATCGAGTCGATGCTCTTCGATGGCGCACCGCGCGCCCGCAACGGCGCGATCTCGCCGGATTGGTCAAGGCCCGGTTGCGGACTCGACTTCAAACATGCGGATGCGCACCAGTATGCCGTCTAAGAACTTCGGCCAACGATTGAACAAAACGAATCGAAGAACATGACGCAAACCAGAACGATCGACATTGCCATCGGCTGCGGGATCGCCGCGGCCGGGTTCGCGCTCGTGAGTCTTGGAGGACCCAAGGCCCATCGCACGCCAGTACAGACGCATATCGATACGGCGCGAACGTTCAATCGTAGCTCAGCGCTGCTTGCGCTCTCTGTGCTGGCCGATAGCGCGATGGAGCACTATCGCGGCTCCTTCGATAATCCCGCCATGTACACGCCGCTGGCGGTCTCGACACTATCGTTATTGGCCGGCCTTCACGGCAGCGCCGATCACGAGCCGGCGCGTCATCCTGTGCGCAATGCGGTCTATGTGAGTGCGGCGCTCGCGGGCGTCGCTGGCACAGGGTTCCATCTGTACAACATCACGAAGCGCCCCGGCGGCTGGAGTTGGCACAACCTCTTTTACGCGGCGCCAATCGGCGCGCCGATGGCGTTGCTGCTCTCCGGCGCGCTCGGCGCGGTATCCGAACGGCTGCGCGACGAACCCGCGCACGCGCCGAGTCTTTTCGGCATGCCGGCGGGACAGGCGCTCGCGCTCGTCACGAGCGCCGGACTGCTCGGCACGCTCGGCGAAGTTGCGCTGCTGCACTTTCGCGGCGCATTTCAGAACCCGGCCATGTACGCGCCCATCATCATTCCGCCGGTCGCAGCAGGGCTGCTCGTCGATGTCGCCCTCGCGCGTCCGCGCGAGCACTGGTTCACGCGGCTGTGGCTACGGGTGACGACGGCGCTCGGGTTCATCGGTGTCGGCTTTCATGCACGCGGCGTTGCGCGCGCGCGTGGCGGCTGGCGCAACTGGAGCCAGAATCTGTTTAACGGACCGCCGCTGCCCGCACCGCCGAGCTTTTCGGCGCTCGCACTCGCGGGGCTCGCCGCGCTGCGTCTTCGGGAGGCCGAGAAGAAATGAAGCACTTGCCCCGCTATCCCGGCTACGACGTGATGAGCAAGCGCGACACGCCCTCATGGGATGAAGTCACGCGCCATGTCATCGACGAACGCCTGGCGACGCCGGACGGTCCGCAGTTTTTCGATGCCGTCGAATGGCGCGCGCTCTGCGCGCTGTGCGCGTGCATCGTGCCGCAGGACAGGCAGCGCCCGGTCGTGCCCGTCGCCGCGCTCGTCGATGCGCGCCTCGCGAAGAACACCGGCGACGGCTATCGCGATGCGCGCCTGCCGCCCATGCGCGATGCGTGGCGCATCGGCCTTCGCGCGCTGGACGCCGAAAGCCGCGCGCGTCACGAACTGCCGTTCGGGAGCATCGACGATGCCGCGCGCCATGCGCTTCTCGTCGACATGCAGCAAGGCAAGCTCGACCACGCCGAATGGAAAGGCATGCCCCCCACGCTCTTCTTCGCGGAGCGCGTGCTGCACGACATCTGTGGCATGTACTACGCGCACCCGCACGTATGGAGCGAGATCGGCTTCGGCGGCCCGGCCAATCCGCGCGGCTACGTGCGCATGGTCGCCGACCGGCGCGATCCATGGGAAGCCGCCGAAGCGAAACCCAGCCACGTGGAAGCCGCGCGGAAGGAGAATCGCCGTGTCCGCTGATTCGCCCAACGACGCGCAACACGTCCCGCGCGGCAAGAACGGCCGCGCGCCCGACGTGTTCCGTCCCGGCGCATGGATTCCGATGCGCGCGTATCCGCAGAACGAAGCGGTGGACTTCGCGATCGTCGGCACGGGCGCGGGCGGCGGCACCCTTGCCTGCCGTCTTGCGGAGAAAGGGTTTAAGGTCGTCGCGTTCGATGCCGGCGCGTGGTGGCGTCCGCTCGAAGAGTTCGCATCGGACGAGACGCATCAGGGCAAGCTCTTCTGGACCGACGAGCGCATTTGCGACGGCGATAATCCGCTCAAGCTCGGCAACAACAACAGCGGCAAGTCCGTGGGCGGCAGCACCGTGCACTTCGCGATGGTCTCGCTGCGCTTCCGGCCGCAATGGTTCAAGTCGCGCACGCTGCTCGGCTACGGCGCGGACTGGCCGATCGACTGGCGCGAGATGTGGCGTTATTACGGCGAAGTCGAGGAGGCGCTGAAGATCGCCGGGCCGGTAAGCTACCCGTGGGGACCGAAGCGGCCGCGCTATCCGTATCGCGCGCATGAGCTGAACGCGGCGGCGCTCGTGCTGGCGCGCGGCTGCGAAGCGCTCGGCATCGACTGGGCGCCGACGCCGCTCGCCACGGTCTCCGCGCCGCGCGGCGAGGCGCATCCGTGCGTCTATCGCGGATTTTGCGTGTCGGGTTGCGCGACGAACGCGAAGCAAAGCGCGCTCGTCACGTGGATACCGCGCGCGGTGCGCGCCGGCGCGGAGATTCGCGATCTCGCGATGGTCGGCCGCATCGTCATGGGCGACAACGGGCGCGCGACCGGCGTCGAATATTTCCGCGAAGGACGCTGGCAGTTTCAGCGCGCACGCAACGTCGTGGTCGCGGGATACGCGATCGAAACGCCGCGCTTGTTGCTCAACTCGGCAACGGACCGTCATCCCGATGGCCTCGCCAACCGTTCCGGTCTCGTCGGCAAGAACCTGATGGTGCAGACCAATCAGGCCGCGTGGGGCACGATGGATGAAGAAGTGCGCTGGTACAAGGGGCCGCCCTCGCTTGCGCTGACCGAGCACTGGAATTACGAGGACAAGGGCAAGGACTTCTTCGGCGGCTATTGCTACATGAGCCAGGGACCGCTGCCGGTGGCGTGGGCATCGACGCAGAACGGGCGAGGTCTCTGGGGCCAGCAGCTACTCGACGAGATGCAGAAGTACAACCATCAGGCGGGGTTAAAGATAGTGGGCGAGACAATGCCGCAGGAGCGCAACCGCGTGACGCTCGCCGACGAGAAGGATCAGTACGGCCTGCCCGTCGCGCGCGTGACCTATTCGCTGTGCGATAACGACAAGCGGCTCGTGGCGCATTCGCTTGATTTCATGAGCCTCGCACTCGAAGCGGCCGGCGCGCGCGATGTCTGGCGCGAAACCGACGACACCTGCCACCTCAACGGCACCGCGCGCATGGGCGGCGACCCCGCAACGAGCGTGGTCAATGCCGATTGCCGAAGCTGGGACATCGACAACTTGTGGATCTGCGATGGCTCCGTCTTTCCGACCGTCGGCGGCGTGAACCCGTCGCTGACCATCCAGGCGATTGCGCTGCGCACCGCCGACCGGATCGAGGCGCTCGCCGCGCGGGGAGATCTTTGATGTGTGAGACACGGAAAATCGTCGTCATCACCGGCGCGGGCGCAGGTGTCGGGCGTGCGGCGGCCGACGAGTTCGCCCGCCACGGCTATGACGTCGCACTGTTGTCGCGCGATGCTGAACGACTCGCGCGAGCCACCGCGCAGATCGAGGCGCGCTTCGGCGTGCGTGCGCTCGCCATACCCACTGACGTCGCCGATGCGCGCGCCGTCGATGCGGCGGCATCGCAAGTAGAGGACACGCTCGGCCCGATCGATGTGTGGGTCAACGTCGCGATGGCGACCGCGTTTGCGCCCGTCTCCGCGCTCACAGCCGAAGAAATCGAGCGCGGCACACGCGTCACATATCTCGGTCAGGTCCACGGCATGATGGCGGCGCTCTCGCGCATGCGCACACGCAATCGCGGAACGATCGTCAATGTCGGCTCAGCGCTGGCGTACCGCTCCGTGCCGCTGCAATCGGTGTATTGCGGTGCGAAGTTCGCCATTCGCGGCTTCACGGATTCGCTGCGCTCCGAGATCATCCACGACAAGCTTGACGTTCACCTGACAGTAGTCGAGCTTCCGGCGATGAACACGCCGCAGTTCGACTGGGCGATGAACAAGACCGGCAAACGCGCCCGGCCAGTCGCGCCGATCTTCCAGCCGGAGGTCGCCGCGCGCGCAATCTTCTTCGCGGCGACGCATCGCCGGCGCGAGGTGTGGCTTGGCTTCTCAACCGTGAAGGCGATTCTCGCCAATCGCATCGCGCCCGCGCTCATCGACCGGTATCTAGCACGCGCGGGCTATGCAGGCCAACTCACCGAGGAGCCGCCTGAAGGCAATGCCGCAGGCAATCTTTTCGATCCCGTGCCCGGCGACTATGGTGCGCATGGCCGGTTCGATGATGAAGCGCGGAGTCATAGCTGGGAGATGTTCACCGACCGCCATCGCTCGGTTTTCTGGGGACTCGCGGGCCTTGGCGCGGTGGGCCTGCTGCGCTTCGTCTCTAAAAAACGGAGCTGAGCCAAATGAGCCGGCCCATCGACGACTATGCGCTCTTAGGCGACGGCCAGACCGCCGCGCTGCTCAGCCGCAACGGCTCTATCGACTGGCTGTGCTGGCCGCGCTTCGACGACGACGCGTGCTTCGCCGCACTTCTCGGCACGTCGGACAACGGCTGCTGGACGCTGACACCGGTCATGCACATCGAACGCAACGCGCGTCGTTACCAGCCCGACACGCTGATCATCGAAAGTGACTTCGAGGTCGGCGAAGGCGCGGTACGCGTGACCGACTTTATGCCCGTCGGCGACGGCCCGAGTTCGGTCGTGCGCATCGTGACAGGCTTGCGCGGCCTCGTCGAGATGCGCTCGGATTTGCGGCTGCGCTTCAGCTACGGCGAACTCAAGCCGCTGATCGAATGCGTGGACGGCGCAATGCAGGTGCGTATTGGGACTGACCGCGTCGTGCTTCGCGCGAACGTCGAGATGACGGTTCACGATGGAGCGATTCTCGCCACGTTCACCGTCGCAGCGGGCGAATCCGTGACGTTCGCGATGAGCTATGGCCATGCGCACGAACCGCTACCCCAAGCGTTCGACGTCGACATCGCGCTGCGTTCGACGCAACGTTTCTGGCGAGACTGGATTAGCACGTTCGACGACAACCGCACGGCCTGGCCGGTGCAGACCCGTCGTTCGCTTCTGACTCTCAAGGCGCTTATCCATCGCCGCACCGGCGCGATCGTCGCAGCACCGACGACATCCCTACCTGAAGCGCCCGGCGGAAGGCTCAATTGGGACTACCGCTACGCGTGGCTGCGCGACACCAGTTTTGCGATGGTTGCGCTGCTCAACGCCGGCTACTACGAAGAAGCCGGCGCGTGGCGCGACTGGCTGCTGCGCGCCATCGCGTGCTCGCCGGAGCGCAGCCGAATCATGTACCGTGTGGACGGCGGACGTCATTTACGCGAATGGAACGTCGACTGGCTACCGGGTCATCGTTATGCGAAGCCCGTGCGAGTCGGTAATGCAGCGGCACATCAGCATCAGCTCGACGTGTTGGGGGAAGTGATCGATTGCCTCGATGTCGCGCGACGCGGGGGCCTCGAATCGTCCGACCAGGAAGAAGTTATTGAGACGCACATTGTCGAACATCTCGAAAAGATATGGCACTTGCCCGGCGCGGGCATCTGGGAATCGCGCGGTGAACCCCGTCACTACACCTATTCGCGCGTAATGGTCTGGGTGGCGCTCGATCGATTCGTAAAGCATTGCACAGCGGAGAGCGCCCTTTCGCCACTCGTGGAACGCATGGCTTCGTTGCGCGAACACATTCGTGAAGAAGTGCTTCGCGAAGGCTGGAACGAAGGGCTCGGCAGCTTCACGCAGTACTACGGCAGCGACGCGTTGGACGCGAGCCTCTTGTTGTTGCCGCTGGTCGGCTTCCTGCGCGCCGATGATCCGCGCATGGCCTCGACGATTGCACGCATCCGCCGCGACCTCTGCGAGGACGGCTTGATTCGACGCAACGAGCGGCAAGCCGGGAACGCTAACGAAGGCGCTTTCCTCGCATGCTCATGCTGGATGGCCGATTGCCTGAACCTTCAGGGACGCACAGAAGAAGCGCGGCAGCAGTTCGAACGCGTGCTCGCCACGGCAAACGATGTTGGGCTGATGTCCGAACAGTACAATGCCCAGCGCCATGAACTCGCCGGTAATTTCCCGCAGGCGCTTAGTCATCTTGCCCTCGTCAATACGGCGCTCGGCTTATGCGGGCCGACGTTGCAACGAGGCGGCGGCTAAGCGCATCGTTAAACTCCCACAGAAGGCGATTCGACGAGAGAATGCAACATGTCGATCAATGATGCATTGTGGACGCTCGCTTTGCCTTGGGCACTGCGTCCTTGCGCACGCTTGGTTTAGTGCTCGACACGGTTCAGGATTTTTGCGCCGCTGCTCGACAACCGCAAGTCGCTGCGCGCTTCTTTTGCAAGTCTCTCGTAATGCTTCCGAAAATCAGCGAGTTCTTTCTGATCCAGTTGATCGAGCAACGCGTTGTGCGCGGTATCTATCGCTCGGATGATCTCATCGAGCTTGATCTGCATGGCCGCCGTGTCTCGGTTCTGAGCATTCTGAATCAGAAATACCATGAGAAACGAAACAATCGTGGTCGACGTATTGATCACCAGTTGCCAAGTATCGCTGAAGTGAAACAGCGGGCCTGATGCTGCCCAACCAAACACGAGGCTTGCAGCAGTGACGAACGTCCAGGAGCGCCCGGCAAGTCGAGCGAGTTTAATTCGAGGAGCAAAGGAACCAGGAAGTCTTCATCTCGAGTCCCCACCAACCTGTAGACCAAGAACCGTGCATTGGCGTTCAACGTTCCGCGCCGTCAAGTGTCAGTCGCTGCCAAATGCGACCGTGGTCAACAAAGCCAGCTCCGATTGCCGCGAATCGAGGCGAGCGTGCTGAATGACCACAGGTACATCCGATTCGAAGTAGCTCGCGTACTCAGTCCCAGTTGGTATTCTCTCGGGTTCGCAGAGATCATTGAAGCGCATATGCCACGTCCGCCTGGCTGGCACGGTGATGCGATATGGCCCGGCGGGTGCGCGATCCTTGAAGAAGATCGTAACTTCGATATGCGCGTCTTCCTCACCCGCGTTGAGGATGCACGCCGCCTCGTGGCTCTGCAGATCCGCACCGTCGCCATTGCTATACCGCGGCAGATAGCCTTCAGCGATCGCCCATCTGCTTTTTCCTATCGCGCTCATGCAGCCTCCTCATTCATCGCCGTACGTCAACGATGATTGAGCAAAAACCGCTCCCTTCGTCGCTTGCATACATCACATTATGATATATATTTCACAATAGCACGACGCGGGAGGAGCCATGTTGATCAACAACGACTTCGAGATCGGATATGTCATCGCCGTCTTCTCGCTGCTGGGGATCATCTTCGTCGGAGCGCTGTTCGCGAGGCTGCACCTTGAGCGCTGGCATCCGCGGATAGTCGGCGCGGTGCTGGGCGCGCTGATCGGCTTTGCGCTGATTGAAGCTGTGCCGATCATTTCTTAGTGTTGGTCACTTTCGATGACGCTTTGGCGCCAGGCGGCACCAAAGATGCGGTTGGTTTACTCCGCACGAGGCGCCACTAGTCTCGATTTTCCGGCGCTGCAGATGATGTCCGCGTCATTGCGCCCAGCCTCCCGCAACATATCGAGGAACGGAAGCGCCCGCGATTGGAGACCCAACCCGGTCCGCGCGGCAGCATGCGACAGCGGATGATAAATTGCACCATGCTCGTAAGCGATGCATTCGTCTTCCTTCAGGACCTTCTCAAAGCGATCATTCGCGGTGTCAAACTCGCTCGGCAGTATGACGTCTCGAGACCGATACGCTTATCAATCACGCCCAAAGCCTGCGAGGTCGCGCAACATGAGGACATCGGGCGTGGCCTTCGAACGAAATTTGACTATCTTCGTCATACTCCTTTGCACGAGCGTTTGAGTTCGGACGAACGGCGCGGGCCTTTCTAATGCGTCTTCAGCTCCTGCGGCTCCATAATCACAAGTACGCTGCAGGACACTTGATCGAGCAACCGGCTCTCGTCTTGACCGGTCCACCAACGGTAGAACCGACCGCTCCGGTGATGTCCGATGACGATTAGATCGATGTCGAGCGCTTTCGCGAAAGCGGAAATTTCCATCATCGGATTCCCGACCGCCAGATGGCGCTGCGCCACGACGCCGAGATCCGCCAGCTCGTCCACGCCTTCATGCAGCAAGTCCTTGGCGGTTCGCTCTTGAAGTTCAAACGACACTGCAGGAATGACGGGAACGCCGCGCGTCCACTCCGTGTCATCGACGACCGCTAGCAGATGCGTTTCCCCGTGAAGATCGCGGGCGAGATGAGCGCCAAGACGAAGCGTGCGACGCCCCACGGCCGTGGCGTCATAGCACAACAGAATTCGCTGATAGCTGCTCACGGGTCCTCCGCATCGTCAGCGCCGTTAGCTCATATTGTGATATATTTTTCAGGACGTAGCCAGCGGACTCGCGAATAGCTCCTATCGCCGGGTCGGAATCGTCCACTTCGAACGCGATCGAGCTAAGCGAGCGTGTCGACGACCGCGCCATTCGCGCGCTATGTCGATGTCTTTCGGATTAAACGCCTTCATGCCTGATTCGCGGTGCAACGTTTGCAGGCGAGCTCGAATCCTGAGGCCTTTGATGGACAAAATGATGTTCTCGGAAAAGAAGTTGGTCCCGTTGGCCGACAACGTGCGCAAGCAAACCAACGTTCCGACTCGCATGACGCTGGACAATGGTGAGACGCGCGATCTGGCTACGTTCCAGCGGCCGGGCGTCACGCTGCATCCGAAGTCAGCCGCGGCCGTAGTGCTTTTGCTGTCGCGCTCACCGCATGGCGGCTCCATCGCGGCGTGTCTCTCGCGCCCTCGGGGCGCTAAACAGTACGAGGCCTGGCAATATCAAGCAGACGGAGGAAGCGTTGCAAATGCGCAGCCGGACGATCGACCATGCGTCCGAGCCCGACGTGCGCAAGCGGGGCAGCTTCTACGGCCCGTCAGCTTACCTCCACCCGCGCAACGGCGGCGGGCCGCACTGGCATGACCGCCATGAACGCCCGCTATGATCTTATTACCGTTGATCACTATGTCTGCGTGATCGACCGTGACGAAGTGGGCTGTCGGTCAGTGAAAAATGACATCGAGCGGATCATCGTCGAGGACGTCGCTTCACTGCTCACGCCTGAGCAACGCCTCGTGTATCGCGACAGCCAAGGGGACTGGGGCGAGGTGCTGCTGACCTTTGGCGATGGTATGCCGCACTTCGGCGGCTTTCGCCCACTGTCGCCCGAGGAGAATTTGCGCCAAGCGCTCGACATGCTGACCCCTGCGTTTGTCGGCGATCCGACCGACCATCACCTTCTCAAGATGGGATACCGCCGACCGTTCAAGCTGCTGGACGATGGCCGAATCGCAGCGATCCTAACGCATCACAGCAGGCAGCATGCGCTCGCCGCAGGCATCCACGCCTTCGGGCATGACGATACGTTCTACTATGAGACCTATGACTCCGCGGCGAGCGCCCTGAAACAATGGAACGGTGTCGGCGATCCGGACGGCTGGTTTTTTCATCCGCGGTCGGGACGGCGCCGCGAGGACGGCGACTCGGCCAAAGAATAGTCTGAACGTTAAGCCCGTTCGCGAAGTCGAAGCAGAACGAAGCGCAGTGCCACAGCAGTACCACTTCGCACCGCAACCGTTCATGGGCTCGCCGACAACCTGCGCGGCGACACCGACGAATCGTCGATCGGTTTACTGACCGCACCGGCCCTCGCGCAGACCGTCGTCGCAGATGCGGCGCTGGCGTTGCATCCGAACGTGAAGCGCTCGGTGCGCTCTGCTTGCTCGGCGACCGCGATCTCCGATATCGCGCTGACGAAGCCGCGCGCCGTTCAACTGAACTCCCGACTCCCGAGCGATGACTTTTCCGACCTTCGACCCTTCGCGCGGCATGGCGGTTGTGCCGCACTCGAGGCCTCGCAGGGCGTGCTCGCCGTGCTGCGGGAAGGCGGCCATGCCGTCGAAGCGATGATTGCCGCCACCATCGCGGTCGGCTATCGACGACGGCTTCTGACTGATCTTGCCGCCGGGCGCCGAACCCGTCGGAATGGAGGCGTGCAGCGCGGCTGCGTCGACGGCGACGATCAAGCGGTATTGCTCGCTCGGGCCTAATCACATTCTGCACCGCGGGCCGCTTGCCGCGAATCTGGTCGTGGGCACGGCGTTGGGCTGGCATGCGGCGTTCGAGTGGCCGCGCACGACGTCACGCCTTCCATTGGCCACTCGAGGCCTTCGCCGTCACACTCGCCTCCGCAGCTTAATCCCATGGCTATAACCAGCAAAACCGCTGTTGCGCTCAAGCTTGAAACCGCCTCGGGATCTTTCAGACCACCTTCCGGCAAACCCGCCGAGCTCATTTGTTGGAGGCGGTCCCAGTTCCTCTTTGCCAAGAATAGGCAGTTGCGCCAACGCAAGGGGATTCGCCCTAGTAGCAGGGCGGAGCGCGGCGGGTAAATATGGAGTGCTCCCTACACGGACTCGATTATGCGCGGCTTCTATCAAGAAACCCTCAGTCAATTGGCCGACCGCTGGACTGTTTTGATGACCGAGTTAAATCGATACAGCGCGGGGCCTTATCCGGAGTTGCTTTGCATAGACGTGCTTCGATTCATCCGCGAGGTCGAACGGGTCGTGATTCCCGATCCGTTCGAAGAGGAGATTCTTATCACGGCCCGTAGGTTAGCTGAACACGCGGACCCCAAGATAGCGATGTTCAAAGTGCAGGAGGTTCTGAGCGGGCGATTGCGGTGAATCGGCGAGTAGCGACGAAGCAAAGCCCGCTGACAGGAGCGGGCGAATAGCAGATACGAGGGAATAGAACTACGCAACAACACACGTCACCCCGGACGTATTTCTTGCTTAGTCCTTGTCTTGCGGTTTCAATCTGAACAAAGCCCCCGCAAGAAAATATGTTGCGCTGGTTAGATGGCTGACAGTTCTTTGCCGTGCTGCGCCCAGCCAAGCATCAGTAGCGTGGTGCCTCCTCGCCCATTCGTTGGTGCCTGAATCCTCCAGTGGCCCGCACTGCCCCGCCTAACGCTATCAAGTGCCACGCCTGACCGGAGGAACGTCATTGGGTGGCCGACATTGCTGGAGAAAGAGCGACTTGAAGCGCTCGACGAGGCATTAGTCGCGGTGTATGGCCCGTGACATTGCGCAGCCGAAGTCCGACACTCGTGGCGCAGCGACTCGTCAACATGTCGCATCTCTTGGTGGACTGCCGACCGTCAGCAAGAACTTCTGCTAACGCATACTGTCACAAAGCGGATGCGTTTCCATAGGCCGCCATAGGCCGGAAGGCGTCGGGGAACGAATTGGACGCACGGCCGACGATCGATCTTTGTACCCGCTCGATGATGGGATGCCAACATGACTCCGCAGTGCAAGAAGTTCTACACCCGCGACGTCTTTCAGGGAACGCTGTGGTCCGGTCTGGCAGCGGGCATTCTTGCCGCCTCGCTCGAAGAAGTTCATCGCATTTTTTCCGCGGGCGTTTCTCGACTTCCCGCTTGGGCGATCCCCGTCCGCATGACCCACCCTGGAAAAACCTCATGTCATTGGAGAACCATGGAGGCGAACCATCAATCCGATCCGGAACACTAAAGGAGAACGGCGATAACGAAGATCAGGTCGAGGACGTCAGCGAAAAAGTCAAATGCAAAGCATAAACGCAGGCGTTGGCAAAGCGACGGACGTGGTCGTTCGCTAGTCCTCGACACTCCGTCACCCGGTTTCTATCTTTAGATCCTCGAACTCGTCTGGCGGCATGTCGTCGGCAGCGACGTGCAACCTGCGCCGGTTGTAACACTGCGCGCCGACTCGCGCGATACTTCGTTTTTGCTGGCCATCGGCAAGAGGCACCGGAACACTGCACTGCGGCGCTCAGCGAGCTTGAGCTTCTCTGCAGTGCAGTCGCCGCGACCGGTTCGATAGGCGAATCGAAGGACGAAGCTATCGCCCGAGACAAAGCTATTCGCCCCACGTTGGCGGTCATGCGTTCATGCGCCGACGTCCTGGTCTCCGCTCCTCTTGTGAAACGAAAAGTGCCAGTGACCAGCGGTGTCTTTTACCGCGAGCGCGCCGTGGTCGCACATCACTGCGATCGCGACATCGTGCGTCATCGTGTCGGATAACTTGGCCACCAACAAGGTTCGCTCGCGGGGATAAGCTCGTAGTTGGCCGGCGGCGAAGTCGGGCGTAGCGAGTTGCCAATTCGGCCCGCTAAACCGCCGCGCACCGCTCACGACCCCAAGGTGCTCTCCGTGAGCTGCGTACTCGGCCCGATCACGGGCCCGCATTTCGGGAAGCGGTCCGACGCGATGTGCACCGGTGCGACCGTGACCCGCCCGCGCATACAGTTGACCGTCGTCGCAGCGAAGACCCCGTACCTGGAGCTCTCGAAGCGCTTCATCTGCGTCGCCGTATGACGAGAACAACCCGATAATGACGTGTGCGCCTTCCATGTTGCGGTGCGTCCGTAAGTCCATGGACTTTCCATGCGGCGATCGCGCGCGGTCAATGCTGCGCCAGCAGGGCAGAGCCGCTTTTCCCGTGGCCCCGCTCACTCTGAGATGCCGATTAGTTGCTCGATATCATTCTCGATGCGTCGGCGCGCTTCCGATATTGCGTCGTCGAAGTGGGTCGAGACGAGAGGTAACACAATTCCCTTCCCTTTGAAAGATCCTTCGTGGTGCACCCACGATTCGTAGGCGTATATGCCCGACGGCAGCCTTGTAACATTTAACGTCACTTTGTAGGTTCGTCTCAGACCTTGGTTGCGTTGATATTGAAAGTCAATCACGTGCGATGTGTTCATGCCTTGCTCCGGGCCGACCACGATCGAAGCGCCCCAACTCCGGCGCTCACTGCGTTGCTTACCGTTGATCTTTTTTGATCTCTTCCTTGGCGTCGCCGATTTGCTTCCGGGCGTCTCCCGCCCCCTGTTGCACTTGGCCCTTCACCTGTTGATTCGCCGCTCATCTTGCCGACGCCCGCATTCAGCTTGCATTTTGCCTTCTCGGCTGTGCCCTTCACCTGGTCTCGTTCATAGTCAGCCTCCGTCTGCTGTGTGAACAATTCCCAGCCTCACTGACGCAAACAGCGGACCAGAAAAAAAGGAGGGTCTATGCTAGTCTGCCGAGCCAGCTGCGCGTGTAGAGGTCTATAGCGCCAGCAACTCGAACCCCGTTGAGGCTTGAGCTCAGCCGTGCCGCGGCGAGCCGCTTCACACGTGCAGTCGGCCGAGCCAGCGAGACGCCTCCTCGTGAAGCGAGCGCGTCGCGGCCGCAATGATGTTCCCTTCGAAGCTTTCGTCGACAGGCTCGCCTGCCCATGTCGTAACGATGCCACCGGCACCCTGGATCACGGGAACGATTGCCATGACATCGTGGATCTGCAGACCGTCTTCGACGATGAGGTCGACATGACCGGAAGCGAGCATTGCATACCCGTAGCAATCCGTACCGAACCGGGTGACGCGCACTTCGCGCGCGATCCTCGCGAATGCTCGTTCCGCTTCGCCAGAAAACATCCGAGGATCGGTCGAGCACAGCCGCGCGTCGCGCAGATGGGCGCACGCGCTGACCGTGCACGGCTCGCCGTTACGCGACGCATGACCGACGCCGCCGATCCATCGCTCGCTCATGGCCGGCACCTCGATCATGCCGCACACCGGCCGTCGATTCTCGACCATCGCGACGAGCGTCCCGAAGAGAGGCAGGCCCGTCACGAAGCTCTTCGTGCCATCGATCGGATCGATGATCCAACTTACGCCATCGGCGACGCGCCCGCCCCCTTCCTCGCCTACGAGCACATGCGATGGAAAACGCGATGCAATCAGTTCCCGCATCCGTTGCTCGATCGCGCGATCCGCAGTCGTAACAGGCGTCGCATCGGGCTTCGTTTCGACGTCGATCCGCGTGCGGAAGTACTGCATTGCAATCGCGCGCGCTTCGTCGCCGAGTTGATCCAGGAATCGTTCGATGTCGGTGAGCGTCATGGCAATTCTCCGGTTGCTTGCACGAAACCCACGCGCAAAATCCTCGCCACGCCGAACGGCGAGCGGTCTGGACGAAGTCAGCGGACGGGCGCAAGGGATGTCGCTTGAACCGTCGCAAGCGCGCGGCGCAGGGCTCCCAATCGACAGGAACGATGAAGCAGTCACCCAGCCGTTGAACACTGGTCGGACCGAATCGCGCGGCATAGTCCGACCTCAACTCAATGTTTTCGACGTCCCCGCCGCTTGGACAGATCGTTTCTTGCCATTAACGGGGGGCATAGCCATTCATGCGCCACGCCTTCTGCGCGCCGATAGGCTCCCTCGCAGCATCCTGGTGCTTCCTGCGGGGTGACGGTCGTGCCACTCTTCAACGGTCCAGTCCGGCGCGGACAGCGGCTGATGATCGATCTGTGCCATACCGTACTGAAAGGCAAACCGCAGCGCCTCTATTGGGCAGGGGAAATCGCCAAGGATGCCGGTGGTCTGCTGTTTGCCATCGGGCGAGCGGATGGTGAGCTCGGGGGCATACATCCCGTCGTCTTCGGCAAGTCCCGGCGTAAAGACGAATCCCTTATAGCGCATCTCGGGCCATTGCATGATGCGATTCCTGAGCGAACGGTACGGCAGCTGCCACAAGCTCAATATTAGGCGTCGCACGCTCCGTTCGCCGGAATTGTGGTCCCTCGTCAGCGGCTAATCAACGCGAAGAACAAGCCATGATACGCAGGCCGGATCCTGCCGCTCCGGAAGCGCGCTGCGTTGCCGCAAGATCCGGGAAATCGGCACGACAGTTGCGTAGACGAAAGGAGACCGTCTGCCATCTACCGCCATGCCTCACAGCGTTACTTCGATATCCGGCGTATGGGCCACTCGTGACTTCGATGCCGTCATGCCCCCTGTCGCGGTGCTGCTTGTCGATGACGACGCAGCCGTGGCAGAGGCGCTTGCTGCGGCCTTGATAGCCTATGGCTGTCGCGCACTTGTTGCCCCCGGTGGTTGGGCAGCTCTTGCCATTACAGAATCATGGGTACCGCAGGTGGTCGTCCTAGACATTGAAATGCCGGACATTGACGGCTTCGCCGTGGCGAGAGCCATGCGCGGCTCGACCCGGTTTGCAACGGTGCCCATCCTCGCGCACAGTTCGCTTGCCGAAGCGGAAATTGTGGAGCGCGGCGTCGATGTCGGAATCGATGCCTTCTACCGGAAAGGTGAATCGTTGCACGGCCTGTTCCAAATGATTGAGTACTTGGCGCCCGTGCGGTACTTGTGACAGCCCCAGGCCCGGCTGCCGAGCGAGATTCTAGACCTGTTGACATATGCGACCTACCGGCGACACCGGCGAAGTCGAAGGTGGTTGTCGGCGGCCGACTTTCTCCGAGGCTCGACAAACTCAACCTACGTTATAGAACTTAGCTGAAACGGCGCGAGAGTTATGCACGCGCTTCTCCAAGAAATCTGCCAATAAAAATAAGGCCGCCGCCGACCGGGGGCGCGTCCACTCAAGCAGCGCATGAAACGGGCTTCGTTGCACAGCCGAATTCCTGAGTCGCCGAGAACGCGTCTGGAGCCACAACCACCCGTTGCGCCGGGTTCGGCTCGGTGCGATTGGATGCGCCGAAGAAACACAATGCCTCGCGCTTCTCGACTACAGCGAAAAGAGAAGGTAGGCGGGTCCCACACTCTCCTTCAACAACGTTCATCGACTTCAAAAAGGAGCAAACAATACTTCAGTATCCCGGCTATTTCGTTTGCCAGATTCCGTCCCTCGCGCGCCAACGTGCAAGCCTTTCTCGTGCAGAGCATCACCGATTACGCCATCTACATGCTCAATGTCGACGGCGTTATCACGAGCTGGAATGCCGGCGTGCAGAAGGTCATAGGCTATGCGGCCAATGACATTATCGGCCGTACCTTCTCGTGCTTCTATTCGGTCGAGGAACGTCTCGACGACCACCGTGCGCGCGACGAGCAGGTTCGAAGTCGAAGGTCGGCGTCTGCGCAAGGACCGTACGCGCTTCTGGGCGCATGTCGTCATCGGCGCGTTGCGCGACGATCGCGGCAATCTCTTCGGCTTCGCCAAGATCCCGCGATTACACCGAGCACCGGCGCGTACGTGAAGGCGTGCGGCGCTGGACCTGGACAACGGTCTGCTCGCACTCGCTGAACAGGCTGAAACGCCCCGGTCCGATTAAGACCGTCCTTCAACACTACGTGGATTCGAACCGTTGAAAACAGAGCCAATCACACATCGAGAACACGACATCCGTATTTAGCCGGCGGTACGACATTTTAATTTTGCTTTGACAATGCAAACATCGACACGACGGCGTTATGTCAAGTAAAATGGCGTCACGCACCTCGTTTGCTTTCAAGGAAAGGACCGGCATCCAACGATGCGGAACCCATGGGTAAGAACAACGACCTGCAGCTAATGTGAGGCTACTTCACCCAAACCCACGCTATGAGCGTTAGACCGCTAAACCGGTGTCGGACACCCTTATACTCTCGTGCGAGTGCAAGCTTGCAGCACATCGAATCAGGCTGATAAATAGGGGCTGGCGACGTGAAGTGTTGGTGGGTGAACCAAAATCAAACGTATAAGCATGAAGTAGACGGCGGTTATCTATGGTCGCCGAAAAAGAAAAAAGATGGTAGCCGAAACTACTTCTACGACACGATGACTCATGCAGAGGTCGGCGATATGGTCATGTCGTTCAGCGACACTCGAATAAAGGCCATTGGAATCGTCAAATCCCTCGCCGTGTCGGCGCCTAAGCCAACGGAATTTGGAAGTGCCGGAGCGCAGTGGTCTGATGACGGCTGGTTTGTAGAGGTGGAGTATCAGGAGTTAACGAACAAAATTCGACCAGCAGACCACATGGAGATCCTGCGCCCCTTGCTACCCGAGCGCTACTCTCCATTGCAGGCTACAGGAAACGGGAATCAGGGGGTCTATCTGACGGAGTTGCCCAACGCGATGACCCAAGCGTTGGGTTTGCTCATCGGCGCCGAATATGTCTCGTCAAGACAAATTGCGAGAAATGCACTCCTTGATACGCAAAGTGACGAGGTGGAAGCCGTTGTCAATGCCCGCGTCGATATCGAAGAAACCGAGAAGCTCCAACTTGTCAGAGCCCGCCGTGGACAGGGGCTCTTTCGCTCTCGAGTTGAGCTTCTAGAGAAAGGTTGTCGCCTCACTGGGATCACGGACCGTCAACATCTACGTGCCAGCCATATCAAGCCATGGTGTAAATCGACGGACAACGAGAAGCTCGACGGAAACAACGGATTGTTGCTTTCGCCACACGTCGATCATCTTTTCGATCGTGGTTACATCTCTTTCTCAAACGATGGGACTTTGTTGGTGGCCAAGCTGCTGACAACCGATGTTTTGACCGCTTGGCACTTCGACACGATCAGTGGCGTTGCAGCTTTGCGTCCCGAGCAAGAAGAGTACATGGACTTTCATCGCCGATACGTCTTCCTCGGATGAGTAGGACTGACGAGGTGATATCTGGCGACGTCGTACGCGTTCGTCGAGGCTCAGGTCTTCATCGCGCCGGCGGCGGTATCAGCAAACGTAGCGTAATCGCGTACCTCAACACCGGCTGACTGGCCGCGGTGCCGAGGTCCAACGTCGAGCCGCTTCGCGCATTGGCAGACACGACAATTGATCAATTTATCGAAGTCGTTGACTCGTACATTCGCTGATACAGCATGCGCTCGTCGAGCGCAGCGTAGCGCATCGACGTGCAGACATGCAGGAACGGTCATGAGAGCTCGGAGAAAGTACCCTCGGTCCTTGGAAACATCTGTCAGACCGAACCGATACGCGCCGCGCCCTCCGTTGCGACGCTACATCATGGGCTAGTCGTAATCGTCTTCGGTCTAGAGCGTGAAGCTTGAACGATGCAGCCTGACTCCCTCCCACTGCCGCGTTTCACGAGCAAGAATGTGCTTGATCGCCACAACCTTCTCTCGCGCTTCGGCGGCGTTCATAGTCGATATTTCCGAAATTCGCATCCCACCGATTGAGTTTGCGGAAGTCCCTAATCGAAGTCCTCCGCTCTCCGTGACGATCCATCGATCGTGTATCGGATGTTTGCCCTCAGTGCCGTAGCCAACAACGAAAATATCCGTCTGCGGTGGACATCCCTCACACAGCGCATCCCAGGCATCCCTGAAGATTTCTTCTGGTGCATCACCTTTTGTTAATTTTTGAACCTCCTCTTTGCCGGTGAGCACTGTGATCTGTTTGTCAGCTGATATTTCGGCGATCGTCTTGATCACCTCTAGATCATCAGGTCCAAAATACGGATCGCTGATGAATATCTGTTCGTCTGTGATTGTGGAGACCCATTCTCGAAGTCTGACGAACAACTGCTCATGAGCACCCGGGCCAACAATCGAATCACTCGGTTCAAGAAGCGACGCCCGAAGACCACCACCGCTCCTGACCAACAGGCTTACGGCAACCTCTGCTGCATTGCAAACATTTTCAAAGATTTGCGGAAGCACGCGTTGAGCGCTCTGCTGTGTCGACTTACGCAGCGCGCTCTCCACGATCCAAACCCACACGGGGTAGCTGAGCGGAAAGGGGAAGTGCTTGCTCTTATTAGCCAGTTCCATGAAAAGCTGTGGCTGCTGCGGTATTAGCCTGCCCGCATTCATCGCGCTCACATTCCGAAAGGCTATTTCTGTGAGTTCGGGCAAGGAATGGTCTTCCAGGCTCAACTTACTGACGTCAGTGGCTGATTCTTTACGCGCGTCCAGAAGCTTGTGATGTTCCTTCAGAACTGCTTTCGGACCGCTAGTCGCCTCGTCGTCGTCAAGAATCGAAATCATCTCATCGACGAGGGTTGGGTCGATGTTATGAGCAAGATCGAGGAGTCGTTGGCGCTTGTCGGCCAATCCATCGTCTGCAATGTGGTTTGACGTCCGCATACCCTCTTTTAGCAAGGATCTGCATTTCGACTTGTCGAAAGGCTCGATGATCTCGACCGCCCACTGGTATCGCTCGATTCGATCCCTATCAGAGGGGATGTTGTGGATATCCTGCTTGACTGTCTCGAACCACTTCCCGTCGGCAAAGGGACCCCCACCGTTTGCGCACGACGCTACCATGCTGGTCACAATTACACGATCTGCACCGTTCGTTATGGCGTTCGCTCTATCCAGCAGATCGACCCACTGCTTGTTATCTTTTTGTTTTGTCTCATGTATCCGACAACGAAGAATCTCTGCGAGGCACGCAATCAGAAATCCTTCGTGTTTAATATTGTTTTGATCGGGTAGCTTTTCCTTAACTACCTTTTCGAGATCGACCAGTATGTCCGCGACCTGATTGCGGCGAATCGTGCTTCGATTTTTCTTCGCCGCGAGACTATTGCACAAGCGAGCCACGTTGTTGTAGATCAGCGAATCCTCGGTCATAAAACGGATCTGAGCGAGAACCGCTTGTGCCTCCTGATAGGTCAACGAGAATTCCGTTCGATGTCTTTCCTGGAAGAATTGCGAGGGACTCATTTTCCGAAGGATCGTTGCCGCAATATAGTCCCGTGCGTCATCCCTCTTCTCAGGCGACAAAATACGTTCAATCCGGGCATTCGCTCCGTCTGCCGAGATCAGGTAAAGCAAGGGCGCAACGTTCAAGACCAACGCCTGTTGAACCAACGCATTATTCTCGAAGTTTGCAGAAAGCAATGGCTCGACCTTGCTCTCTACGAGACGTTGGCTCAGATCCCGTTGCGACTTGAAGAACAGGTCGACACCCACCTCTCCCCAAATATGCGCTCGCTCATCGGCCGCTGGAATCATTGCAACAATCGCAGCAAGTCGATCCAAAGCAGGGTCGAAGTCGTGTGGACACTCAGCGACGTAACGCGAGAAAACGCGTCCGGCCAGCCCCGCTATAAGAAACAGTTGCGAGCTAGCGATAAACGACGGCGCACCCGAAGACTTTGCTTCGTCGCGAACCATCGTCAGCCACTCTTCAGCTTTCGTGCGGTCAATGCGGGAAAGTTCGCTGACGGTCCAATAGCCGACGTTCACTCGCATAGTCGAGTCTAGGATATCTCGCCAAATTTCCCTTGCGTCCTCTAACAAACTTGTGACCTTTCGAAGAGACGCGGACGTGTTGATAATTTTGTAAGTCAGGACCATTGCCTGCACCCTTCGACTACCGTGGACAAGTTGCTTCCACAGAACCAGTAGGCGAGGTTCAACAGGCAAGTTGTGGTCAACTGATTGATCTCGTGAAATTCGAGAAAGCAAGAACAGAATCGCTTTCTCGCGCTCCACGTTGTCGGTTATATTTTCGATCCCGGCGCAGGCGATAGCCGCATACTTGTTATACGACTTATTAATCGCGAGGCAACGCACGATCAACGCGAAGCCTTTATTTCTTCTTGCTCGCGTATTGAATTTCCCTACAAATTCGATAGCACGATCCGGCGCTGCCATACAGATTGCGCGGATGGCGTCCACAGAGGCCGTGAAGTGTTCAGCAGTGTGTTCAAGCAACAGCTTTGCCGCGTCGAGCAGATTTCTCGTCGTTTCGGCGATAACGCTAGTGCGTTCTTCGAGTGCATCCCGATCGCGCAGATGTCCAAGATGGTAAAGCATCCAGGCATAGCATGCCGTCTTGATTCCAACATCAGACACACCATGCACCTGTGCAAAAAGATCAATCAGATCAGTATCGATGGAGTCGTGCTTCCATCGTTGCCGACCTCGCAACAAAAGCATCCGCAGCCGGACAGCATCTTCCGACGTGCCATGCGATACGAGTTCACTACTTTGAGCTTCCAACCTAGATATCACGACGTCAGCGGAACTCTGGTCGCCAATATGCGGTACAACGATCGCGATCTCCCTCAGATCTTTCAGCTTGGGACTACGCGAGGTGTCGCGAAGAACGATGTCTAACGCTAGCAAGGCTACCTCGTGAGCGCGACTATCTTGACGATGCTCTTCGAGCCACCGCAAGAGAAGGAATAGCTTGTGACTTTCCTCCAAATGCGCAACGCGCCGAATCACTTCGTCGGCACTCATCTTCTTTACCAGAAATTCCGCCGCGTCGAGTATTGGACGAATCTTGGCGGCCGTTTCGATCTTCGAAGCGTTCCCTGTCGCCTCTTGACTGTTCTCGACTAGCGTTTCAGTCCTGTCTCCTTGCGAGTTGATCGGTGTATCTGCTCGCTTCAATCTAGGTTCTGCCGCCTGTTCGAATATTTGCAGTGCAAGATCGAGGTCTACTGATAGAAGCTCGGCAGCAATGCTGATCAAAACAGGCTCTGAGAGTTCACCTTCAAGGTCCGATACCAATTCACGCAACGTCGCCATGATCTGTTCGGGAATCTGCTTTCCCTTTTTCGCGAAGCATCCTGCAGCGGACGCGAGTTGGCGCAGTCGCTCTTCAGAGGTGGTCGCAGTAAGCGCCAATGCGGCAGCTGCATCATCCATCCCAAGTGAAAGCAACGCTTCAATCTCATAGCTCGAGCTCGCAGACAGCGTAGTACCGTTGATCGCCGACTGAATCAACGAGAATCTGAGCTCGGAGAAGGTATCTTCTCCATGACGAGCGGAGACAACACCGAACTCCGCGTGACGCTTGAGCGATCGAAGCGAACTCTCATGAGAGAGCAACTTCGCGAAATGCTCGCCCGAGAGCACCTTCAGTGCTTCGGCGTGTTTTCCCGCCGAGACCAGTTGAGATGGTAACGACACAACACCGTCTCGCTCATCTCGCATTTCCAGAAGGCGCTCGATGAGCTTGTCCTCCACTGCCCGCTTTTGGTCCGCCAACTTTTCTCCGATGAGCCGGCGGTGCGCCTCGGACCGAATCGACCATCCGCCAGCAGTTTCAGTGACGAAGCGGAATCGGCCAAGTTCTTTCTCTATTAGCTCAGCCGATTCCCCCGTCAGTTCGCTGAGCGCCGTTGTCGTCAGCGGTGCATGAGAGTATGCGACCATCGCGAGTAGGCGCCGTGCCGCCTGTTCGATCTTCAGCCCGGACCATTCGAGCTCAAGCAATCTGCTCAAAGAGCCCTTCTTTTCTGAGAGAATGTCCTCTATCGGGGTTCCCTCTGACAGAAGTACTCGGAACATATGCAACGAGCCGATGTTTCCGCCGGTATAGACGTACAGCGCTTTGGAATCTTCTCCCGCCAACTGAAGATCCGCTAAATACGACTCTGTTTCTGGTTCGCTCAACGCGAATGGGGGAATACGAACCGCACCACGCTTCTGCAGATTAAGTTCGTTGAATAGCCGATCGCTTCCTGTAATAAGGAATTTGAATTCGGACTGAACCGCCGGTAGTTGTGCGAAGATGTCTTGGGTGCTCGCGCGTTCAGCTTTCTCCGAATCCTCAAGGCCGTCAATTACGAAAGTCACGGGTTGTCGACGCCCCAACGACTGCAATCGCAGTATGTACCGGTGGAAAAGTGCTTCATCTACTGGCGGCTCTATTGTTCCTTCCTCGCGATAGACAAGGTAGTGAATTTGCTCGGAAAGCGCGAGCCGAAAGAACGAAGAGGTGTAGAACATCGGACTTCCAGCAGTCAGGAATACGGCGATCGCCTTACCCTCGTGACGGCTCATATACTGCGCGACAAGCTCCGATTTTCCGGAAACCGGATCGCCCTCGAGGAAGACGATACTACTACTCTCGAACGCCCGGTCAATCGTATCCAACACGTTATTGCGAATCACTCTTCGGGCTGGCGAAGCAGGTGCATTGCGTGCATGCAGAATGACGCTATCGATTTGCTGATTCATTGGAAAACGTTCTTGTTGAAGGTCTCGATTGAGCAAGGCCACGCTATTCGGGATCGCCCTTGTCAGCTGCGTTCGCGGCTTGGTCTTTCGGAGGTGTCACACTACCTATATGCGCTGCTTGCCCGCGTTCGGATCCGCATCGCACTCTACTTAGTTATACTGCTCTTCACATTCAAAGACACTCGCTTTGATTCCTCGGTCCACTGCCTGATCGTGCCTTGAAAGGAGAAGACGCGGCATTAGCTCTGTTCAATTGACGCCTTTTCGAATTCCGGCTCCAAGCGTTTTTTCATGTGGTGGAGGGCGGTTGCTGACCAACAACATATTAAATGAAAGCATAAGAAATATCGTGATCTTCTGCAATTTTGTTGGTAGTTGCGGCGGCCCACATCTCGATGATGATCCGGATTGACACCGGCTGAACGCATTAGTCCTACTCCGGCGCGGATCGTACTCGGCGACTTCCTGCGGAACGCGTTGCTTCTCCGCCTGCAGATAGATGGTGGGATCTGCGAAGACGCGTGTCCCAACACCTTTTGAACCACATGGACAGGCACTTCGTCTGCGACGGATTGCATTGAGGTGAAGCGTCAGTCCATGGAGCAATCATCGGTGCGAGCAGCGGCCCGCTCTTGCTTTCTTCGGCCGCGCCGTTGAAAACTTTAGGTGGGTCGGCGCAATGCGCGCGCAAGGCGGCAAGCGTCGCGACACTCACTGGGACGATGCGTTCGCGGCGTCCTTTGCCAACGCTCGCGCGCCCGCGCCCGATGCGCGGAATCGAGCGCCACCATCTTGGCCCCCGTCGATTGCAGAACGCGACCAGGTCACCTAGCGCGCGATGCCCTCCCCTCTCAGCTGGCACGCGATGCGCAGACGCAGGCAGGCACCGATCGCGTGATCTGCGTGCGGCGCCGCTGCGGCGAACTGCGCGGCCTCGGCAACCATACGGAATGTGACCGCGGTGAGCTTGGGTTGCCCGTGCTGCTTGATCGACGCGCGCAGGTGGTCGGCCAGCGCCGCCGAGCCGTGCGCGAGCGCGAGTTGGACCAGCGTGTCGGGCATGCCGGTGAAGTGCCGCTCCATCGCGGCGGGCGTGGCCGCATGTGGATCCTCATCCGGGTCGTAGTAGCTGCGCGCGATGATCGCCGGGGCGATGCGCTGCACGTAGGCGCAGCGCCGCGAAATCCTTGATCGTGAAGCCGCGCGGGAATGCAACGTCGGCGACGTCGGTGGCGGCTTGGCCGGAGGCCGTGGCTTTTTCCGGGGAGGCGCGTCGCGCAGCCATGACCGCCCTCCTCGCCTTTATCAGGCTCGTCAGCGTCATCGTCGTCGCCTGGGTCCGTATCGGTGTCGGTGTCGGCGTCCGCGTCGGTGTCGACCTCGTCAGCCTCGCCCATCGGCGGCGTCCGATCCGCATCCGGCGGCCGAACGTGCACGCCGAGGTCAGCGAGCAGCGCATGCGTCTCCGCCAGCAACGCCTCGGCCCACGTCGCGCACAGAAACTCGAACGCCACGCGCGCGTCGCGCAGCACCTCAGTCAGTCGCGCGTTCTCCGCGGTCAGCGCGGTCACGTCGAAGTCGGCGCGGTTATCCGAGTCGGGCCGCGCGCTGTACATCACCCGCTGCACCAGCGACACCGCGCCATCGTCGGCGATGCAGTCGAGCACCGGTACGAAAAGCGCGTCCTTATATAGAAAAGCGCCGAAGGTCTCCGCGAGCGCGTTGACGACCGCGAGTTCCATGCGGGTCGGCTTGATCGGCGGGGAAGCACGGCATGGGAGTGGGCCGGGAGCCAAGCGGCCGCGGCGGTGCGTTTCAACGTAATCGCCTCGTCGACTTTGAGCACGACGCGCGACAGCGGCGCTCGGCGCCTCGTGATCGAGCGATGGGAATCGTCGTGATTCGAGTCGTGATCGTGATGACGATCGGCGTCGTGCGGCCCGTGCCGCGCGCTCGCCGTTTTCGTCGTCATCCGCCGCCCAGCCTTGCGCCACGGCCCTCCCCTCTCTCGCGTTTTCGAACAACGCCGATTTCACCCTTTGGAACATTATCCCGATAATAGACATTATCAGGTTTCCTAAATATGCTAGGCGACGGTCACGTGCGAAGGCGATGCCTATCGTTAAGGTCATCAAGCAAGTCTCTATTGCGAGGCCGTCCGCGGCGTACCTTTCCTCACCGGCGGGTCCAGCTTCGTCGCCCAGCAGCTCAAGAAGACGCCGCATCAGTGCTGCAGGAAGTCCTTCGATCGCCTCCGCATAGCGGCCGATGCGCAGCGCCGTAGATGCAGATAATCTGCAATCAGGCATTCGATCGCCAATGTCGATAGGCGAATCTCGCGAAGGCGGGCCCTTGACTTGGAATGGCGGTTACGAGCGAGACCGCGTTTGCCGCAGGCCGGCAGCGCGGTGCGATGGTGGCGACATAAGGCAGAGCGGGGGTCGGGCTGTTCTGTAGTAACGGAACCCGCCGCGTTCCTCCGCAGCGGCGAAAAGGCTCCTCGGTGACTCGAGGAGCGCAAAGCCGTCACTCCTTCGCGCCGTCACTTAGCCGCCGACTTGTTAAGGTCGATCTCCAGTCATCGGCGGCTCGATGGGTCCAGCGAAGAGGCCGCCATCGAAGTACGCGTCATCGAGTTCCATGATGGTGTCGTCTCCCATCAGAATCACACCGAAATCGACCACCCCGTCGCCAGGCACCGCGGAGATTTCCGCTATTGTTTGTTGCGGCGATCGCTCGTCGACAAAGCGCAACCAGTAGTAACCGGGCGCGGTCGGCCGTGAATCTTTCCCCTCCATAGCAAGCTCGCATTAAAGGACCGTTGCTATTAGATTAGCGCTTCTGTCGCGCTGCGTAACCCGCGTCACCTTCCTCTACGGCAGCGTTCGGCTCCTGACTGCCAGCTCAGCTTACTAGCAAGCTTCAATTTCTTGAAGTGGTTGGATCGCCGACGTAAGTCGACAAGGACACAGGATCTTCTCAGCGCGAAATGTATCAAACTTCACACAACCCGTCTTCTTCGATACGGCGTGCCGACAACGGGACCGACCGCCGGGGGACGCGCTGAAAATGCCGCCCCACAGGCGCGTCCTGGCACCGGACGCCGTGAAACAATTCGTCAGAATCTCAAAAAATTTCTTTAAATCAATTCCTTAAATGCCGCGCAACTTCTTCAGCGATGTTCCACGCGCGGACAAGAGAAGTTACGCGGCAAGCGACCGCCAGCTTAGGAATCGACGATGATATTTTCCGCGAGCAGGTCCTGCGCCGATGGAAATCGGGCTGTCGAGAGACGCCGTCTGCTTCTTGTCGGTAGTGCGGCGTCTTGCACCCGAAGCGCAACGGGATGCGTCACTCGATCCACTCGACTGTGTGGCCGCGCCCTCGTCTCTCGGCCCCGCATCTGACGAGGCGCCACTCGGAGCGAGCTTGAGATGCAGACCATGTTGCGGTGAGCCGACGTCGGTGTCACCGACGCCAGTAGCTTGCAGGAACCAGCCACGCTGACTGACGCGACACTAAGGCAATCATGGCGATATTCGGCGACAAAGCAGTGAGGCCGCTGAGGCAGGTCTTGGCTGGAAATCACGGGAGACCATGGTGGTCGTCTCCGTAGCTTCGCGGTGACCTCTCCCGATAACACGACTTATCAGGCTTGAGAGCATCGCTCGGCCATGCTGGTTTGTCGAAGCCGCGCCGCAGACAGCTGAGCGTGCCGCCATGCACCGCCCTGGTCGGCCCCTCGGTGCCCGCGCCGACCGAAGGTAAAACCGACCGCGGCGCGTCTTCGAGCGAAGAAAACGACCAGCGAACGCCGACACATACCGGAGTGACGGCGTTCGTTCGACCTGCGTCCGTCAGTCGGTACCACTACCCCGTAAATGGTTGCGGCAACGCCGTCGCCGACGTCCACGCTGCTATTGACGGTTCGAACGACTTCCGCCTAGATGGGGGACCGCGTCGCGTGCTGGCTACGCACGACGCGGCGCCGGTGGCAACTTACGCGAAAAGCTCGGGCCATCCGGGCGTGGTCGCTGTCCGGGGAATGTTGCGAGCTGAAATCCCCCACCCGTACTTCGAAAGCAGGGTCCGTTTCGGGGCTCGGCCCGCTTTCGGGGGCTCTGCTCCTAACATCGTGCGTGCGTCGGTACTCGACCAGGGTGTCTGTGGTCGCTTCGCCTCCTCGTTTTGCGCTCCACGACCGCGCCTCGCACGCTCTCGCCTTGGCCTCGCGGAAATCTTCCGTCGTGGTGTCTCCATCCCGTCTCAAGGTGGGCGCTTAACGGGCGTTGCGGCTGCAAACGCGGCAACCCCCAGACGTTGTGAATTAGATCGGCAGCTCCTTTTGTAATGGGGCCCTACATCGCCACCCCGCTATGGTGCGCGTCGGCTTTGGGCGCCGAGTTCACGGAAGCAAATTCATTGGTTGCCCAGGCGACGGTCGCTTGCGACCGTCATGCGCCCGCTCCTCGCGCTTTCAGGAGCTGCCGCAGCCCGGCGATGTGCTCCCGCACCGCACCCGTCACCGGCGGCTTGGGGTGAGTCAGCGGTGCCGCGCAACGCTGTATTCTGCCGAGCGCCTGGCATCGCGCCTGTGCGAAACGCTCGACATCGAGCGCGGTGGCTGGGCGAAGTTTCCCAGACGCGAGCGCCGTCGCAAACGACGGCATCCATCCGGCGGCCTGGCGGCCAATGCGCTCCTTGAGACTGTATATCGTCAGCGATTCACCATCGGCTCCAATCACGAACTGGCGTGCGTTGTCCGCGCCGATGAAAGTGCGGCCGGCATGTTGGAGGGCAACGGCTCGGGCTTCCACCTGAAGTTGCGCCCGTGCTTGCTCGGCGTAGCGGTCGGCGTGCCGACGTCGGACCAGGAGGGCGAAATCGACCGGATTCCGCAGCAGGGCGCGCAGGTAGTTGATCGGTGCATTTGCGAGCTTCAGGTGATCCCACGTCGCTTCAACCACATCGGAGAGGCGTTTGCCGTGCGCACGTGCCTCGCGCATGAGTTTGAAGATCAAGAAATCAAAAAAACCCAGGGCGCGGAGGCGCTGAAGGTCCTCAGGCAGTTGGCCCGGTTGTCTCTTTTGAAAAACAGAAGGGTTTAGATCCTTATATATTCCACCGTCTGCCACATTGGCAGACGGTGCAGAAAAAGCAGCCTGGGCCAAGGCGGTTCCGGCTGAAGAGAGCGTCTGAGCGGATTCGTTTCCGTGCGCGCGCGGAGGCTCAATGAGGCCGAGGAGGGTCGCGGCATGCTCGGTTAGATGCAGGTAGGCGCGACCGAACAATCCAGCTTCAACATAGCGGTTCTGTGGGCGACGTTCGATGAGTCCGGCGGCCTCGAGATCGTCGAGACTGCGATAGAAAGTCCGCATGGATTGAAGCGCGCGGCCTATGAGCAACTCACGGCGCGCGAAGATGGCGGCGAAGGGCTGGGCTGCGTCTACCGTCCGCGCGAGGGCGGAGAGGACGGCGCGAGCGCGCGGCGGAATCTGTTCAATGTGCGCGGCTCGAAAAGCTGCCCGAAAGATGATCCAGGGCAGATTGGTCGAGTCGCAGCGAAAAGCAGTGAGTGCGGCCGAATCTTCGGGGTGTGTTTCACCCTCGCCAGCAACGAAGCGTTGCGCGATAGACATGTCGAGCGGTCCATTAAAAAATGGATTTAATTTGCTTGACTGCTGATCGCGTTTCGCTACACTCAGGTCTGTGCGTAGTGACCACTTTCCGGTTCCCGCCGGTGAGTGTGCGGTTAGGCTCTCGCAGCCAAACCTTCAAAAGCCCTCGGTTCCCGCCGGGGGCTTTTGTTATGGTGCGGTAAAACTAAATTTTTAAGTTCTGGTCAATTAGACTCTCATATCTTTAAAAATCAGTGGCTTAGCTTTTTTCGTCCCGCAGTTCGCTCCTTGAGACGCTTGCAAGATCTTCCAGCGTTCGTTTGATGGCATCTTGAACTGACTGCGCGACTTCCTCGGACTGGAACTCAATCCGCATAACGTTCTTTGCGCGACGTACGTCGCACCACGTGCTTTTGCCCGACTTCACTTTGAACGTCGTAGCCAAGGGCTTCTCAACCTTCGTTCTGTCCCCATCTCTTGCAAAGCGTACTGCTTGTGCTTGATCGAGCTTTCCGACGGAAACTTGGAGAACGGCTTCCACTACACGCTCGCTCTTCCCAAGCTCGGAGAGACTGGCAAGTTCAGCCGCCGCGGTCGCACCTACGATGCCCACGTTCGCTTCAAGAACTGCGCGTGCTGCATTGGGTAGGCGATCGTATGAAAGCAAGAGGCTCACGTACGATTGACTGATCCCAATTCGGCCGGCGATCTCTGCCTGTTTCAAGTCTGCGTGTGTTTGTTGAAACCGCTTTAGACCGACATACTTCTCATAGTCGGTAAGATCCGACTGCATAAGATTCGCAAAGAACGCACCTTCGTCAGCTTCCTCTGTGGTCGCGTCGACAACTACACATCGGACAGACTCGCGACCTAGTTCTCGCAGCGCGTCTGTCCGGTGATGACCTGACAGAATTTCAAACCCACCCTCCGGCCGCGGAAGAACCACAATTGGATGAATGAGCTTGTTGTGCCGCAAGTTTTCCCGAAGCTCGGCATATTTCTCCGCCGGCATATGTCGTCGCCGACCTGGCACCTCGTGTAAGTCGCGTAGACGAATGTCGATCGCCGCCCCAGATTGTTGAGCATCGGCAAGCTCTTTTTTTAGACGCGCAATTTCGTCGCTGGAGCCACCCGTAGCACCGGCTTCCAGCTCTTCTATTCGCGCGCGTAGCACCTCAAGCTCCCTCTCCTTCTCGGCTAGTAGAGGAAGAGAGGCCATCAACTGTCCGGGTGCAGTCTTCGGTCTGCTCGGGATTTCGGGCTCAGGCCGCGGCGAGCGCGGATTGGAGCCAATTCCCGCTGCCTTCGCTGCAAGCCGATCCTTGATACTCATTTGGCCTCCGATTCAGCAAGCCAGAGCGTGACAATCTGTTGGTCCACGATTTCAGCAAGACGGTCATAAGCCTCCCTAGCTCGCTGGTACGTTTTTAGACTCCCTTGGTACTTCGAGATGTCGTAGACCGTGCCAAATTCCGCTGCCGCTGATTGAGTTACGGCAGTCGTAGGTATCTCGACAGGAAGTACCAGGCTTTCGTAGGTTTTGTTGATCCAATCTCGAACAATTGGTGTCGCTGCTTGGCTTTGGTCTACTTTTGCAAGTAGCACATTGATGAAGTCGAAGCTCTTGTCGAGTTGCGGCGCGACTTCCTGCATGCTTTGCGACAAATCGGAGAACAGGCTCCAAAACTGTGTTGATGATGCGTAGTCGAGTGCGCTTGGGGGCGTCGGCACAATCAGGCCGTCGGCAGCCATAAAAGCATTGATAGTCAGATAGGACAAGGCAGGGGGCGTATCGATGATGACAACGTCGTATTTGTCAAGCAGCGACTTAAGACCACTATTCAAAACATTCCAGAATTGGAAGTTCTTTTCCTTCGACTGTTTGAACGGCAGGAAGAATTCCGCTCCGAATAACGCAGCACTCGCCGGGATCAAGTCGATTCCATCCCAGTACGTTGACTGCACCGCGTACTCAAGACTGTCTGTCTCGCCGTAAATCAAAGGAAGAACGGTATGCTCATCTGCAACCTCGCTGTCCGCCAGTATTCCGTGCAGAGCAGATAACGACGCTTGTGGGTCAAGGTCAACGAGAAGTACTCGCCGGCCGAAAAGCGTCAGGCCTTGGGCCAACGTCATTGCCGTGGTCGTCTTACTAACGCCACCTTTGAAATTTCCAATGGCGATCGTTTTTGCCTTCACGCCGACGGGACGTTTGGCAAAAGGGGCAATTCGGTTTATCCAAACCCTTGTTTCCTCGAGTGTGAACTCGCGACTGCGACTATGCCGCAGAGTGCCTTGAGGAAGATCCGTCTCGGTACGAGCCAGATAATGCATACGCTGTCGATCGACGCGGCAAAGGTCACCAACCTGAGCAGTAGTGAACACCGGCGGATTTTTCCGAGGATGCGGAGCGAGCATGCTCTCCCGAACATCAACCAGCATATCGCTGGCGCTCTGAGCGATGTCCTTGATCCCGGTCAGCGGAATCCGCCTAGGCGCATGCTTGACTTGAAGTTGCATCGTCGACGAGGTCTTATCAGGGCGTGCCCGGACGGCCATGGTCATCTACTGCTCCCGTTGTTGTATTCAACACTCGGATGAGAAAAAAACGATAGGTGTTGAATTTTCGATAGCATAGTGGGAAACACGCGGCGTCGCAAGTTTACTTTATTGGAGAAGCCTGCTGCTGCGGGCATGAGCGTCACATATTTCGAAAGAGCTTTAAGTCTTTCGTGTGTGCTGTGCGATCGTTGGTCGCGTTCGAGTAGACAGCGCGTTGCGCTGCCGACGATCTGCGCACCGCGAATCCTTCCGAGTCAACACGCTGCGCCTCGCGGACGGGTTTGGGAGCGCGACGGCCTGAGAGGACCGGTTCGCCACGGCCAGCAAGCAAGCTACTGACACGTCCGTTGCCATTCGGTCGCGCAAAAGATCGTTTGATGCAAAAGTATGACGTGATGTCCGACAAGAAACGCGTGAAATGACGCGTGAAACTGGCGCCTTTCACCCCTTTGCGCGCACTGATTACATCAGATAATCGTCGCAGTAACGGGACAGGAAATAATGATTGCACTTGCTGGAACTCCCATATCTCGCGACCCGCTTGCCTTGGCCGGTCTCTATCAGTCGGGCCTTGGTACTTCGTGGAAAACGCGCCGACAAGCGGTTGCTGCCTTCGCGCGGTTTACGCCGAAAGTGACCGCCGAAGCATTGAGTCGTGCCATCACTGTTTCGAAACTGCCGCCGCCGATCTTGGCGCTGTTCGAAACGGCGGGCGTGTGGCCCGAGACGGCTCGCCACTTGGTCGGACTTTTACGGAAGCACGGGCCTGACGTGCTTTGTCAGCGTGCGATGGAGATCGACCCTCTCGGGTTGTCGTGGTCCGAAATTGTCGATCGTCTCGACGGTAGACAAGTGCGCCGACCCCAAAGAATCGTCTCCCCAATCTCGCCTTTGGCACTTGCTACTGAGTACAAGCGAGGAATTGAGGCGGGGCGATGGACGTCGATCGTCACTGCTGTGGCCTCGTGCCCAACGTGGGAGCGGACCCGTCTTTCGAAAGCGATCGCGATCTCGAAGCTGCCTTTTGAGGTGCTGCAACTTTTCGAATTGAAGCGCATCACATACGACCTCGGTGATACGCTCGTTAAGATTCGCAAGGCAATCGGCGAACGGGAGATGGCTGCACGGGCAAACAAAATGTTGAGCGCACCTCGTCGAAGGACAATTGATGAGATCGTAGCGAATCTGCTGCAGGTACGGCCCGAACAGGGAGTGGAACTGGCGGTACGCCGAGACCAAGGTGCAATGGTCCTGGAATTCAAGGTCAAGCTGGACGAGGCCGAAGAGCTACTGACGGGTGCCAGCGAGATCGCAGCGCTCGTTCAGGTGGCGGTCATGAATCTTCGGTTCAAACGCACAGTCGGTACCGTCTCCGTTCGAAGGCAACGATAGGCGGCATGACTCGAGAAACCGCCATGCTGAATATTTCGCCTCTTAACAAGGCGGCCCGGTTCCCGAAATGGATGTGTGAGCGGCTAAAGTCGCAAAATACCCCGTATGCAACGCAGTACGGCATGTGCAACTGCAGCTTCAAAGATCGTGCTCGTGCAGATGTACCCAGACAACTTCGGTTGACTTGCAAAACTAAAAGTTCGCCGACCTTCAGGTTCGTGGTGCAAGCATCGCCGCAGCAAGGAGCGAACACGCATCGGCCTCAGGCAGGCGCCAGGCTTTCTTCAGCCTTTCGGCGGCCCATGCCAACGCTGCGCAGTTTCCCCTTGCCGTCCTAATTCGCCAGCGCGACGATCACTAGTTCGATGGCCGCCGAGGTCAATCTGGGCTACCTCTATCGTGGTCATATTGCATCGATCAGTACGGTGCGCACGCCCTTCCGCATTTTGCGCGTAGCCACTTCTTCGCGCCGATTATTCACGGCGGTGAATCGCCAACCCTTCGGCGTTCTCAGTTACGTAAGGCAAACGCGGATCAAGTGTGCGACCGTGTATCGAGAAGGGCGCAGCCATCATTGTTCGCAAACAGAGGCCTCGATGACCTCCATCAGCACGATCGGGTTCACACCGTACGGATTGTCGGTTCTCGGTCTCTATCGTGAGGAGATGCCGCAGGCGATCAAACAGGCTGAGCGCCGCGAAGCAAACGTTGCACCGCTGCGAGCCGTAAACAGCGAACCTATATAATCTTTTTCAACGAGACAACAAGGCGAATTTGCACAGATCGAAAGCAAAAATTCGGTCTCGTCGCCGGCTGACCTTCGCTGGCTAGTAGAGGGACAGCTGCTAAGTCCGTTCGGAGTCTGTGCGCTGATGAAGCGGGCGCGGGAGCGCGGACACTTCCTCTCGAACGTCGTAAGACACGCGCGAAAACAACTGCAATCGCCTAAGGTTTCGAATACCTTCGCCTATCTACAAGCGTTGCTGCATCGGCCGATTGATTATTCGTTCCTTGCCATGAAAACGCGGCCGCCCTCAACAGGGATGAGCGTGCCAAGGAGGAACTGGCGACGGAACGAGTCCGAGCCTTGGCAGGGAGATCTTTCTCCGGGGCTAAGGGCGACATCTGGTCGGTCGAGGAGTTCGGCATGGTAAGGATCGACGCCGCAGGCCGTAAGAGTTCGAGCCCGTTCAGCCAAGCGCGCGAGGTGGTATCGGCAATTCTTGAGCAACGGATGCCTTCCGTCGCGTCGGCCGCATCCCGTAACCCGCGTGAGGGCGATGAGCATTTACCTCAGCCGCCCTCGACGCGCGCGCTGGCACGGGAGGTTCTTGGTTCGCTAAGACAAGGGCTTAAGCGCGTATGTGGACGATGAGAGACGCTCTCCGGAGAGCGTCCCATTGCGTCCGAGCATTTACCTAACGCGTTGAATCGAAAAGTAAAAACCTCTGTTACAAAACGTGCCGAATATTCACACCCCTCTTATTCGGCACGCTTTTCGTATTATGAAATAGGGCGCCAGATGGAAGGCGCCAGTTTTTCTGCGGTCAATTGTGCGCTAGACCAAATGGCGCGCAAAATTGGCCGTCTTTCGCAAAAACAGAGGACGCTCGTGCTGTTCCAATGGTGACCATTGATAAAGGGTTGCCATGCGTCTTTTTAAAAACAAGCGTCGGGCCGCGCTGTCTACGGCTCCTGGCATGTACGCGGAAGAAGATCCGAGCCAAGTTATCTTCGAGACAAGCACGAAGCTAAAGCTCGAAGCTAACCGCTGGATGCTCATCTCCTTCGGTCTTGCCGTGATTGCCGTCGGCGCGGTTTGGACGCGGCAACCTCCGCCATCGGTTACTCGCGTTGTGGGCGTCTCAGCCGATACCGGCGGTCACCCGATCGTGACCGAGCTTGTCGCGTACAAGCCGGACTCGCAAGCTGTGAGAACGACGGTCAAGGACATGGCCGTTCGCTGGTTCACGATCGAGCCGGTGCTGTCGGACCGCCTCGAGACTTCGCGCATGACCGCCAACATCAACTCGGTCAAGGGGCAGATGATCGGCGCGGCAGCCGGTCAGTTCCGCGACTGGCTGAAAGCCGACACACCGTTCCAGCAGATCACGGCAAACCCGAAACTGATCCGCGAAGTAGACGTGCGAAACATCGCGTTGCTCGAGGACTCGACGGTACTCGTCGAATTCACAACGACGACGTCGCAAGCTGGCGCCACGGGTAAGCCGGATGTGAAGTCATACGCGCTCACGCTGCGCTATCAAATCGTCGCGCCCACTGCTGAGCAGGCGCTGACGACAAACCCCTTCGGCATCTTCATTCCGTTCTTCCGCCTCGAGCGGACCGCATAAGCATGACCGCAACCATTATCCATAAACGGCCGGTCATCGGCATGTGCGTTCTCGCTGCGTGCGCAGCGTTCCTTGCTCAACCCGCTGTAGCGAAGAAAGCTGCAAGCGACTCGGCTTTCAATGCCGCGATGGTCGCAGGCGACCCGATGAGCCCGATTAATCCGTTCAACGGCGGTGCTGATCCTTTGACGATGCCGGGCGATGCGCGCATCGGCGTCTTCCCGTACAGCCGCGACCAGATCTACCGCGTGCTGACCGCGCCGTTGAAGCTCACGACGATCGAACTGGAGAAGGGCGAGAAGCTGATTGCTGACCCCGCGATGGGAGATAGCGTCCAGTGGGAGATTGACGACGACAAGATGAATCACGTGTTCATCAAGCCGCACAAGGCTGACCTCGTCAACACGCTGCACCTGACGACAAACCTGCGCGAGTACGACTTCACGCTCATCGCCTCGCCGGCGGGCGGCATGTTCTATCAGACCGTGCGCTTCCAATACCCGCGCGCGCCAATGGCCCGCGTCAGCGCACGCGACGACGCGACAGCGAACGGTGCGCGCGGCGGTGCCGATTCAGGAAGCATCAGTGTGGCGCCGGACAAACTGAACTGGGACTACAGCGTAGATGGCCGCGCCGAGTTCACGCCGGAGACCGTCTTTGACGACGGCCATGCGGTCTGGATGCGCATGCCAGCCAAAGCCCAGGAGTGGCCGGTTCCGTTCATTCTCGATCATGGCGATCGCGTCGTTGCGAACTTTATCCGCCGCGGGGACTTCCTTGTTCTCCAGCGTCTGGCCGACGAGATCGTTCTTCGCTCGGGCAAAGACGAGGTCACAGTGACCCGCGGCCGCCGCCGCCTGTTCGGAGTGTTCTGATCGTGGCGAAGAAACCGGACTCGGCTACGCCCAGCGCGGAGCAAGAAGCTCTCGTCAAAGGCAAGACGCCACGCAATGCGATCATGAGCATCGGCATCCTGGCTGCTGTCGTCATCGGAGGCCTTGGCTTTTACTATCAGCTGCAGGCGACGAACAAGGCTGAGGAAGACGCGCGCATTAAGAAAGCGACTGCGCTTAAGTCGAGTACGGAAGCGCCCACTGCAGCAAACAACAACGACATCGATCAGATGATCCGTCAGCAGCGCGAAGCAGCGGCGTCGGAGGCTGCCGCTCGCGCAGCGTCTGAAGCAGCGGCTCCGAAGCCCGCCGTCAAACCGATGCTCACGGGCGCTGATTTCCAAGAAGAAGTTAAAGGCTCGGGCACGGACACGCGCGAGCTTTCCCGGCAAGCCGCACAAGACGCGATCTATACGTCCTCCATCTTCAAACAGGCAGGCGCGTCGCGTTCGTCGAACTCGGCGACCGGCGTACTGCCCGCTGGCGTCCCTTCGTTGGACGAGGTACGAGCTGCTCGGAACGCTGCGGGAGCCAACACCCCCGACGCGATGGCGATCGCCTTGGCGAAGCAGGGCCAAGCACCGGAAGATCGCGACCGCGCCTTTCTGCGCGATGCGGGTTCGCGCGGCGGCATCGAACGGACAACCTTCAATGGCCGGTCGACGGGTTGCACCTTGACGCCGCCGCACGTCATCCACGTCAAGACGGTCGAGGGGCTGAATTCAGACAAGCCAGGCCGCGTGGCGCTGATGGTGGACGAGGACGTGTATGACAGCCTGCGCGGTGACTGCTTGATGATCCCAAAGGGCGCGTTCATCAATGGCATGTACAGCGCGGACGTTAAAGTCGGGCAGGAGCGTTTGCTGGTCGCTTCGACGAGTCTGCGCCTGCCCAACGGCAAGAGCGTGCCGCTCAACGGTATGCAAGGTGCCGACCAGAACGGCTACGCCGGGTTCTCGGGTGATGTGAACAACCACTTCCTGAAAATCTTCGGCGCGGGCTTCATTACGGCGATCTTGCTGAAGGCGTTCGACAGCAGTTCGCAGACGGCGACGACAGCGACGCCGAACGGCGTCACCACTTATGGCGACACGGCGGGGCAGGTCGCGGCGGCGACGGCCCAGACCGTCATGCAGCGCAACCAGAATATCCCGCCGACCATCACTGTTGAACCGGGCCAGAAGTTTCTGGTGCAGGTAACGCAGGACATCGTCATGGAGCCGTACCATGACTAAGGCGTTGGCGGCTGCATGCCTGTCGGTGATCGCGTTCGGCGCACACGCGGCGACTATTGATTCGATCATCAGCCCGACGCGCATCGTAATCGACGACGGCATGAAACGCGCAATCGTCGAGTTGCCGGGCGAGCCGGTGTACGCATGCGGGCTGAAGCCGTTTCTGGCGTGGGCTAACCGCTTTGAGGGCCAAACGGTCGAGACCGCGGCTGGCAGTGTCGCGATCAACATCGACGGATCACCTGTCAGCGTCGAAAGCCTGTTCGTGAAGGCCGGCTGGCTTCATCCCGCGACCCTTACCGATGACGCCCAAGCGAGCATTACCGAGCGTCGTGGCGGCTGGTCGTGCGCATCCGCGCAGGCGCCGTTCGACGCAATGCACACTTCGGTCGACCCAAAGATTCTCGCTGGCATTGCGCTCAATGAGTCGGCCTACAACGGTCGTGCTTGGCCGTGGACGCTGAACGTTGCCGGTCGCGGCTTCTTCTTTCGCACGCGTGAGGACGCTTACCGCGCCATTCGCTATCTCATCAGTAACGGCCGTTCGGACTTCGACATTGGCCTGATGCAGGTGAACTGGGGATACCACAGTAAGCGCTTCAAGAGTGCTTGGGATGCGCTCGCACCGGCGACAAACATCCGCGTCGCCGAAGACATCCTCAACGAGAACTACCGCCTCACGCACTCGGCCGTAAAGGCCGTTGCGTACTACCACAGCGCCAATCCCGCACCGGGCCGCGAATACCTCGCGCGCTTCGTGAAGCACCTCTCTCAAATCGAACGCGGTCTATGAAGCACACGCTCTCTCTTCTTACTCTCGCGCTTGCCGCGGTCACGCTGAACGCGGCGGCCGCTGGCACAGACCCGCTCGACTTTGACTATGAGATCGCGGGCAATGTGCTTGAGCGACCGGCGCTCGTCTTCAACGATGGCAGCGACACCTACTTCCAGCCACGTGCCGGTCAGTCGCTGCGCGTGGACGGTGGGCATAACCAGGGACCGTACATAGTCGTGCCGGGCACGCCCGAGGTGATCCGCTACTCGGCGGGCGGCTCGAGCGCCACCGCATACTGGAAGAAGGCAAACCGCTTCATCGGCGACAAGGCGCGCAGCGACACGCCGTCCGGTTTCTCGGGCTTCTCCGGTCGCCTTGCGCTGATCGGACCGCGCAACAGCCTCGAAAGTACCCGGTCGTTGAACGCCACGCTGCCGCTCGCGCAACTGGTCAAAGCGTTAGTGCCGCAGGGCTGGACGGGATCGGCACAAAAGGACATTGACCTGACGGCCTCGACGAGCTTCGGCACACGCGATGGCGAGAACTGGATGCAGTCGCTCGATCGCCTCGTGGCTACCTCCGACCTGTATGCCGACGTCGATTTCAACTCTCACCATGTAACACTTCGCCGCTCGGCTCCGCAGTCGGTGGCTGTCAACTATGTCGCGCCGGTATCGCAGGTCGCTGCTGCTCCGGCTGCCGCGTCGAGCGCAGCTTCTGGGGCAGACCCCATCGCAGACATCGCGAAGAGGGTCGCCGCTGACGCGCCGGCAGCATCTGGGTCCGTGCTTGCTGCCAAGTTCGGAGCACTAGCGATCCGCGATGGCGACGACAGCCACATTCAGATCAAGTTCTCGGTGAGGCCCGCTGCGGAGCTGAAGGTAACTGGTCAAGACGGCAAATCGCTGCGCCCGAAGTGGGACGACGCGACGGGCGTGGTGACGTTCAACCGCGCGGAGCGCTTCACGATCTCCAACGAGACCGACAAGGTCGAAGTCGCCCGCGTCGCGGGAACGGTCTATGAATTCGACGCCGCCAACAAGGCTGCGCTTCAGAGCGTGTTCGACCAAAACGGCTCCACGTTCTTCAAGTTCGCAGACACGGTCGGCAAGGTGACCGTCGCTGACGTGGCGCACATGGGCTCGGGCGAGCAGAAGGGCCGCTACTACAAGTTCAACGGCACTGCCGAGCAGTTCATCGTCAACGCGGACGGAAACGTCGTGAACGTGCTGCGCAAACACGATGTGCGGTTCTTTGATCGGCCCGCGTCATGAACCGACTATCCCTCTTGTTGCCGCTTCTCTGCGCGAGCCTCCCCCTGCATGTGCGTGCCGATTGTCTTGACGATGCCGCGCGTTACCACCGCGTCAGCGTTCAAGTGGTCCGTGCGATCGCACAGCAGGAGTCCGGAATGCGCCCATATGTGACGAATCGCAATACCGATGGAAGCGAGGACATTGGCTTGATGCAAATCAACTCGTCCTGGCTTCCTAAACTGGGTCGCTTCGGCATCACCCGTCAACACCTTTTCGACGCCTGCGTGAACGCATACGTGGGGACATGGATCCTGGCTTCGAACATCAAGCAGTTCGGTCCGACATGGAAAGCGGTCGGTGCCTACAACGCGGTTTCCTCGAACAAGCAGCTCATCTACGCCAACAACATTTACCGCCGCCTGCAACGCGCGAATTGACCGACATGACGCCTACTTTTTCTCTTCAAACGCATCGCACCGCGCGCATGGTGGCTCGCTTGTTCGCGTGTCTTGCACTCACGACTGTGCCGGGTCTTGCGGCGGCCGAGCCCGATCAATCGCGCCTCGCACCGCCGCCCGGGGACGGCTGGCAACTCCTTTCGGCACCCGCCGCGAAAGCCCCAGTGGCTCGAATTGCAATGGCGTCGCCCGCTGCTCCTGTCGTTCGTTCTGCCTCGGTCGCTCCATCTGCAGCTGCATCTCCGGCCGCGCTCAACGCCGTTGTCGGTGGTGCCGCGCCCGTCGCGCTTCCCGGTGTTGGCGCGCCGTCGCCGGTTGGCTCGATGGACGTCGCCCCGGTCGTCGTACCGTCGCAAAGTGGCGCGACGGTGCCTAGTGGCGTTCTGTCTTTCTCGATCACGCCGCAGGACATCAACCTGCGCAATGCGCTCGATCGCTGGCTTCAGCAGCAGGGCTGGCAGCTCGCCTGGAAGATCGACGACGACTTGCCGCTCGAGTTCAACGCGACGTTCTCGGGCGACTTCAAGTCGGTGCTCACGCAAGTGATGCAGGCGACCAATCACATGCGCACGCCCACGCGGGTTTGCAAGCACACCAATAACGTAATCCGCGTCGTCGCACGCGCAGCCAACTGCCAAGAGTAATCGCCATGCGCCTCACGAAAATCAAATCTGCCATAGCCATTCTTGTGGCAGCATCGTTGACCGGCTGCGCGGTCTCGCAATCCGACGTGAATCACGCCTATGACGCGACCAATGCGGAAGCGACGCGCGCGATGGGCAACGGCCCCGAGTCGATGTCGCTCGTTGAGGAAGTGCCGACCGCGTTCCTCGGCGACCGGTTGGTGCCAGTCGCTTATGAAGCGACATTGCCCGCGATCTTCCGCGAGAAATCGGTTGTCTTCCCCGGCAATCTCCCGCTGTCGAAGATCGCCACGCTTGTCTCGACCGCTACCGGTTACCCGGTGCATCTGAGCCCGGATGTGTTCATTCCGCGCGACGCGCTGATTCCGAAGACCAACGGCGGAAACGGGCAAAGCGCCCCGATGCAGCCGCAAGCGATCGCGAAGTCGAATGTCGAGCCGGTCTATGCGCAGGCGTGTAACTGCAAGGTCGGTGAGTATCTGCGCGGCGTGACCGAGAACCTCGGCCTCGACTGGACGTTCGACGGCAGCACGATTTCCATCAGCCGGTTTGTCACCAAGACGTTCACGATCGCGGCGATCCCGGGCAAGGTCTCGATCAAGTCGACGATGTCGAAGGGCACGGATACGTCCACGGGCAACCAATCGTCCGGTGGAACGACAGGCGGCACGTCGGGCAACACGGGTTCCTTCTCGTCGGTCACCTCGACGGGCCGCGATGGCACCTTCGACCAGATTGCAATCATTCAGTCCGAGCTGGAAAAGCTGAAGTCGCCGCTCGGTGAGGTGGTGGTCAATCCGCACAGCCGCTTGGTGATGGTTCGCGACACCAAAGAAGCCGTCGATCGCATGGGTGCATTGCTTGCGCGGGAGAACGCAATCTCGACGCGTCAGGTCGCGTTGCGCGTGCGAACACTGCAGGTCGACCTGAGCAATTCGTCGCAAGCCGGCGTCAGCGCGGACATCGTTTTCAATCGCATCTCGGACGGACTGAAACGCTATTCCGTCACGGTCGCTTCGCCTACTTCGTTGGCGACTGCAATTGGCGGCACCGTTGGCCTCTCCGTCTTGAAGCCGGGTTCGCCCATGGAAGGTACCAACGCGATCATCAGCGGCCTCAACACCTTCGGCAAGACGGTTCAGGACAACACGCAGACGAAGCTGACGCTAAACGGTCTGCCGGTTTCTATCGGTTCATTCGAGACGAAGGGCTACCTTGCGGCAACGACGCCAAGTATTGGCTCGCTCACCGGCGGAACCGCCGGCGTGCCGGGTCTGCAGCCAGGATCTGTCACGGTCGGTGACTTCGTGAACATCCTGCCGTCGGTCAACGACCACAACCAAATCATTCTCTCGTACTGGAGCGATAGCTCGAAGCTGAACGGTCCCTTCACGACCATCAGCACCGGTTCTGGCGACACGCTGCAGCAGATCCAGTTGCCCGACATTCTCGGCAACAAGGATGACCAGACCATTGCACTCTCGGATGGACAGACCGTTGTGCTCTATGGCGCGGTGAGCAATCGCTATGACGGAAGCAATAACAACGGCATCGGTGGTCTGTCAGGTGCCTGGAATAAGGGCCGCACGTTCCAGGTGATCATGCTGACAGCAACCGTCGTCCCGTCGATGTGAGCGCGAGGTAAGCATCCGTATGCACTTCGAATCCATACCGGGAGAAAAGGGCGCGAAGCTCGTATTCGGGCTGGATTGGCGCGCTTATTCCGCCAAGGGCGCTCGCGCCGAACGCCGACACTACGTCGAGGAGTCCGGTGCGACGCACTACATTGAATACAAGGCGAATGACGAGACCATCGTCGGGTTCTGCGAACTCGAGTCTGCTCAGCGCAAGGGCGGCAAGCTGTACTCTGCTGCGGCGCGTATCGCGTCGTTGGACCGCGTTCGTCGGCGCCCGGCGGTACTCGTTCTCATCCAGAACGATGAGCGCGTGCATGTGGTGCTCGTGCAGCGCGGCGCTGTCTCGCTCGATCAGGAAATAGCACTTAACGCGCTTGCCGGCAAGCGAGACGAGATCGAGGACGGGTGCGCGAAAGCGGGGCTCGAACTGGCGACCCTTGGTTACGGCGCGCAACTCCACGCGGTCGACGAGTCGTTTGACCTTCGCGAGATGCTCGTTGCGCGCAAGGTCGGGCTAATCAAGAAGGTCCCGGTGGCGGTGCCCACGACGGTGCCGTTGCTCGTCATCCTCGCCGCCGTGTTCTTCGGCGGCAAGCAGTTGATTGACGTGCTCAACCCGCCGCCTCCGCCGCCGGCGCCGCCGCCAACGTTCATGCAGGAGTACCAGTCGGCGGTGATGCGCACACTCGCCGCTCCCGCTCCACTCGCCAGCCAGCTTGCCCCGAAGCTGCTCGCTAGTTTCGGCGCGCAGGAAACGAACGTCGCAGGGTGGCAATTTCAGAAAGCGTCTTGCTCGATTGCCGGGCCGTGCGTGGTCACGTACAAGCGACAGGGGGGCACGTTCAAGGAGTTCGACGCGCGTGCGCCGGAGTCGCTGCATCCGGTCGTCTTCAATCCTGACGGTTGGCATTTGACCGCGCGTGGGCCCGAAGTGGCGGTCGCCGAACGCGTGGCGCTTGGTGAACAGAAGACATGGCCGACTCAACAGGCGCTGATCAAGACTCTACAGAACGACCCGCAAAAGCTTTCGACCAAGCTCGACACACTCGATAGCCACGGTTACGTGGTGGATATCAAGCCGGCCGAGCGCCTTATCCAGCGCCAACCGACGGCAGGTGAAGTGCAGGGGCCGCTCGTACAGCGCGGCACGTGGCAGATAGACGGATACAAATGGCAAAGCGCCTTACTCGCGCGCCTGCCGGACAACATGGCACTGGACACCCTAGACGTCGAACTGAAGGAAGACGGGACCGGGGTGCATTTCACTGCGAAGGGTAAATATTATGTTCTCAACTAAGTGGCCGGTTCGTGCCGCATGCTTCGGCGCGCTCATGCTTGTCGCAAGCGCAGCTCTTTCGCAGGAAAGTCATCTCACGCTGGATGACATTGACAAACTCGCCCGCGAAAAGCTGGTTGATTCGATGCGCAAGGGCCAGGGTGGGGAAAGCAACGCAGCGCCAGCGCCCGGTGGTGTCGCACTGTCATCGGCGTTTGGCAATCCCGGGCCCACGCCTGGCCCCGCGCCAGCTCCGGCCGCTTCCAAGGCCGAACGAAAGGCCAGCTCGCCGTCCAAACGCGTTATTCCCGCCTCGTTCGTTGGCGCGTATTCCGACATGTCTGGCTCATACGTGCTCTACGACTATCAAGGCACGACCTATACCGCACGACGCGGTAGCCGCTTGCTCAACGGCTGGACCGTAGCCTCCATCGACGGCTTTACGGTCGGTCTTGTCGACGGCAAGCGTCACTGGACAGAGACTATCGCGGCACCGGCTGATGTTCCGGCCGTCATCTCGGACGGACCGGCCGTCAGGGCGATCACGGATCTGTCGTCGCCGCTTCCACCTGGTGGCGTTTCATCAACTGCTTCTACCTTCGTTCCATTCGGGAAATAAGACATGGGTCTCTTTGCACAAGAAGAGCAGGGCACGCCAGACTCGCCCCGTGGTGGATTCCTCAAGCGTTTTCGCACACCGCGCTCGAGCTTTGTTGAGCCAGGGACGGGCGCCGAGCCGAAATTCTCATCTGCTGAGCCGGTTGCGGGAAAGCGGAAACGGCGAGAAAGACAGTCAGAAATGGAGACGGAGCACACGTCGCCCGGGGGCACGCGCGCCGTGAATCCCCAAGTAACGTTTCTCGGTCGCGCGCTATCGGGCGGTGACGTCGAGGACGTCGAGAGCACAGAGATTGACGATGACTCGCACTCGCCCGCCCAGACTGTGCCTACAAGGTCAGAAGCGCCAGTAGAGGTGGTCACCGACGACGTGGCCTTTCGGCCTTTCGTGCCGCCCAGCTTCGAACGACCCAGCTACGCGAGCATGTCGGCGGCGATGGCTGCTAGGGAGCGCGGCGAACCGACGAATGTCGGAGCGACGAAGGCCGAGCCGTTGAATAGTGAAGCCCTGACCGTCGGAACCGCGACTGCTGCTGCTCAACCGCAACCCGAACCGCAGCCGATGGCCGCGCCGTCGAGACCCGATGCCGGCGCGAGTACAGCCACGGGCGATGCGGATCTTCGGACGCGCGCCGAGTCGGTCGAGAACGCCGATCCGCTGCCGCTCGACCCGAAGCACCCGGACGTCGAGCCCCCACGACCGGCAGGCTCGAACGCTCAAAGGATCGTGCATCCGCCGGTGGCAGCGAACGATCAGCCGTCCGACGACGAAGAACAGACCGAGGGCGGCGGGTTGTCTCCCGGGCGGCCGGAACTCGTATCGCCAGATTCGCTTCCCGACTTCAAGCGCGTTCTGACGGTAGCGGATGATGACGCGGCGCTGCGCATTCCGGCGGCCGCGCGCAAGGAGTTCGTTGCCGTTGAACTGCAACCGGGCGTGGCGATCACGGTGGCCACTGCACGGTTCGCTGAGAAGGCTCAGTACGCAACGTTCATCAAAGACCTTGGCGCAAACGACATTATCGTGCGCGAGGAGATGGTCGCAACCGATGCCGTAATCGCAGCGATCTACTCGGGTAAGGCCGCGGCGTCCGCCAACTCCACAGTGCGCGAAGCGAGCCGCGCGATCGGCAATTTCCGGGACATCGTTGAGGCCGCGCATGCATACGGCGCAAGTGACATTCACTTCGAGCCACGCGAGTTTCACAACGAGGTCGAAGTTCGTTTTCGCGTGAACGGCGACATGTACACGTTCAGCCGCATGCCTAAGGCGATCGTGCGTCGCGCCCTGTTCGCGGCATACAGCGATCTCGTTCAGCGCAACACAAACTCGGGCAACAGCTTCCAGCCGACCGCGCCCCAGTCGGCAATGATTCCGTTGGTGGTCAAGACAGACACGGTGAACCTGCGCTGGCAATCGTCTCCGCTGGTGGGCGGGTATGACGTCACGCTGCGTCTCCTCGACGGCAACTTCAAGAACTATTCGGTGCTGCTGCCCAAAGACATGGGCCTGGAGAAGAGCCAGCTTGATCTCATCGAAACGCTCAACTATGTGAGCGGCGGCATTACGGCGCTCACTGGCGAGACAGGTTCGGGCAAGACGACGACGCTGCGCGCTCTCTCGTACATGCTGCCGGATCGGGAACTCAAGAAACAGTTCGCAGTGAACGAGCCGTCCGAGTATCCAATGCCGTGGCTGTCGGACTACTCGATCATCCGCCGCCCGGACGAAACCGATGATGAAGCCAACCGCAAGTATGCGGAGGTGATTCGAACGCTGATGCGGCAGGACCCTGACGATTTGACGATCGGGGAAGTTCGTGACCGCGTCGTGATGGGATTGGTCGCCGAACTCGCCTTGACCGGCCATCCGGTGCGTTTCTCGCTGCACGCGGGCGACATCATCGCTGCCGTGATGCGTATGGCGGGAGGGCGACTGCAACTGCCGATCGACGAGCTCGCCTCGGAAGGCTTCATCAACGCAGTCGGCAACCAGAAGCTGATTCCGACGCTTTGCGAGCACTGCAAGCTGCCGGCCGAAGACGTCATGCCCAAAGCTGACCTCGAACTGCTGCGCACGAAGTTCAGCCTCGATACCTCGGCGATGGCGTGCCGCAACTACGACGGCTGCGAACACTGCCGACTCAAGGGGCTTTTTACGCGTAACGGGAAGGTGGCGGGTGGCACGAAGCGCCCCTCGTTGGCGGCTGAGTTGTATCGCCCGACGCCGGAATTTCTGGAGCGTGTTGCCGAGCGCGATTGGGCCGGCGCGCGCGCAGTTTGGCGCGGCGAGCGTCGTACCGGGTTCGATAACGCTGATATGACTGGAAAGACGCTATATGAACATGCTCTTTTCAAGGCTTCGCGCGGTTTGATTGACCCACAATTCATCAATCGCTCGATGCAGTCGTTCGCGCAGTACCGCGTGATGCCCGGCGTCGATGGCTTGATGGTCTAAACCTAGTCCTCCATGATCACCACGTTCGCAAAGATGCTGCCCGTGCGGCAGCAGTTGGTCGTCGCGCGCTGGCGGTTTCAGAAAGTCCGCGAGGACTTCTACCGCGAGACGCGTCTCGATATCGCAGCCAAGGGTTTGCGCAACACCGAGACGCTGTTCGACCGGCTTGAAACGTACGAGAAGCGTAGCCGCTCGCGAGGCAAGATCGAGTGGCGTGTGTTCGCGCGCATCCGCGAGACCATGCAGCGCGGGGAAAGCTTCTCGCTAGCTATCAAGCCATTCATCCCGGGCGACGAATACGCGCTGCTGGACATCGCGGATGAGTCTTCGCGCGAAGACGCCGTCGTTCGCGGCTTCGAACTTGCGGAGATGGCGGCAAAGGCGAAGCGCGTACTGTCGTCGACGACCTCCGTGCAGATGGCCTACCCGGCGTTGCTGCTGGTCTATATGTACGCGTACTGCATGTTGTTCGGTGGCGTCATCTTCCCGCAAGTGCTCGACGTCCGGCCGCTCGAGGAGTGGCCCGATCTTGGGCGGTTCCTGTATCACGTTGACACGTTCTGCTACGAGTACTGGTGGCTCACGCTCACGGCGGTCATCGGCCTCGTGCTCGCATACTTCTCAAGCCTGAAGCGCTGGACCGGGCCTCTGCGGGACAAGTTCGACCGCATGCCGCTGCTCTGGCGCAATCGTCGCGACCTTCGCGCGGCACTGCTTATTGTTTCGCTTGCCGGCCTGTTCGACTCAAACCTCACGCTCCGTGCGGCGCTGGACAGGCTTCTCAAGACAGCCGATCCGTGGCTGCGCTGGCATTTGAAGATCATGAATCGACGCCTGACGGCTCGATCTGATGAGCCGATGCGCGCGCTCGATACCGGCATCTTCTCGGTAACCATCGTCGACACGATCACCGACGCCGCGGGTCGCGATCAGTTCGAAGCGGCTATCAAGAGTCTAGGCCGCGAGTCGCTCGATCGCGTGGTTGAAGCAGTCAAGCGCAACGCCCGCATGACGCACTTCCTGTTGCTCGGTTTTGCCGCTGCACTGTTTCTGACCCTCGGCATTGGCTCATACGTCGTGACGGGTGCCGTCAACCTCACATCGGGAAATCCCGCCGCTTCAAGCTACTAAGGAAAAGCAAAGTGACCAACGAAAACACGCAAGCAGTTCAAGTCGACCCGATTAAGGAACGCCGGGCGCGCATCCTGAAGATTGCGCGCGCAAAGAAGCAGTCGGGCGAGCTGTCGATGATCGAGGCAGGCGCGGTGATGGCCGGTGCCGCACTGCTCGCGCTGGCCGTCTATGCAGGCGGTAAGTACGTGCTCGATCTGATTCATTCGTCGCAGTTCAAGAGTGAAGCACAGATGTTCCACACCGGGATCCTGAACGCGACGCAGAATGACGCCGATTTCTCCTCTGAAACGCTCACGGTGCTTGCGCAAAATCACGCCTTCGATTCGGCGGGCTCGCGCGTCGCATCGGACAAGTCGGCGGTCAAGGGCATGTTCAATGGCACGGTGACGGCTGCCGTCGGCACGCTCGTTACCTCGAATGATTCTTTGATTCTGACGTATCCCGTCACGTCGACGGTTTGTTCGCTGAGTGCGGCTGCGCTGATCACCGTCTACACGCAGGTGACTGTAAACGGCACAACGATCTTCTCGCCGACGGTCACGTTCAACCCGCAGACGGTCGCCACTGCATGCGCGTCGAACGGCGCGATGGCGTCGATGGGACTGTGGACCACCCGTACCTGAGCGCGGATCGCCGACATGGGAAGCATTCTTGAGATGTTGATCGTCCTGGTCGGCGCGGCCTTGCTGACGGTACAGGGTATCAAGGAAGACATCGCTGCGAAACGCCAGAATCTGCTGCAGATCGAAGGGCAGAACATTGCGTCGATCAATTCGGCGCTCGGCAGCTACATCACCAACAACTACGCCTCGCTTATTCCAGTTGGGTATTCGCAGACGACTTCTACGCCCATCGCTGCGCCGACGCTGGCGCAACTGAGCGCGCAGTCGAACAACAAGGTCACGTTCAAGAACGGGCCGTTCTGGGGCGGCACTTACCAGATCGCGTTGGCCGTTGTGCCCGACAACTGCTCGACCGCTGCGGGCAACTGCCATATCGCCTCGCAGATCTATCCGAGCCTGCCGCTTATCAGCATGACCGACAAGACGGCCGACATCGCCGGCGCTGGTGTCATCGCTGCGGCCGGAGGAGCGCAGTTCGGCTACTCGACAAACCGCGCGCCGGCGACGGTCACCGGCATCCACGGCGGATGGACATTGCCTAATCCAGTAGGCAGCAAGGCCGGGATGGTCCTCGCGATTAATGGATTCGGTGCGGACGGCAATTCGCCGTATTACCGCCGTGATGGCGCGCTCCCGCTGACCGGCACGATGAACGCCAATAATCAGGACATGCAGAACGTCGGCAATGTCACGCTCGGTGCGAATAAGGTTTTGAAATTACAGGCGGGCAACAGCCTGCAGATCGACAATGGCGCGATGTACTACGGTGACAGCGTGAACGCGGCCGTGCGTACCAAAGGCAACCTCTATGTGCAGAACTATCAGGGAACGGGACCGGCCGGGCTCAACGTTGGGGATGTGAGCTCGTCAGGGACGGTCTCTGGCAACACGATCAACGGCAATGTTGCGAACATAAACTACACCGCCAGCAAGTGCAGCTGGAACGGTGTGACGATCCGCAACAACCTCATGTACGTGTGCAATAAGTGGGGCAACTGGGTAGGTGCGAGCACCTTGGTGAGCAACCAGTCGGCGGATGCCCAGTACAGCGGTTGGTATAACGGATGGGGCGTTACACCTCCGTCGTGCGGCCCCGGTGGCACGGCGTGGTATCGCATCACCCCGCAATCGCTGACGACCGACTATTCCAATCGCAATCCGCCGATCTCGGGCGCGCGTTACGCGATGGGTTGGAACGGCTCGCAATGGGTGCTCCAAATCTATGACGTTCTCGCTGACGGCGCAAATACCCTTGTGCAAGATCAGCTCGGCCTGCAAGCGCAAATCGATGTTGGCTGCAACTACTCAAACCAATAAGAACATGAAGCGAATTAGGACGGCAATTTCGTTTGCGTTGATGGGGACGCTTAGCGGTGTGCTGACGGCTCCAGTCACCTCCAACGCGGAATGGGTCCAGAATCCCATCGGCGTTCCGCGTGCTCCCGGTTGCGATCCGGGGTATTCTTGGCAGAAGCTTGGTGTGCGATATCAATGCGCCACACCACCACCGACTTGCGCATATGGCTTCGCTAGTGGACCAGCCTGGACAGGAACAGCTTGGAGCTACTCCTGTAATGCACCGCCGCCTCCAAGCTGCCCAAGCGGGTATTATCAAGCGGTCGCACCGAGCTGGAATGGCTCCGCGTGGGTCGGACAGCAATGCCTGCCGAATGCGCCTGTCCAACCGCCTCCTCTTGGCGTCCCGTGTGATGGCTACCCAACGCCGGGGTACACTCCTACTCGCGCTTACACCTGGATTGATGCAACGGCAGATTACGGCTCGGGAGCTACGAATTGGGCCATCATACGTCAAAATTCGGGCGTTCCCGCCAACGCTATGCCGTACTGGGCGAGTTACGATACAGGTAACGGATATTCGATTAACTGGGCCGGCCCGGCTTACCCGACTTGCAGCGGCAGCGGGAACTATTATCGCGCGGTATGCTGGGTTGATCCGGGAACAAACAGCGTGATTCGCATCTCGATGGGCGCGGCCTATGTGATGCCGCAAAACGGTTGTGGCCTCCAACATTGAGCCGGGTGCGGCGCGCCTGAGAAGCACGTAAAGCAGAAACGCCCCGCTACAATTCGCGGGGCGTTCCTCTCTAACGACAGCGAAAAAAAGCCGCCAAGCCATCGGCCGGCGGTTCAGTGTTCCCGTTATTCATTAGCCAATCACGTTACCGGTGGTGAACGTGAAAGTACGCGAGAACGCCGTTCCGTTGATCGTACCGTTGATGGAAACCGTATACGACGAGTTAGGCGACAACGGCGTGGTCGGATACGCAACACCCATATACGGCGCCAAAATCTTGTTCGGGTCTTTGGCCGAGTCGAGCACCTGAAGGCTGATGACGTGTCCCGATGAATCAGTCATCGAACCGGTCTGCATGACAATGACATCGGTCGGATTGCCCGCAACTGCGACCGGCGTACCCCAATGGCCGGACGTCGCAGGCGGCGTCGGCATTTCTCCGAGGGAAGAGTATGCAACGCCAGTAGTCCCTTGACACGGGAACGTCAACGGCGCGTTCGTCATGCCGCCTTGATATTTGGCCAACGACATCGAGTACCACTCTTGCGGGAAGCCGTTGTAGGTCGTTGCGACCTTGCCGATCCCGATGGTGGTCATCGGCGCAACGGCAATGAAGCTGTGATAAACGCCCGAAATCAGCGCATAGATGGCTTGCTCTCCGTACTGTGCTTCGGTCCACGTCGCGTTGGTGTAGATACCGCCCGATACGCCGCCGACACTTGTGGTCGCCGTGTAGCCGAAGTGTGCGGCTCGATCAGCGTAGGAGGCACCCGTGAACCCTGGCGCACCCGCCGTCTCCCAATCGGAAACAGTGTTGTTCGTCGCTTGGTACTGCGCGTGGGCTGCGTCTGCTTGATCAAGCGCCGTGTTTTCCTGAAGCGCCGGGAATCCACATTGCTGCCTCTGCTTGTTGAGCAGATTGAATGCGGCGAGATGGAAGCTGTCGCTGGGGTACTGAGGCGTCGTCAAATTGGCCGGACTCGTCGGAGTCGCGGGCGTGCTGGCACCGCTTGCGGGGGCCGCGGGCGATGCATCGCTGCCGCCGCCACCGCCACCGCCGCAAGCCGCGACCAAAAGCGATGCAGCGATCGCGGCCATCGAGAGTTTGAAGTTGTTCTGAATCGTCATTTGTTGTTTCCGATCTAGTTATTGCAGTCGCCCCCGCGATCTGCTTACTTTCATCTTATCGAGCGGTGTTCGAAGTCAAGGCGACTCGGAAGTCCGCCGCGAAACCGCTTTCCTCGTTGGCAAATTGCCGTTGGCCAAACGGCGGCGCAGGCATTGTAATACCCGGTAAGGCTTCGAAATTCCTCACCGTTGTTTGATCGCAACCGTTTGCTATCGCTTCTGCCCGCGAGCGCGGAAGCTCTTCACCCTCAAGGCGACGAAAACGACGCCTAGCACCGCAGCGACGGCGACGGGCTGTGTCGCGCCGACTGAAGAGAGGAGTGCGGTGCCGCCCCAAAGGAGAATGAGAAAAGTCGCGAGCGCGCCGAATGCTTTGCTTTTCGACACAGCCGCGAACTGTCGCCTGCCGGAGCCGAACCTTTGCGCAAAGCGAACGTTGCTTTGCTCAAGGTCGAATGCTTCCTGAGACTGCGCCGTTGCGCGGTCTGAGCGGTAGTGCCTCTCGTACCGTTGGAATCGCGCGTCGCCGCGGCCTTCGAGCCACGCGGCGACGCTGTCTGGAAAGAGGTAAGCGAAGTCCTGCATGAGTCAGTGCATCACGTCCGATTGGAACTCGATCGCACCTATTGCATCGGTGATGCAGCGTCCGTCGGACTCGGCGTGATACTCGCCGGTCACTAAGTCGAGCCAGCCGAACTGAGGGTGGCCGTCGCGGGAGAAGACCACTAGGCCGGCCTCGACGTTGAATTCATGCGGCATCAACAACTCCTTTATCTGTGACTATTTCTTGGCCTTGCGACCTTTGCTCTTTGGCTCGGTCAAGCGCGGCTTCAGATCGCCAGTGCAACCGGGACAAATGAAGTCCTTCGCCAATTCGATCTTCCCTTCGTCGTTCGCCAAAATGTATTCCGTCGAGCAAGTTCTGCACGGCGCGACATTCAACCTCGAATCGATCGCCATGGAGCGGGTGAGATGGTTCGCGCGGTCAGCAGAAACGGCGAGCCGACTACCGAACATCTTGTCGAGAACGTCGTTGGAGGCGATCAGCGCTTCCGGAATGTTCGCTCCGTTTTTCAGAGCACATCGATAGAGCCATACGAGCATGGTTGCCTGGAGTCGATGCGTGGGACGCTCGACATACCACGTCAACGAGCTTGCACTATTTCCACATGGCGAGCTGACCCCGTGGATCTCTCGATAAGTATTTCGAGTGATCGCCGAAGTCACGCCAAACAGGTTTGTGGCGGTGGAAGCGCGACAACCCTGGGTCATCAACAATCTCGCGTAGATCTCGCGTCTAGCGCGGTCGAGCCGCAGGTCGGACCAGAGATTCTTGAAAGGTAGTCCGCTCGGCTTAAGGTTCGACGTGCGCATGACATAGTGAGCGACGGCCTCTTCGGTAAGCGAGTCAGCGCCGTATTGTCGCCAGAAGCGCTCGTCGTCGAACCGCCATCTATACAGTGGGAAGCGGATTCCGCCGATCGCTGCTTCCAGCCGTCCGATTGGCAAGCCCATCAAGTATTCAGCTAACTCGAACGAGATACCTAGAAGCGGCGCTGCGAGCACGCTCTGGTGCAGCACGTCTTTGAGCAGCGAAACATAGGCGCAGTTGTAGTGAAAAATATCCCGCGCCGTCACGTCGTCGACGAAGGGCATCGCTGAGGACAGCTTCGACACTGCAGTCGAAAACATTATCCCGTCGACAAACGTCGCCCAGTCGCGAGGATCCTGCAGCGCCGGCGACAGAGCTAGGAACGGCATGTTCATAAGCTTGGCCATCGGTACGGCGTGCGCCTTGAACGTTTCCATGTTGTCGAACGAGACGCCAAAAAATGCTTCGGCGCTGCTGTACCGGGCGAGGACCTTATGGATAACCGCGGTCAGCGAAAAGTTGGTCCTTTGTATCTTCTCAGCGAGATACTGCCGAAGGGCAATGTTGGTCTCAACGGCATCAAGTGTGGTGATCGACATATTATTTGTATTTTTGCTGGCGGATGCGACCCCATCGCGTCCGCCTTATCTTTATGGCAGGTACGTCTTACAGCTTTCGCAAACCCGTCTCAATCTCGCTGAGGTGCTTGCGCATCATCGCGGCCAGCGTTTGGACCAACGGTTCGTGCTGCCCAAGTCCATCGGAAGCCTGAACCGCCACCTGAGCCAGCGTGAGCTTGCCCGCGAATTGCTCAAAAGCAGATAGCGCTTCTTGCATCGCTGCTTGAACGCGATTTGCAGCCTCAATGGCGCCGGCCTCTTTCTTCCTGTCGGCCTCAAGTCGCTCCAACTCGGCGCGCCTCTCGACAAGCTGCTCTTCTAGCTGTTTGAGTTCAGCGTTGCGCTTTTCGAGTGATTCGGAAATGCTCTTATATCCAGCGGGAGTCGTCTCAACTTCCTTGATCTGGACTTCCGGCTTCCGGTTGAGCAGCGCGTTTCTTTCCTCGTTCAGCCTTGCAATTTCCTTGTCCTTGTCCGCAAGGTCCTTCTCAAGGTTGGCTAGGCCCGCCTGCCGACCGGTGTAATAGCTGTCCATGCGCTGGAGCTGGGCCTCTTTTTCCGCGATCAGTTTCGCAGTGGCGTCGAGCTGTTGCTGAAGCCGGTTGGCTTCGTCCTCCGCGACCCGCTGAGCGGTTTTGCTGTCCTCGAGCAGCGCCTCGTAGTTGTCCAGCTCTGCTTTTCGGTCAGCAAGTGCCTCTTCCTGCTTCTGCAGCGTCGCCAGCATTTTGCGAATGTCTTCGCGGGTCATATGCTCGTTGGCCTGCTTCGCCGCAAGAATGGCCGCCACCTGCTCGTCGGTCACGTGGTCGGATGCGAGGATGTCCAGTTCGCCGACGTTGAATACGCGGATAGCCTCGGTGTTGTCAAGAAACGCCTCATAGCAACGCATGTACTTGCGGGCTGCGTGCATTTTCACGCCGAGAGCCATGTCGAAGAAGGAATATCCCAACGTCGCGGCACGTCGCAGGGCAGTTGTCTTGTTGCCCGACGTCGTGAGCATCGCGTTTTTAATCAGGTGCATGGAGTTGATCAACAGGCCGCCTATCGTTTTGAGGTCGGTTGAAACTCGCTGTCTCGCCTCCGCGATCGTCACCATGTTCTCGACGAGCTGAGCGATCAGATCGGTGAACTCGGGGCCGTCTCCGAAAAGCTGCCGGGCAACCGTTTCGATCTTCGAGCGTTCGACACCGCCGGCCGAAACTGGGCCAAAAATGTCGTCTAACGGATCGTGAAGTTCCGTTTTCCGCAGTTGCAGGTTCTTCTTAGAATCGTCACTACTTGAGGCCATAACTTCTCTCCAGATTTTGCAGCGCCCCCGCGCGCTGTGTTCAAACCCCGCGAGGACTTCGCTCGCGCATAAGAAAATGGTGTCGGTACACAACTAGCCGCATTCGCGGGTGAGCGCATTGACTCGCCACAGTGGCAGTTGTCGTCCGATGCAAGCTTTGCCGACTGAGGGCGTTCTTTCTCACAGATGTAAGCGATCGTAACGGGCCTCCTGAGCCCGCTCGGCATCAAAAGACGCCGTTTTTACCCCGTCTTTTGCCTTCCGAAAGCGAAAGACAGGGTTTTTCGGCACGTCTGCAAACGATTAACGGTTCATTTTTGAAACACTTAAGGGTCTTAAGCTTTTACGTGGAAGCAATTACCTAAGGTTAGCGCTTGAAACTTTTCGTCATTACCGGTAATGGCTCTGCGCACGAACCTTGTGCGCCATGAAACCTCCGGTCGAGGTGTCCGCATACATCAGCACCGCTTCGCGGGCCTTGGCGACGTCCACCGCCGATCTGCCGGTGTGCTCCGCACGCTTCGAACGCAACCAGTGGGGGAGGTCGTCCAGTGCCAATAGATCGGTCGATAGTTCCGGATGGAGGACGACTTCTGGGGAGACGAAGAGACCCGCGCCAGTGATCGGCCATATCGCAGGAAGCTGCTCTCGGAGGAAACGGATCTTGCTGCGGTTTTGTTCGATAGGCGAGCGGCGCTCGTCCGCCTTTCCGTTGGGCGCAATACGTGTCAGCATCGCGGGGAAATTCGACGGCGCGATGCGGCCGGACCAATTCTTTGTTTCGAAAACGAAGATGCCGAACGGCGTGATCGCGAGGTGATCGATCTCTGCGGTAGGGAACGCAGTCCCGGGAGCATGTTCTATAAGCAACGTCCCTTCGTGCAGGTAGAAGTTATCGCCGCACAGCCACCTGAGGGTCGTTCGAAGCTTTGCTTGAGCCAGAGCCTCGCCGGCCGCACCGATATCGTCCGACGAGAGTTTTGCGCGATGGGCGCTGCGCGGACCTGATCGGCTCCGCCGCTTGATGGCTTTGAATACGTGATAGCCGCCGACTGCGACAAGCATTTCGAAGAACATTCGCTGCCTCCTGTTGAGCATGTAACTAGCATGCCAAGGGCAAATGGAAGTCAAGGGAGCACCGCGGCGCTGCCACGTTCCAAGCCGAAAATCGAAAGGCGGTGTGAAATTGGGAGCTTTCGCGCGCACGCGCTCGCGGCCCACGCGTAAATTGCCTGTTATCCCCGCGTCACCAACGCATCGACCCAAGCCGCCGCTGAGCATGAGTGCGCGCGCTTGCGATCTCTTCTTTCATCCGCAGTGAGTTGCTTCCGCCACGCCTTCATCGAGCCGTGACGAAAGCGTCTCTCCGCGCGCCCGTTTTTCCCCGCTCACCCGAGCATCGAAAACCATCCAGCGCTGTACTGGCTGGACATCCCCTAGTGCGTCTTTTTCTGGAGAGAAAAATGCCGAAGCAGTTGGTTATGAAGGCGATGAAATCGCCCGGCTGGTTGGTCGCTGTTTGCTTTGCGTTGTGGCTTGCTGCGCACTCGTTCTTCGCCTTTTTGTTTGTTTCTGCCACCGTCGCTGTATGGATCAAGAGATCCATCAAGGCGGCGCTGAAAGAGGAGAAAGCTGAGGATTCGAAGGCGCCAGCGCACGCCGTTGCCGCTCCGGCTACCGCCGAGGTCAACGTCACGCCCATCAAACGTCAGTACGCCAAGTCCGCAGTGGTCGTTCCACTTAAGACAGGCACCGACGACTAGTCGCTACGCCTGAATGTCAAGACTGCCCGCGCGGGCGGTCTTGACCCCTCACCCCAACGGGAAACCATCCCGTTGCGGGCATGGGTTCCCGTTTATCGGAGATTCCCATGCAAGCAGAAGTAGCAGCATGGCAACTGGACATGTTCGACGCTCCTCCAGCGCCGATCACGCGTGCCCGAGCCAAGCCTGATCCTCTGCCCGATCCGCATTTGTGGAGCGAGGCGGTAAAAGACAAAATGGTCGACGCGTTGATCAGTCTTGCGACAGACAGCAGACGCGGCGACAACATGCCCGAGTCGTTGATGGACTGCGCTGTACTGTTCAGCGAGCGACTCAGAAACAGAAAGAAGATGGAACTCGAAGACTACCGAGCAACGCTCGGCTGGGTTATGGAGTTCTGGAGCGGGGCGCTGCCGTATCGGTTCGTCTGCCAGATCAACGGCGTCGATCCCGAGTTCTTGCAAGACGTCATCCTGAGCAACCCGCTGCTCAAGCGCGACATGGAAGAAGTGCGTCGCGAGTGCTTCGGCACGCTGGTATAGGAGGCCGACGATGAGCACATCAACATTCGGCCGGCTGATCGGGACGCTTTTCGGAGTGACGCCACAGCCGCAGCGTCGCAGCGACAATCCCACAAGCCATTCATCCCCGATCGAGGTCGGTAAGGGCAGTGCCAACGAACGGCACATCGCCATCGCAGGACAACCGATGTTGTTCCGCGATGAAGGTGGAGTCGTCGTGCAGTTTCGTCCGGCGTTCGACTACGAGCTGCGACCAACGGCTGTCGGCATGAAGCTGATACCGGCGCTCGCGCCGCACTGGGAAGTGCTGCACGAGTACAAGGGCACGTTGACCGACGCCATTGCGGCTGCACTCAAGGGCGCTCATGCGCAAGACACGCCTTCGCTCGACGCCAAACCCGTTCGACCAGTCAATGTCAGCGACGCGCGACCACGGCCAGAAGTTACGGACGCCGTCGTGACAGCGCCCCCTCGACCCGCTGAGTCGTCACATCGGCGGACCGAGCGCGCGAGGTACGGGGTCTTGAGAGAGTGGGGGGAGAAACGATTCCCCGATGGCAAGCGCCCTGGCAAGACGTATGAATCGTTTTGCGTGACGCTCGAGCATCGCGGCGAGACGCACGTTCTCCAAGGCGAGGGCCTCCGTGACGCAATCGCAGAGTCGGCCTGTCGCATCGGTGACCGCGTTGAAGTCAAGCGGATCGGCAAAACCAAAGTGCCAGCAGTCGATGGACGTGGGCGACCTAAGCTAGACGCCAGCGGCGAGCAAGTGCTGTGGGACAAGTGGCTTTGGTCTATTTCCAAAAAATCTTAAGGGAGTTAGTTATGGCATCAGTAAACAAAGTCATCCTCGTCGGCAACCTCGGGGCTGATCCTGAGACGCGCTACCTGCCGAGCGGCGATGCGGTCGCCAATATCCGACTCGCAACGACCGATCGCTATAAAGACAAGGCCTCGGGCGAAATGAAGGAGCAGACCGAATGGCATCGAGTGTCGTTCTTCGGTCGGCTGGCTGAGATCGTCAATGAGTATCTGAAGAAGGGCTCGTCGGTGTACATCGAAGGCAGAATCCGCACGCGCAAGTACACGGACCAAGCCGGGCAGGAGCGGTACTCGACGGAAATCGTCGCAGACCAGATGCAAATGCTCGGCGGCCGCTCTACGGGTTCATCCAATGACGGCTTCGAGAGCCAACGCCCGGCACGTCAAGAACGCCCGCAGCAGCCGCGATCGAGCAACCCTGCGCCGGCGAGTCGCGAACCGCAATCGACGTCGTATGGTGGAGGAGGCGGCTTCGCGGATGACGACGACATACCCTTCAGGCCGCATCTGATGGGCCGCGAGTGGGCTGCGATCTGATCCCGTAACGGCTCACCTCGCTTCCTGTTTCTTCTCACCTTCGTTGCTTCGCCGAACCGGAAACGGTCGGCGAAGCCGCGAAGCGTCTCTGTCCTACGCGACACGACCTCATTCGTCGCTACACCCACCTTTCGCTCCCCCTGCTGAAAAAAGCCGCCCGCCGTGCTCGCCTGGCGCGAGGCGGACGGTTTTTTTGAGCACGGTTTCACCGCCTGTTCAGGCATCGACCTCAACCACACCACAACTGGAGTGACAATGAATGTGAAGGACATCAAGCTGTCCCCGGAACAGTGGATTGCGTTGCTCCAGAAGTATGGAGTGCCCGTAAGCTCACTGACCGGGAAGGGCGCACCCTGTCCCATCTGCGGCGGAAACGACCGCTTCACCTACGACAACAACCGTGGCCGCGGCGACTGGGTCTGCCGCAAGTGCAACGACGGCGACCAAAAAGCCGGCGACGGCTTCGAGCTCATCTGCAAGTCCGCGGGAATGACTTTCCGCGAACTCATGATCGAACTTGAAGGCGGCAGTCTGGCCGATGCACGGCAAAACCGAGCGCAACCGGCGGCCCCGGCGCCTGGCCGAAAGGTCGACCCCGAGTGGGCGCGCAAGCGTCTCGACTCAATGTGGGATCGCGCGACGCTGGTCGGGACCGATGGCCTCGTTCCGCGATACCTGCGCGAACGGGTGCCGGGTTTGACGGTGGCGCCTTCCGCAGCGCTGCGCATGGCGATGCTCGATTACCGGCACGAGAAGAAGGTCATCGGTCAGTGGCCGGGCATCCTTGCTCGCTTCACGTTGCCGGACGGCCGGCTCGGAACGCTGCACCGCACCTTCCTTGAACGCTCGAAACCGGCGAAAGCGTCGATCGTCACTAACGATGGCGAGATCCTTCCGGCCAAGCTGAACGACGTGACGCTGCATAAGCTCAACGGCGGCGCAGTCCGGCTGATGGATCCGGTCGACGGTGAAATTGGCGTCGCGGAAGGTCTTGAGACGGCGTATGCCGCGCACATGCTCTTCGGTGTGCCGGTCTGGTATTGCCTGAATCGAATCCTTCTCGCCGATTTCGTTGTGCCGGACGGCCTCGGAATCCGCGTCGTTCATATCTTCGCGGACTTCGATGCGGTCGATCCCCGCACCGGCAAATCGCCAGGCGTCGATGCTGCATTGAAGCTGGCGAAGCGGCTGCGAGCTGAAGGCTACACGGCTATGGTTCACCGGCCTAAAAAGCGGGAAACCGATTTTGCCGACGAGTGGTGTGCATCACAGGCAGCACGTCGCCCTGCCGTAGCAATGGTGGTGCGCCGCGACGAACGTGAAGCACTGCACGTTTGATTGTTTGACTCTGCGGCCGTCTGGCCGCTAACAGTAACTTCTTGCCCGGTGGGGATTCGTCCCCGCCGGGGCCGCAATCCGCCCGAGCTTTTCCAATGGAGAAAAGGAAATGAGCTTTAGCATGATTGTTGGCCGGTATGAAATCGTGGCAACTTCCGGTGTCGAGAACGGCTCTGTCAGGGTAGGGAAGTCGCAGGCGGAAGCCTATGACGTTATCGACCGGAAGCGAGGCGGTCATGCCCGACTGGAGAAACAAGGCGTCACGCTGGACACTGCTTGGTTTTACTGCATTCGTCGACAGGCGAGCGCACAAGGTGTATCTCTGCTGCATTAAAAACCCCTGAAGACGAAAGCCCCGACCATTGGTCGGGGCTTTTCTATTTGTGGCTTGCGATTCAGAGGCTACTTGTAGCGCACGACGTACCACAAACGCCACCTCAGGACGAAAAACGTGACCTTGAGGAAAGGCACGAGGAGGCCGGTTGCCCAAAAAATAATGAACGCGCCTGAGCCGATCAGCACTTGAGTCAACCCGCTCTTTGGCAGATAGGCACAGACCCACATCACGAAGAGAGACGCCATAGCGATGATGAGGCGTCGCGCAAAAAAAGGCAGTGCCATGAATTTAGCGTACATCATCGGCTCCGTTGACTTGGCGGAACAGAGCGCGATGAAACAAATAAGCCGCCTCGCAAGCAGCCAGCGCGGCGGCCACGAGAATCCACATGCGCACACCGCGCGTCCAGTCCAGTTGCGTCAGGTTATTGAGAATGTCCATAAAGCGTCTCATTGGTCGTTGATCAGGATGTGCATCGGCTGCACTTAGAACTCATCTTGCCATCAGAGCGCCGAAGTCAAGCCACAGCGCGAGTTAGCCGGGTAGCGATACTGTCACCATGTTGCGAGCAAGTCGCTTGATCCGGACCGCTCGTTGGCTTAGATGAAGTTTCTAAGTTCTTCAGCTGGGCGCGAACCCGACTGCGGGGCAGTCGGGGAGACGCGATATTTACGATAAAAGCGGTGACCGGTGCCGGGCGACAGGCAGCTAGAAATTAGAAAACTGATCGCCGATCTCATCGTAGTTGAAACGATCAAGCTGTGCCGGCAAATCTTGATCAGCTGCGCGAGAAGGTGCTGCCGAATGCGCCGCAACAGTCGAGATGGACGATGCAGGAAGAGCAGAGACTTTCGGAGCCGAGAGCGCTTCGACCGGCTGTTCCGCATAGGCTGGCAACCGTTCGCGTTTACCGGCACCGACGAACTCGCGCCCGCCGATCACGGCCCGTGCTGTGTCGCTCGCAAGTGATCGGAGCACGGCCGCGCGCAATCGTGGATTAAGTTCATCCAGACGCTGATATAGCTCAGGGTAGAGAGCCTCGTCCACCGTCACCTTGATCAGCATCTTTCTTGTCATGCTGCCACCCCGAGCTTACGCTCACGCGCTAGCGTCGATTCGCCGATGATCAGAAAGCCCTTCGCGTTCGCAAAGCACGGCGCATCCATCAACTGAACCCGATTCTTTGGAAACGCTTCCCGAACTGCCGACTCGTAAAGAGCTGCACCGCCGCCGCTCAGGACGATGGACCGAACGGTGCCGGTTGCGCCAACTTTTTCTTGGATCGCTTTGACCGTGCTCCGGACGACTGCTTGAGACTTTTCCACGTACGGTTCGAGATCCATCTCCTGGTTATAGAAAAGGAAAGGCTTCTTCATCCGGAGGCACTTATCGAGTTTCTCGATATCGGTGACGATCTCGCCCCGCGCTTCGCTGATCAACGACGCAATGCGCTTATAGACTTGGGATGCACCGCCCGGAACCCCGCCGCTGCGCGCGTCGTTCATCGTGAAGCCGTTTGCGACCACCCAGTCGGTTGTGAAATAGCCAACGTCAATGACGATATGCTCATTTTCCCGGTCGAACTCATCGCCGCCGTACTCGGAAAAAGAGACAAGCGAACCGAGAGGCTGCGGGATGACTTTCACGCTGCCGATACGCACTTTGTGCTCACCAAATGTCAGCGTGCCGCTAAACGCGTCGCGCACGGAGTCGGCGTACTTGCCGATGCTATGAACTGGTAAGCCCAGAACTAGACGTTCGACTTCCGTCACGCCGGCGAAGTGAAGGGCGCCGTAAAGCAGCGCGGCGTAGTTCGGCGTTGTGCAGAAGTCCTCGGACAGCGTCCGGCCTGCGTTCCCATAAGCTGACGATCTCTCAACGCCGGGACCGACTTCATACACTGTTCCATCGATTTCAATGGCAGCCACTTTGCGATCGGACAGCACACCGTTGGCAAAACTCGAGACCGCCTCGCTGACGCGAAGGGGGGCAAGCGAAGGAAACATCATCGTCGCGAGGTCGGAGCCCATACGAAACGCGCATTTAGTATTGCCGTAACCAACATCAACTGCAAAAACCTGTGTTTTCATGATTCTCTCTCCAGAGTTGAAATAGTCCGTCGACAACAATCGGTCCCTGGCCCCTGGCCGGACCCGGCGTGGCCGCTACACAGGCCAAGAGCAGCATCCGGAAGGATGAAGCTGCTCATAAGTCCCCTGTTTGGTCCCTGGTTGACCCTCGTTGGGGCCAAGCCGTGACGCACACTGAGCGGCAAGTCTTGTTAGGGAACCTACCGGCACCCACTAGGGGCCAAGGCTGTTGCTGACGGACCTAATCTATCTGGAACGCCGCAATGTCAAGGAAGCAAAAGCTCGCTACATTTAAGCGGCTTTTGATGTTGCGTGTGGTCACGGTGCCGATATTCTTCTACTTACCAACCGCGCGCATGCGCATCGACTCTCCTGAAAAGGATCATCGAGGGGACCGCTTTGCCTAGCGAAAACCCCCTCTGTCACGGCCGCAAAATGAAGCGGCCTTTTTCTGAATCTAATCAAGTTCAAAGCGACCCAAGTTGAGGACGCTGGACACGCGATATCCATTGGGTTTGCGGGCGGTTTTGCCCGAATCTTCGAGTTGAGACGGCTTGGGAGTGGACACGGACACGGTTCCGGTCGCTGCTGCTGAGTACCTCAACGACGATGGACGCATCCCTACAGCACACGACGCTGGGTACGTTGCATGAGGCCCGACACACCGCGGCCGATTGAACGCGCTTTGGGATGGGGGATGAGCGAGCCACGGAAGGCGGGCTTATCTCTGTACGGAAGACGAACGGTCGGCGCAACCGGAGAACAAACAGCGCATAACGATTACCGAGCAAATGGCCAAGGTCGTGCTGTCGAAAGACGGGGCACACGGGCGCGCGAGAGCGTGCTCTGGCCGGCGCGGTAGCCGTAGCAGCGGCACAGCCGAGTCGCGCAGCGAAAAGCGCGCGATTGGACTGCTGACAGCGGCGGGGAAAAACACTCAACGACGAGAGGTGCCGCGAAGCGGGCCCGCGTTGATTGGCACCGGCAGTTAGTCAGTGGCGGTCACCACGCGAAGCGTGAGACTGGCAGCACGCAGCAATACGGACGGTCGATGCACGTCTCTTCCACGTGCGGGGCTATCGAATGGAATCGCTAAAGGACAGGAAGGCAGGACCCGGCGGGGATACGCAGCGTGCAACGCAGACAGCACTCGGGGATAGGCTCCCGGGGCATTCGGCGCGGCAGAAAACGGCGGCGCACCGCGCAAAGACAGCGCACGGTCGTCGAATTGGTTTTCACAAGAGGACAAGGCAGTGCTGAAGCCATCAAACAATTGCGTGCGTTCTCTGCGACCCGGCGTTAGAGGCAGGATTGGACTTTGATGTCATCGCGGCAATTCATACCAGCGACTGCGCGGAGGAGCCTAGTTCTACGGAACTCCTGCAGGCGAGCGGCCTCGAGCTCCGTGATCCCGCATGTTGCCCCGGACAACGCTGAAGCCCGGCGAGCGAACGCAATTCGGTCCCTTACGGAGACGGGTTACAGGCAGGGCGGGCGGTACAAAAGGATGTTCACGGGCATAGACCATATGTTCGAAGCCGAGGTCGCGTGGTCGATGTGGCGACTTGCTGCGAGGTACGGATTTGACGATGCACGTTCGAGGCGAAGAGCGTTGCGACACGCGGCCATTGCTGGCTGGGCCGCCGGATCGTGGCCGCCGAGCGAATCGCTGCTTTACGGCGCCGCGCTAAACGGCGAGTTTGCAACCGCGTTTGAGAGAGGCCGGAACATGTACCTAGCGGCGCGCGAAAAGCTGAACAAAAAGGGGGATTGAAAGGTGACGGTGACTGTCTACGTGAAAGGGATTCTGGCGGACTACCCGGGGTTACGTGCCGATTTCAAATCGGCGCTCGACGTGCTGTTCACCGCCAATGTGAATCGCGTCCACAGTCGTACGCGAATCAGCAGCAAGCCGCTGTCGGTCAAGACGCAGGACTATCGCCTGCGCAAGCTTTGCCGGTCGTTCGTCGAGCTGCGCGAAAACGGATTCGCGCTCCAGTCGCCGTATGCTCTCAAGGAGAAGCACATCGAGTTCCTCGTCACGCTATGGCACAAGAAAGGCCAGAGCCCAGGGACGATCGAAAACAAGTTGACGTATTTCCGCGCGTTCGCACAGTGGATCGGCAAGCCCAATCTCGTCAGAAAGCTATCGGACTATATCGATCGGGACGAGCACGACTTTCACCGGTCCTATGTTGCGACGGAGGACAAATCGTGGGAAGGCAACGGCATTGATGCTGCATCAATCATCGACGGCATCGCGAAGACCGATCCGGTGGTCGCCGTGCAGATGAAGTTGCAGTCAGCATTCGGGCTGCGGGTCGAGGAAAGCTTCCTGCTGAGGCCAATAGACGCGGTCCGCAAGGACGGTCGGCTTAATGTGGTTCACGGCACGAAGGGAGGTCGAGGACGCACCGTCCCAATCGACTTCAAGCTCGATGTTCTGCGAGAGGCGGCAAGTTACGTCAACAGCACTACCGGATCAACGATTCCGGATGGCTATACCAAGATCCAATGGAAGGACCACTTCTACACGGTCCTCAAGCGACACGGTGTGACAAAATCCGGTCTCGGCGTTACCTGCCATGGCCTCAGGCACGAGTACCTGCAACAGATGTTTGCGCGATACGCGGGTGTTGCAGCGCCAATCAAAGGAAGCGACGAAAGGGCGGACAAACTGACCCACAATGAAGCAATGCAAGCGGTGGTCGAGGCGGCCGGCCACAGCCGCAAGCAAAAGGCGGGTGCTTACCTGTCGAGCTATTTCGTTCAAAAGAAGCTGAAAGCGCCGAAGGTGACGATCGAGCAGGTCTACGAGGCGCTCGCCGCTAACAACGGCGAGAAGAAGGCTGCTGCCGCCGCTCTCGGTATCTCCAGAACGGGCCTGTACCGCATTTTACAATGCGAAAAGCGTGCCGAATAAGGGGGGTGTGAATATTCGGCACGTTTTGTAACAGAGCTTTTTTCGTTCAAATTCAACCGCTTGATCATGAGCGCTGTTTGAGTGGGACGCTCTCCGGAGAGCGTCACTTTCGCGTTTCAGTCTAGGAGCCAGCTTAACTGCGGACTTGTCATTGCGTGATACGTCAGGATCACGGCGAGGGCGAGGAGGGTCAAAAGCTGCGGTGCAAGTTTGTTGCGGAGCCTGTAGGCGGCGACGATGTACTGGATGGGCGACATATTCGGTCCTTGTTTGCCGTGTCTAGTTTGTAGGTCCCTTCAGTATGATCGGAACCGAATGAAGTCAAGTCACCAGCGGTTGCGGTCGGGGAGGTCATCGACCGCCTCGTTGACGCTGTTCTCAAAGTTGCCTTCGTCACCGCCTGTCGCCGGAATCCGGGGAAACTGAACCGAAGCGATTCCGTCAATGTATATGCGCTTCGCTAGCTGCTGGAGCTTTCTATATCGCGCCGCATCGCGGAGGACCGTGTCGACTGGCCAGAACTCGCTCATTGTGATTTTGCTGTCGGCAATTTTCTTGGCGAGCATCTGGAAAATGGGCCCGCGTTTCTCCCAGTCCTCTTCGTTCCTCGAGAGGAGGTCGATCAGGTAAGCATCGTCGACTGCGCTAACTTCTTTTCTTACGAGCTGAAGCAGATCGCCCTCGGTGGCTTTCGGCCGCCGCATCCGAGCATTCCAAATCTCGCCCGCCTTATCCAGTGCAGCGTAGCGGTCGTTACCGATCGGGATCCATGGCGTCTGCATCCCACATTCCTCGCAGAAAATGCAGCAGACCTTCTCGTAAGGGACGTCATACGGTGAACGCGGCTCCATGTCTTGCATCGGGGGCGCCAGGCTGTTGCCGAGGCGAGCGAAGTCGCGCTCAGGAGCCGACGGGCGGCCGACCAATCGCTGGGAGAATCCGAAAGCCCACTTTCCGCCGCAATGATCGCAGGGAAAAAGTTCGTCAGTCATGGCGCCTGTCCTGTCGCCGGCTCGCCGGCGGTTCTAGTTTTGTAAGCCGCCGTTAATTATAGCTACCCGCGTGATGGCGCCCGAGCGCGCTCGCCGCAAGTCACCTTTCCAGCCGGCCCACTAGATTTTTCAGTGCCACCAGTTGCCTTTCGAGTTCATCGGCAGACAGTCGATGCAATTCGAGTTCATCGTGGGTTAGCGGGATGCCGTTCGGCATGCGCTCGCTTTCGACGATGTCGCGTAGTGCGTTGATCGCGGTTCTCAACGCCAGATTCGGACGGACCTTCATCGCGAGTACCTCCTTGAGAGGAAACGGCGAAAGCGTCAGTCGAGGGACGTCATGCCGCTATGCGGTTCGCCGCAATCCCATTGTAGTCTTCGTGACTGACCAGGCGTAGCGGTGCGAGCGATGGGCCGTCAAAGAGCAGGCGATAGGATCGGCCAACTGGCACGGAAACCAGCTTGCCGGCCGAGGACTTAATGAACTTTCCGTCGAGTGAAAACGGATGGACGCCGCTACTGACCTTTGCGAGCAGATCTCTTGCCTCTCGTTGTACGGCCGAGAGGTGTCGCACCATGGAGAGGTCGATCGGATCGTCGGTGGTCGAGACTCGCTTCGCAGCGCGCTTCTCTTCGAGCGCGAGACGGCGCTCAGCCTTCTGCTTCTCTTCAGCCGCGCACGCGTGGCAGTATTTGCCCTTGCCGCTGTGACCGCATTCGAAGGTTCGTTTCATGGTGCATTCCCGAGTCGTTGGTGATCTATTGCACCACTGTTCGACGGCTGGTCAAGTGTCGGTAGACGACTTATTCCGGCTTCTTTTCACCCGGCAACATCGCATCGAGTTCCCGCGATAACTCTAGGATCCGAGCGTCGGCGAGCTCGATTCGGGATTTAAGCCGGTCGATGTGAGCCATAGCAAATGCATACTGCTCGGACAGCATCGACAGCGCCCAAAACGGACTGAGCGTGACGTGACAAACGGCGCACGTGACGCTATCGCTATGTTCGACGAGCCGAAGATTTCGGTGTGCACACTTGGCCTTAACATCGCGGCGCGTGTTAGGAGCGACGGCTCGCTTGCCGAAGGGAATGACCTTGCGCATCGATGGTCTTATGAGTGACGCATGGCCGTATTGATTGTGGAAGCCTCGACGGCTGCAATGGCGTTGGGCGCGAACAGGGCGCTGGAGATGGCTGGATCGCGGCGATAGTGGAGTTCAACGACATCCAGGTATTTGCGAAAAGACGCGGTATCACCCGCAGCGATCCCCTCGTCTCGATTCGCGAAGCGAAGGTCCGTTGGCGCGAATGCGTGCTGTTCTAGCCATTTAACGTGATCAACGTTGGGCAACCACCATCGGTTCCAGCGTATGGTGAAAGCGAGCCATCCCTTGCCTGACCGCTCGAGTTCGTCCCAAGTTGCCTGGAAGTCGAGTATTGCACCGAGGGAACTGAAGAACACCGCGCGCAGGGACGTTTCGTCCGCAGCGGCAACGACGATCTGCTTGCGTCGTTCGTCGACGGCGTCGATGGTGCTCGCCATCGCGAGCGCGGGGTAATTCACTTGCCAGTCGGCGTTACGCGCGACCGCCCGATTCAAAAAGAACGAGTTCGAGGCCATATCATTTGCTCAGCAGTTACGGATGCGCTCAAAGTATCCTAGAAGGAGCAACCGTCAAGTCAACGGTTTAGGAAGCCGTACTGACGCGAGGTCTGCCGGCGGTATCCACTCAACGCACGGCTTTGCGTCGCGCGCGTACAGCGCCTGTTTCTCTTTCTTGCGGGCGAGGTATTGCTCATTGCCTTGCATCCCATAAATTTCGATCGCCGTCGGCTGTCGGGTATCGGTCAGTTGAAAGTCGGGCAGCATGACGTCGCCGGCCTCGAGCCTCAAAGGCTTGACGAAACGTCGGCGCTCGGCAACGAGCCGGTTGGCCATCTCCACCTCATAGCTCGAATCGCAGGGAACGAAACTGCTGCTGCACAGTTGCAGCGCAACGTCGATGATCCGAAGATTTCCGTCCCTTGTCCGTTCGACCAAGGCGAGAATCACGACGCGCGCGCTAGCGTTCCCCGTCATCGCCCAGGCGGACCTAAACGACGCGGCGGCCGACTCGATGACGGGCGTCGATGCGAAGAATGTGCGCTTCGTTTGGCGTAGCGTGACGACGAACCCGTACTTCGAGGCCACCACGCCGCGGAGTTCGCCGAGCACCAATCGGCGTTGAGATGCCTGGGGTGTCGTCGTAATCTCGTCTAGAAACGCATTGAACTCGGCGACAATGGATTGCGCTTGGCTCTCGTCGTGTCGACGCATGACATGCAAGACCTCGTGGATAGGTTTGCCGTTAAGCTTGCCATCGCCAAGAGCGGCCACGAGCTGTGCGTTGCACTGACCCCAACCGCGCGTAGAACCTCCTTGCCAGACGTGCAAACCGGCCTCGAGCCAAACGCGTTGAAGAAACCCAAAGAGCGGCGCGGCGCGGCGAGTTGTGGTGGTGAGCGAGGAGCCGCCTTCAGCGCGTATTGACCGTTCGACCGTTCGAACAGATAGCGAGGCGTCGAGCTTGACGTTCAGCCCTGCGGGCGTTTGCTGAATCGCACTGAGGGCGTCGGGCGTTCTTCCATCTTTGATGGGCGCCGCGGCATAGAACGGACATGAGAGCTCGTCGTGGTTTGGCCCGTCATCAGGCCATCTTGCGAGATGAAAAAGCGCGCCGTAGCGTCGCACCACGAGGCGCAAGAGTCTGCCCGCGACGCGCTCCTGGCAGCGGCATACAGCATAGCCCGGTGACTTCTTTGCGCGTTCGAGCTGGCGTGCGTACCGCGCCGGATTGTCTTGAACGTCTTCGAGTGCGACGGTGAGTCCGTCAAATGACACTTGCACGATGTCTTGAGGCCTCGCTCAGTGTGAGGTCCACCTGATTGGCAGGAACCTTGTGGATGTGTGCGCGGGTCCCGAGGAGATTGGCCACTTTGCGTACGCTCAGGCAAAACTGCTCGGCGTGCTCGCCGCTCGGAAAGCGAAGGCCGATCGTCTTTACAGCGCCGGGCGCGGCTTCGTCGCGCGAAAAGACGGAGCCGGTTCCGACCAGCGCGTCGATCCAGCTGTCGGGGAAGCCCGGAGACGGTACAGAGTCAGCACGCGCGCCGGCGGGGTCCTTCGTGAAGTCCTCGAAGCTAACAACGATCAGATTCATCTTGGTTTGATAAGGCGAGATTGGTCGCACGGCGCTAGGCGGCAATTGCATTGGCTTCGCGCGTGACTCGGCCGCGAGCCACGTGCGCGTCGTAGAGCGCAACGGCCCCCATGATGGCGACGATCGCACTGAAGGCGCATGCCGCCAGCAAAGCTGCTAATCGTTTTTCGTTGGCAGCGAGCTCTGCCGCGCGCAGTCTCTCTGCTGAGTCGAGATCACGTCGCTGCGCTGCTAGGGCTGCAGCAAGCGCCGTCTCGTCCCTGAAGCCGTATTTCGACAGCAGCAACGGACGGCCAGCGGCCGGGACGTGTTCCATCGCGTCGGACAAGCCCTGAAGTCGTGCGGCGATGCTTGTATCAACGACGACCTGAACGGCTGAGCGTTCGATCGTGAACTGGCGCGCGACAACGCTGACCGCTCCGGTCATGCCGATGGCTGAGGCACTAAGGAACGCGATGGTCGCAATGTGACTTACTTTCATGGACGTGCTCGAAGGGATTACACGCACGCGCGTGCACCTCGAAATTCTGATCTCAGCAAGCCAGCGGCGGACCGGCGAAAGGGACCGAAATAGTTGCGCCTTTTGAGGTGGCTGCGCGCGCTTGCGCGTTTTCCGCCAACCGTAGATGTATCGCCAACGGCGGGCGGCGGCTGAGGTTATCCCCAAGGTTAGCCACAGAAACTGTGGATAAGGTTTCCGAGCCTGAGCACGAAAGGCACCATGAAAAGATCGCCTTTCGTGTCAGCGGCGGAGCCTCGTGCATGTACTGTTGCACTATCACCCGCGCTTCTAGCGCATCGACGATGCGGCGCTAAGCAAGCTCGCCGCGCAATCAATATCCTTTCTCAACCCGCAGGGGCATGTCCCCTTTGCGGGCGTGCGCCTGCTGATTTCTTGGAGCAACGCATGTACACGCAATTGATCGAGCAGTTCAAGACGGCCCAAGCGGCAGCAGCCGTGGCATATCACGCTGTCGTTCAGGCGGAGCGCGATGTCTTCGCAGACGGGCTGACCGAGTATTCGGCGATGGAAGTGCGCAGCGAATACAAGGTCGAACGCGAGCTCAACACGTTCTGTCGTAGGGTGCTGTCCCGGCTTGTGATGGAGGCAAGCCGCAAGTTCGCGCCCGCCGGCGGCAGAATCGAGATCGACCAGAGTCGCGAACTCGACCGATGCGGCCTCGATATCGAAGAGGATCTGAGGAAAGACAAGATCCCTGACTTGGACGGCTTCTGGCAACACCTCGAGCGGACGTTCGGCGGTGAAGCTGGCGAGCGCGTTGCGTTCGAGCAGGCAGCCAAGGCCATCATCGACGGCTTCTGGCTGAAGCCCGATACCGAGATCAAGCGCACCAGCAGTGCGGTGATTCTCGAAAAGCGCGTCACCTCGCAGTCGTGCTTCCATTCGAAGGGGCAACGCGAGGTCTATTACTCCTCTCAGCAGGCGGTTGCCACAACCTTCGACGGCTTGGCGACCTTCGCGAAGAAGCATCAGTTCGGCGCGCTGGCGATGCAACTGCGCAACTTCAGCGTCCATCGACTGACGTTCTCCACTCGCGAGAAGCTGTCGTTCACGGGGCTGGAGATCGTGCTGTTCAACGACAAATGGCAGTTCAAGTTCGCTCACGACGTGGGCGACGCGTTGTCCCTCTTCATTAGTGAGTTCGGCGCCAAGTACCTCGCCTCGCGCGACCGGTACTAAGGCGTCCACCGTTCCATCCTTTCGACCCGCTTCGGCGGGTCTTATTTTTTCTAGAGGCAATTCATGCAGAGAGATCTGTTTTCATTCGAGCGCGACTGGTATGAGCCGTTGCGTGCGATCAGAAGTTTGGGTTCGCAGGCGCCGTCCATCGCCCATCAGGGCGAGCTGGCCGCGGCGCGCCGTCAGCACCTCGGGCAGTTCTTCACGCCGGACGCCATTGCGGCGTTCATGTGGAGCTTCGTCAGCGGCTGGGAGGTCAATCGGCTTATTCGGGTCCTGGATAACTCGGTCGGCTCGGGCCGGCTGCTTCAGTACGCGGACCCGGAACGCCATGCCGTGTACGGCGTCGACGTCCACGCCGATGTCATCCAGCAATGCCAAAAGGTGTTCGAGGACGCGGGGTTTGATTGCGAGTTTCGGCAAGCTGGCATGGAGGATATCCATCCGGCGCGCTTCGACATCGCGATCATCAATCCGCCGTTCTCGATCCATCTGGAGTCGCCGCACCTGCAGACGCTGGAATGCACCACGTGGGGCCGGTACGGCGCGCACACCAGCGCGTTGAGCCACGACTACGCCGTGCACCAGGCGCTTGAGGCGGCGAATATCGTCGTCGCGCTCCTGCCGCTCACGACCGCTGAGTCGATGGTCGCGGGCGAGCAAGGCGAACGTTTGAAACGCCGCTCAGCGGGCTTGTTTGAACTGCCGGCGGACGCGTTCAAGCTCGAAGGCGCGAACGTGCGGACAGCGGTAGTGGTGTTCGACCGCTACCGCGATCGTCCCTCGGACTTCGTGCGCGCGGTGGTCGAGGATCTAGCCATGCCTGGCCCGGATCTTGGTCTTCACTTCGAAGATCGGTCATTCGGGGAGGCGAGGTTGCGATTGCAGAAGCTCGATGACAGCGTGCCGTTCATCACGCGTGCTGTGACGGGCGACAAGTCGGTCAAGGTCTCGCACGATGGCCGGCGGATTCGCTTGTCGTTCGCCTGCGGCTTCAACGAAGCGATGGTGCTCAACGCGGTTCTCGTGAAGCGCATCTACTCGCGCGACGGCCACCGCCTGCCGCGTGGCTTTCGTTACTCAGGCCAAGGCTTGCTGGATATGGAAACGTATCTTGTGCAAGACAATCCGGTTGCGGCCTTTGGTCAGTTGCTTGTTCGAATCCGCAGCGTCGGTGGCGAGCCGCAACTCGCGCCCGGCTTCATGGAGCACTTCAGCAGACGCATGCGTCGCAGCGTACGACAGGCGATACCGCTGCGGCACGTGGCGTGGACAACTGGCGCTGGATCGCGAGATCAGGTGTCGGGCATCGCGAAAGAGACCCACAAGGTCGATGCGACCCGCTGGGCCAGTCCGCTCATCAAGGCGGGCGACGAAGTCCAGTTCGACCGCGAAGCCGACGGACGGTACCGATACGCGCTGCATGGCGTCTGGTATCACCTGTCGGTCGACGAGCTCAATGCGCGGTTCGCGGTCGAGAACGTCAGCGAGGAATGGGAGGTGGTGCACGAAGGTCTGTGCACGCGCTTTCCTGACCAAGCCGCGGCGCTGCGCTCGCGCGTGAAGGCGCTCGGCGTCGATCAGTGGCTCGATTGGGAGTTTCAGGTCGATGATCTGGTCGAAACGCTGTTGAAGCCGACCGGTTGCGTCGTTGCGTGGGAGCAGGGCTGCGGCAAGTCCCGGCTCGCGTTGGCGCTGATCCTTGTCTCGGGCGTAAAGCACGGTCTCATCGTTGTTGAGTCCCGGCTCATCGAGGAGATGTTGAAGGAGATTGCTCAGTTGCCGATCTCGGCCGATCAGGTGAAGGTGATCGAGTCGGCAGCAGATCTTGACGACCTTCGGCGAATCAACCTCATCGCGTATGAGCGCCTGCGCATGCCGGTCGACAAGGCGGCTTCGTCGCGGCTGACCTATGCGCACCGGCTGCGTCGTCGGATCGGACTGCTGGTGGCCGACGAAGGCGAGCGCCTCGCCAATCCGACTAGCGATCAGAGCCGCGCGCTCTGGCAGCTTTCGGCGCGGCGACGGTTCGTTTTGACGGGAAGTCCGATCCCGAACTACCCCAGAGACGCGTTCGGGTTGATTGCGTTCTCCGGTGGTGATGGAACGGCAGCACAGCCCTACGGCTACCGCGTCGGTTATCTCGAGCAGAACTGGATCAATTCGGTGGAGTACGCGATGCGCGGCGTCGATCGATTCAGGGATGACTTCGTGGTGCTGGAGTGGGTGACGTGGCAGTTCGCGGAGAGCCTGCAGGATGGGGCGAAACGCGAGGTGCCGAAGATCGGCAATTTGCATCTGTACCGGGCGATGCTTGCGCCGCACATCAAGCGGCGGCTGGTCGCAGAGCCTGAAGTCTCGCGTTACATCCAGATCGAGCCACCCGAATTTGAGGTGGAAACGGTCGACTGGGATCGCGGGCATTTGGCCGCGTACCTGCGCGCTGCTGACGAGTTCGCCGATTGGTATCGCTCATCCCGCGATGACAAGAAGGCGTGCAACCTGGTGACGATCCTCGCTCGTATCCGTGCTGTTCACTTCTCCGCCAACTACCCGCAGTTCGGGATGGAGGGCGTGGAGTACATCGGTGGGCTGACGAGCAAGCAACGCGCGATCGTGGCCCGTATGAAGGCGATCGCGGCGGAAGGCAAGCAAGCAATCGTGTTTGCCGAGAACCCCGACGTGCTCGATCTTCTGGCGCGCGAGCTGGATGCGCATGGTGTGCAGACAGTCCCGTTTCATGGCGAGATCCCGATCAAGCGTCGCGTGGCCGATAAGGACAAGCGCTTCTTGGGCGGACTGGCAACCGGGCTGATGGCAACCAAGGCATCGGGCCGCGCGGGCTATAACTTGCCGAACGCCGACTACATCCTCTTCTACGACCGGTCGTGGACGTGGCGCATCGAGTATCAGGCGATGCGTCGCGCGCTGCGCTGGAATCGGAAGGGCGTGTTGAAGGTGCTGTATTTCCACCTGCCCGGCAGCATCGACGAGTATCAGGACCAGATGGTCGCACACAAACGTGACGCGACTCAGGCGGGGCTGGACTGGGCGACGCCGGAACTGGAGGACGAGACGTTCTTGCATATGGACTCCCTGCTGGATCGCTTTGTCGACGACCTTGCATTGCTATCGGCGGAAACCTCCGGTGACATGCGCAAACTTTTGAAGGAGGCAGCGTAAATGCCGAAAGACTCGAACGTGTATGTCGTGGTCGGGGAGGGCGTCGTCACGGTTAAACGTGAAGGCTCCAATCGCGCGGTGCTGGCGAACGTCCTCGGCAAGGTACAAGTCGATGGCGTCGAGGTGCTGTGCCTTGACCGCCTCGTCCATGAAAGCCATGAGCAGCAATTCGGCGAGTGGACGCTGGCAGGGGCAGTCACGACTTTGTTGTCTCGATCTATGCTGCCCGCGACTGGCGCAGCGGCATAGGACACAGCGGCATCCTCGGATGCCGCTCGTCATCCCCTTTAATAACAACCCGGCTTCCGCGCCGGGTTTTTTTTCATCCTTCACCCGAGATCGAATGACCGGTCGGCCACGCGTCGGGAGGTTTTCGCCATCGCGAGCGCGAGTGTTCGTTGCACCGCATCATTTGGCCCTTAAAGCCAATACGCTCCGTTCGCGGTCTGGTGTTCCCCGGTTATGCGCCGATCGTCTTGGGCGCCGGCGTTCTGCCGGCGTACTTTTTCACTCATGGCATGATGCGAACAGGCGCCACTTCGAGCGCCGGTCACGCCACGACAATGCTATGAGTGATTCGCCGACACCGCGCAGCCGATCCATCGCCTTCACCGTCCCAACGCACTTAGCCGAAGCACTCCAAGAGACCGTTGACGACTTCCTTGTTAAAGCGGCGGGCGGAACGACACCCGCGCAGCGAGCGGCTGAGATACGCGCTCAGGATCGCGACGCGAGCTTGGATTCGCTTGCCCATCTCCTTGACGTAGCGGAAGGTAGCTCCGGACAAGCGCGCGTCGCTGCCCAGTTCCTGGCAGGCCTCTACAACGGCGACGACTTCCCATTCAGCCTCTCGGACTTTCGACGGCTCGACGATGATTTGCTGGAGCACTGCATGCAGGTGCTGCGGCTGGACAGTCGGCACGCGACGGAAGTGCATCGTTACTTTCCTAATGGGGAAGCGCGCTGGCTGGCGATGATCAGACGATGGGGGCTGGCTGATGAGCCGGCGCACACGCCGCTGCCGGACGACGACCTCGTGCATTCGTGTCAGTACGAAAACAAGTTGGACGCGCCCGGGTATCGAGACGTCACACTATTCCTTAAGGTCGCGGTCGGTGCAGACGACGTTCGGTCAGTCGGCCTCGCGTTATCTGCGGCCGATTCAGAGCGGCTCGCGGCGGACATCGTCGCGGTACATCGCCTCGCGTGGACGCGCGGCAAGCCGCTGGATGCGGACGAGAATGAGCCGCGACCCGCCTGGCTCTGAAAGACGGCATAAATTCGTGAGCTTTTGCGGAGCAAGCTCGCGAAATAACCCGCTATCTTTGCTCTATCAACCGCGTCATAGACGCATCGACCCCGCGCCGACTCCCGTCAGCCCACGTTGTTCAACCCTTTGGGAACCACTCCCAAAGGGAGCAGGTTCCCTCTTAGGAGCCCTGCCATGCAACAGCAACCTACTCTCGCCCTCAAGCAAATTCAGGTCAGCGTCAATCCCCGCAAGTACTTCGATGCGGCGGAGATGGAAGAGTTGACCGCTTCCGTTCGCGAAAAAGGCGTCATTCAGCCCGTCATCGTGCGCACGCTCGCCGACGGTGGCTTCAGCCTCGTCGCTGGCGGCCGCAGATACAAGGCGGCGCTCGCGGCGCACGGCGAGGTTTATGAGATCCCCGTCGTCGTTCGCGACATCGATGAAGTCGAAGCGAAGCAGCTCGCCATCATCGAGAACATCCAGCGAGCCGACATGTCGCCCGCCGAAGAAGCCATTGCCGCAGCGGAGCAAGTCGGGCTGTGCAAGGGCGATCGCGACGAAGTCGCGCGCATCTTCGGTTGGTCGCGCGCGACGTTGGATAAACGCCTCGCGCTGATGAACTGCAGCACGCCCGTGCTCGATGCGCTCAGCACCCGCCAAATCCTCCTCGGTCACGCCGAGCTGCTGGCTGCGCTCCCCAAGGAGACGCAGGACAAGCTGCTGCCGGTGATCATCAAGGAGGGTAAGGCGGTGGCGGAGGTCAAGAAAACCATCGAACAGGTCGCCTGTTCGTTGGCAGCCGCGATCTTCGACAAGGCCGACTGCGCCGGATGCCCGCACAACTCGTCCACGCAGGGTGAGATGTTCGGCGAATCCATCGGTACGGGAAACTGTACGAACCGCACCTGCTACAACGAGAAGACCGAAAAGATGCTCGACGCGACGGCCACCGGTCTGCGCGACGAATATCCGGTCGTGCGCATCGTCCGTGCTGGCGACAACCACACGCGCGTGCAACTCGCTGTCGACGGCCCGAAAGGCGTCGGCGAAGAGCAGGCGAAGGCGTGTCACGCGTGCCAGAACTACGGCGCGGCGGTGAGCGGCCTGCCTGACTCGATCGGCAAGGTCTATCGCGGCCAGTGCTTTGACACCGTCTGCAACATGAAGAAGGTGGCGGCGCAACTGCAAGCGGTCAAGGCCGCGACGCAGCCGAAGCCCGAAGCAGCCAAGGCGGGCGCGAAAGCGTCGCCCGCCGCAGCGAAGGGCTCGGCCGGTTCGTCCGCGGCATCGACGACAAGCAATCCGCCGGCGACGGTGGTGGCTGAGTCGGACCGGATCAAATCGTATCGCGTGGCGTTGTGGCGAAAAGCCCTGCGCCGCGAGGTGGGAGCCGATCCCGCGCTCGCTCAGCGATATCTCGTTGCAATCGCACTGTCCGACCAGATGCGCTGCGTCGATCAGAAGACGCTGTCCGGCATCTGGGAAAAGCTCACGCAAGAGCAGATCCCGGCTGGCGACGTCTCGAAAGCGGCTGCGGCTTCCACCGCTGCCGACGACGCGCAAATCGCTCATGCCGTGACTGGCGTGACGGTTGCCGCGATTCAAGGCCTCGACGTCCAGCACCTCACGCGTCTCTGTAAGCACCATCACCTCGATCTCGCGAAGCACTGGAAACTCTGCAAGGAATTTCTGGAACTGATCACGAAGTCGGAAATGATGGTGGTCGCTGACGAACTCGGCATTCGTGCCGCGCTCGGCGACAACTTCAAGAAGGTCTTCGGCAAGTCCAAGTCCGAGGTCATCGACGCGCTTCTGGCGGTCGAAGGCTTCGACTACGCGGGCAAGATCCCGAAGGTTCTCAAGTTCTAACGCGCGGCTCGCCCGTGCATCGATCGTAGTTTCCATCCCTTTAAAGACCGCCTCCGCGCGGTCTTTTTTTCTTTCTCAGGAGTTTTCCATGTTTGCAGCTATTGAACCGCTTCTGCGTCACTGCACGAAGCTCACGTTGTCCTTGCAGATGAAGGGCGACGAGATGGTTGTCTGTGTCATGCCGCAAGGCACGGCAAAAGACGCCGCCATGCTTCAGCCGCTCGCACTCACCGCGATGGCGGCCGAACTCGACGCCGGCTTCGTCGACGCGCTCGCGGCCTATACGGGCGCGCACGCGTCGCTCGCCGAGCAGGTTGCTGCGACCACCGCCATCCTCGAGGCCGCCAAGACGACGCAAGTCTCCAAAGCGACCAAGACGCTGGCTAAGGGCGGAAGCAAGCCTGCTTTGCCGGCGCCCGGCAGATCGACCACCGATGCAGACAACGATGATGACGACGCGAGTGACGACGCTCAAGGGCAGAGCACCGCCCCGACTGCGTCGTCGGCATCAACCGCAGCGGAAGCATCGGCGGAACCGGCTAACACCGGGACCAACCTCGCATCGCTTTTCGACTAAGGAGCAGACATGGCTATCCAAGTTGCGAAGCTCACGCGCGAGTTCGTCTACAACGGCGTGACGTTCCCCGATCCGGGGCCGACCTTCTCGCCCGACGATGTCCGCGATCTCTACTCCGCGCAGTATCCGGAGCTGACGACGGCGGCGATCGACGGGCCGACGACGGAAGGCGATGTGATGCGCTTCACGTTCGTGCGGGCGGCCGGTGCCAAGGGTGCAGTCTTGCCCTGCAGCGTCCATGCGTAAGCGCGACCTCCTTAAAGCCTTGTCCGACCCGGACCTGGCCCTTTCCCATCAGCAACCGCCCGGAAGGGCGGTTTTTTTTCATGACAAGGAGATCGAGCAATGCTCTTCGATCCTCGCCCGTCTGGTGCAGAAGTCGCTGTCTCGGGAGAGCCTTGGCAACCGCGACGCGCTCCCTCTGCCAGACGTCGAACTCTCAATGATTTTTTAAGCCTCCCGGCCATCGGCTCGGACGTCAAAACGCGCGCAGTGATGCGCTGGAACGCCGAAAAGGATGTCGCCAGTCTCATCGCCGCCCAGTTCAACTCGGGCGTGCTGAGGCCACGCGACGTTCCGGAGTTCAAAGGCGCGGGTGACGCGCTTGCCCACGGCTTTTTTGCGTGGGCAAAGCGTCATACGCCGCGTCTGGACTGCCTCGGCTTTGACTTCGTGGTGTGCGACGTGCAGGCGGTGCAAGACGTTGTCCAGTATCAGGAGGACAGCAGCGAGTTCAATCCGACCTCGCCCGTTTATCTCGGCATCGAGATAACGGAGGAGAGCATCTTCGAGATCGGCAGACGTGCCGCCGAGCTTCGCAATCTTCATCCGCGGTTGGTGTCGACGGTCATGGTGCTGATCAACCGTGCAGCCGGACGCACGATGTGGGTTCGGACACCGGACGAGTTCCTCGGGGAATTCGCTTCCTGGTTTTGGGATGGCGACTCGAACGCAACCGATGAGGAAGCGCGCGAGATGCTGACGGACCGGTTCGGCGACGACGAAGCGGAGATCGAGCATTACCTCCCTTCCGTTGTACGTCCGCAGCTTTGTCCCGACGACATGGACGTCTACCGCTGGAACGCAAAGAGCCGACGCTATCTGCCTCAACGGGCGCTTGGCGTCGCGGCCCTTAGGCGGCTTCAGCGCTTTACCTCCGGGCGCACGCGTCGCATCTGCGCGGAGCTCGAAAAGCTCTCGCTGATGCTGCAGCGGGTGGGCAATCGCGACCTCTTCGGTTGCGAGTATCGGCCCCATTGCGCATATGCAGCCGCCACGCTCACCGTGCAAAACGACGGGCGTGTGGGTGAAGTACTCGATTCGCACTACGAGTACCTCGCCAGCGCCGGCGACGGCACGACCTACCTCGGCTTTACGCCGCTTGCCTCTACCCCTGACGCCATCCGTAAGCAGTACGCGGACTGGTCGCAGGGCTTATCCATTCTTGGCCAACTCGACCGCGTCATCGCGTGTCTCGCGGCATAACGAGGAGTTTTGTATGAAAGGGCTTGATATTGGCTCCGACCGCGTCGACGAACTCGCGGCGATCAGCGCCATCTTGCTTTACGGCCGTCAGGACCGCAGCGCCGTCTACGGCACCGTTCATCCGGTGATGCAGGGCAAAAGCGGCCGCGCGACGATAGGTGCCGGAAGGCCGATCGACCGCATGGCGCTTGTTGATTGCCTGCGTGAGCTGGCTCAGAACGCGGCACCGAAGGCGGAATTTCTGCCTGAGACGGTGCTCGCAGTGTCGCAAGAGGCGGTGATGTGGTGGTGCAGACCGGCGATGCGAAGAGTTTTCTTCGATTGTCAGGAGATCGGGCGGCGCAGTGCGGTCGTCCCGCATCCAGGGTTGGTGTTCCGTGCAGCTTCGAGCGGGTTTTCCGTGTTCGCGCTGCGGGATGACAGCCGGCCAACGCCTGAATCGAAGCTGCATGAACCGCCTTACTTTAACACCTGGGACTGGGGGCGTATCTGCATCGGCTCGGCGCACGTTCCTAAGCGCATCGATATCGAGTCGATCGGCGGATGGGAGGACGGATTCTTTGAATCGGCCTTCACACACCCCAACCACGGCAACAAACGTGTCTCGCATCCAAACGGCGAATTCGCTTTCTGGAAGGAAATGCTCGACGGCAACTACGGCGAGCAATTCCCGAAAGACGCGCTCGTCCCTATGGACCTTACCCTCGCTGAGCTGATCGCCGGCAAACAAGGAGTTCGATGATGAATGCTGGTGCTTTGAATCCTGCAGATGCCGCGCTTCAACGCTCATTTCCGACTGTCATGGTGCCCCGGCGTGAGCCGGTCGGGCCAATGCAGGCGGCGGGTGAGCGGCTGCTGATCGGCGAGAACGGTGTCTTTCTCGAAATCGATCTGCCGTGGCTCTCGGTTGTCCGCCGCATTGCGCACTACACGGTCCCGACCGCGATCCCCTACGGGAAAGTGGCCGAGTCGACCGAGTTGCGCTGTGGTGCGGTGCCGCCCGAGTTGATCGGCGAGTTCGTCGCGATGGCGCGCGCCGCGCATCCGCTGGAAGCCGGTGCGTGGATCGTCTGGAACGTCGAGACGAAGCAATTTCGCCTCGCGCCTGTGAAGGTGCTGTCGCAGGGGACCGGGTCGCTGAAGTACGAGCGGCCGAATCTTCTGCCAAGCGAACTGCGGGTGATCGACTGCCATTCGCATGGCGCGCATCCCGCGTACTTCTCGCCGACAGACAACGAAGATGACCGGCATGAGACGAAGTTCGCCTTCGTCGTCGGCAACTGCGCGTCGCCAGTGCCGAGCATGGCGCTGCGGCTGTGCGCCAAAGGCATCTTTGAGAACGTCGAGCGCGTGCCGAGCAGTTGGTACGCGGCGGCTCGCGCTGAGGAGGTTGCATGAACGGGTCCATCCGACATCAACTTCCTTCGCGGATGCTCGAGCGAAGCTGGAATGTGGTCGTAGTAGGCGCGGGCGGCACCGGAAGTGCGGTGCTCCCGAGCTTGGCGCGGCTGCACCACGCGATGCTGGAACTGGGCCATCCGGGCGGCATCGACTGCACTGTCTTTGATGACGACACCGTCAGCCCGACCAACGTCGGCCGGCAGGGCTTCTATCCGAACGATGTGGGCGAGTACAAAGCCTCGCTTATCGTCAATCGGCTAAACGCACTGATGGGCACGAACTGGCGGGCGGAAACGCGGCGCTTCGGGCCGGGCGAGCCGCTCTACAACGTCGATCTCGTGATCGGCTGCGTCGACACGCGGGCCGCGCGGGCCGCGATTGTTGGCGCCGCCCAGCACACAGGGGCGTATTACCTCGACTGCGGCAACGACACGGATCGCGGCCAAGTTGTCATCGGTCAAGTCTGTGGCAAGAGCTACGCGCTGAAACATCCGGAACGGCTGCCGCATGTGGGGGAGTTGTTCCCGGAACTGATCGACGCGAAGCTCGATGCAAAAGAGGAGACCCCGTCCTGTTCGATGGCCGAGGCGCTGCGCAAGCAGTCGCTGGTCATCAATCAGGCCATCTCGGTCCACGCGTTCAACATGCTCTGGACCATGTTTCGAACCGGCGCTGTGCCGTTCTCGGGCGTGTTTGTGAACCTCGCAACGGGGCGCACGAATCCGATTCCGTTGGATCCGGCTGCGTGGGCGCGTTTTGGGTACGAAGTCCCGAAGCCGCCTGTGAAGAAAGCGAGGAAGAGCCGAAAGGCGAAGCTCGCTGCCTAGGTAGTCGCTGTTTCATCACTGCCGACCTCCGCAAGGGGTCGGCATTCCTATTTCACGTCCCAGCGGGTACGCAGCCCGTTGGGGCTGCTCCGCGTATCAATGGAGCAAAACATGGGTTCTTCGATTTTGACGGGCAAGCGCGCAGGCGCAATGCAGAAGGCCGACGGCGAGTGGATCTACGCGCTGTTCGAGCGTGGCTATGAGTCGAACGTCTATCCGCATACCGACCACTGGTCGGCAGTGGCACTGGGCAATTATGCGCAGGTCATGCGCCGCATTTTCTCTCATGCGACCAGTTGCGAAGGCGGGATGCTCCGAAGCCGTAACGGGTCGATCCGGCCTGAAAATTACATCGCCAGCTGGAGAAGTGAACTCGCCAAGCCCACGCTGCTTCGGGATCGGGCGATCGATTTATCGGTCGGCTCCTCGTGTTACTCGGCGGTGCCTGAGTCGCAGTTGGACGATGTCCGGCTGTCGCTAATCCGGGCGGGCTTCGAGTCTCGCATCGATGAGTTGGTCGGCGGCAGCTTGAGCGTTTCGCTGCACGCGGACATCGACTTGCTGCTCTCGATCTATGGGAACAGCGGACCGCTCAGCGTTTGGCGGGTGCTGAAGGCGTACGACTGTGGGACCGCGCAAATAGAGGTGCCGGTGCCGTCCACAACGAAGACGGCGATGGAGCGGATGCCCGAGGTGCGGTGTCACTCGATTGACCAGCACAATGTGTTGGTTGGGATGGGCGCCGCGCCGTGGCGTCACGCTGGCTGGCAATACAGCGCGGTCGGCACCTTCATCACTGAAGTCGCGTATCCGGTGGAAATGGAAACGCCGGGATTCGCCAAGAAGGCGATTCCAGCGTTCCGCGACGCGGTGAGCAACGCCCCGCAGGTGCCGTCGGCCACGCGCATCACCGTGACGCGCTCGCCCGAAGGCACCGAGGAGTGGAAGGTTCGCCGCGCGGACGAGCTTGCGAGAACGCTCGGCGTTGTGGCTCAGGACGCATGTGCGCCGGCTGTCTTCAGCTTTGCGTTCGGCGACTTGCTCAATCGCGAAGACACGGACCGGCTGCTGTACGGCCTCGATTCCTTCAGCGATGCGCAACTCCAGTGGGAAGTCCCCGTGGCGCGTGAAGGCGCCGCGCCAGATCCCGCGTTTTTTGCGGCGGACGTTCAGCTCTCGCTCTGTCTCGCCTAGTGCTGTTTTGATCAACGCCACGCTCCCGGTTTCCGGGGCGTGGCTTTTTTTTCGCCCGCTAGAAGGCGAAGCTCGCTTGCGCCGGGACTGACGCGGCTGCGGCTTCGGTGGCATTTGCGTCGGCAGACGAAGGCGCGCCTTGCCGCTGTGCCAGCAGTTCGTCGTACCGGCGCATAACGTCGGCCGCGCTGGTGTACCAACCTCGATGCCGACTGTCCGGGCGACGCGGCGGCGCACGCTCGCGAGCAATTCCGCTTCGTCGGGCGTCGGGCGCGCGGTCGGCCACCCGGACGAGAAAAGCAGGTGCGCGGGAATCTCGGCCTCGATGGCTTGGCGCTCGATGGCCGCTGCCTTCGCACGCGCGACGTCGGCCGCCAGTTCAGGCGACAGTAGGTGCGGCGCGACGTCGGCCAACCACCGTTGCCCTTGGAAGGCGAACGTCGATTGAGCTTCCAGTCGCACCATTTCCCGGTAGACATCGTGGTTGTCGGTGCAGCTTGCCGCGGCGCGCAGGTCGTCGAGCGAACTCATGATGCAGTAGGCGCACGACACGCGCGACGCACCGTAGACGGTGTATGCCTCGTGCAGCGCCAGTCCGGCCGCAGCGATCTCGGTGAAGACATCGTCGACGGTCCATTCGATGATCGCATTCCACGTCACACCGGTGCGCCCCTTGGTCGACAGGGGAGCGAGCGGGGCCGCGACAGCCATCTTGCTGCGAGCGCTGCTTTCCTGACGTCGAACGCCGGTGATGCTGACGATGTTGTGGGTCGGAAAGCGCTTGTTCAAGGCCGAATTAATTAGTGATCCTTTCAATTCTGACGTGCAAAAACGCATCGACGGTGTGCTCCACGGCAGGATCAGGCGCACGCAGGACAGATCGCGATACCGCTCGACGTTATTCGACCAGCGCTTCTCCCATCTGGCGAGCATGTCACCGGCTTGCCGTTGCAACGTGAGCAGTTCCCAGCCGAGATGGGCGGCAAGCCGCTCGCACGCCGGACCGCTGTCCTTCCATTCAACACGGCCGAGGTCGGAATGAACGAGGATGCGCGGGCCATTGTGGCCGATGGCATCGAGATGGCGAGCGACGGCGAGCGCGCATGCAACGCTGTCCTTGCCGCCACTCACTCCAATAGCGACGACCGCATCGCTGGCGAGCAGCGCAGACACCTCCGGAGTCAGCGCGACATCGCGCGCACGCGCGGGATGGAAGGACGCGCGGGCAGTGCGCAGCGAGGACAAATCGATGGTCTGGAGCATGGTCGAAGAAGAATCGGAGTAGATGATTCATCTTCGCAGCTACAGCGCAAAGTCAAGCTGCGCGGGGCTTTCAGAGGAGCGACGGAAAGAAAGCCCGCGTCGCGGCGAGCGACAGCGGGCTAATGGATGTGATCTACAACAGCGCGCGCCTACAGTGACACGCAGTAATAGCTTAGTTGCTACTTTCTGATGCGCAAGGAAAAAGTCCGCACGAGGGAGAAACGTGACTTATCAAACAGTCCGTTTTAATTTGTCAGTCTATATTTCACCTACCCGCTAATAAGGGTGCTGAGAGACCAGACAAAACAAAACAAGAAAAAACTGAGACCATCCAGGGCGTGTCTCTGGGTGGTCTTTTCTTCGCCCTAGTGAGGGCAGCCACCAGCGCCATGAGCCCGCACTCGTACCTCGCGCTTCGTCGGGGAGCTCCTGCACGTCCGCATCCGCCTTCGCTTCGTGTCGTTGGAAGCGCTGTTTATTTTGAATCAAGACGTTTTTAGCGACCTTTTCAACGCATGGGCTTTGATGTCGATCGCTAGAATGGCCTCTCTCTCAGGTTCGTCGACGGCCCTCGGATTTGCGACGGACTTTCAAGCGCCGCTTCAGAAATGGAGCAAGGCGCTTTTTTTTTCATCCTCGCTGCGTGCCGCCGGCTTACGTCATTAATACGAGGTCCGGTGGTCAGCGGCCCCGGTCGTCCCGTCACGTTTGAGCGAAAGGCATAGCAAATCCTTGAGCTTTCCAATGCCGACTGCGCGGCCGACTCCGTAGACTGGCTCCATTCCCCGCGCTTTTGCGCATCGACCTACCCCTCCAGCGTGCTGGAGGACCATCTTCTCTCCAGCCGTCAATGACGGCGATCTTCTGGCGACCCTCGTTGGTCGCCTTTTTTCGTCCCGTTGGGAGCCTATCCCTCCGGGAGACGGCTCCCATTTTTTTTTGGAGTTGTCTATGTCTCGCAATCTCGCACCTGTCGTCAAAGTTTCCAGCAAGAACGGTTTCATGGCGATCAGCGTGTGGTCGGTCAAGACGTCGAGGCCAGCCCGCCGCAGCTTTACACCGGACGCATTCATTCGGTGTGGAGCGACGGCACAGCAATGGTGGATTGGGACTATTCGCTCAACCATCAAGCCGAGCGGCATTTGGTGCAAAGCGGTCGTGTCAGACTGCATCACCTCAGCCATACCGCCTCGTAGGTCTTCGTAAATGACGCGTCCAGTGCAGTTCGCTGGACGCCGTTTCTTCAGGTCCAAATATTTCCTTGATGGGAGCCTCCCATCAAGGGCGGCTCCTACCTTTCTCAGGAGTTGCCCATGTTTCCCATGCTCAAACACGCTCTCAGCAGCCTCGCCTGGTACGCCAAGCAGGACGCCGAAGCCTGGAAAATGCTGTCGTTTCTCGTTGTCGTTGTGTACGTCTCGACGGCAATCGCCTCGGTCACCCACTGACTCACGTAGCTTTTCGCTGCGTATTTCCCGTTTCTCTTCCCTTTGGGGCAAACCAGCCCCTTCGGGGATGGATTGCCTCACATTCAATCGAGGTGATCCATGATCAAGTTTTTTTGTTCCGTGATGCTTCTTTCGGTTCTGACTGGCTGCGCCACGGCGGACTTCGGCTCGCCGGATACCTACCAGCGCTACGACGTTCAACGCATCGGCCAGTTCGAGCAGGCAACCATCCTGCGCGTGCGTCCGATCACCATTGAGAGTAATTCTGGCTCGTCGGGCATTGCATCGATCGTCAGCGCAGCAGCAGGTGCCTTCTTGGGCTCGCAAGTCATCGGTAACGGGAGCGGCCGCTATATCGCCGGCGCGCTTTCCGGCTCCGTCTCCGGGTTGGTGGCCCAGCGCGTAAGCGCCGCTATGTCTCGTCACAGCGGTGTCGAGGTTTTCCTTCGTCGCGCAAACGGTCAGACGGTGGTTGTTACGCAGGTCGACGATCAGCAGTTCGCTGCTGGTCAGCAGGTGTTTCTCGTCTCAAATGGGTCCGGCTACCGGATCACCCACTAATTGGCGGCTACGCCTCGAACCGACTGGATGAACCATCAATGAACCACTATCAGTTGATCACCCACGGCCAGACCAGCGGCTGGGACGCTTCGACCAACGATGTCAACGGCAAAAACTTCTACGGGATGCTTCCGGTGGAAGTCGCTGCGCAAGCAGGCGACGTTGACGAATTCGCGGCGATTGTGTCTCACCCGGCGTTCAACCCGTTGGGCGCGCGGCCGCATATGTTCGCCGAGGTTGGGCGGATCAGCGACGGTTACGGCGACGCGAGCTTCAGACGCTTGAAGCCCGCACTCGACGCATACAAGGCGCGATTCCTCTAACCGGGCATCGCAGTACGCATCTTCTGAATGCGCGGTGAAAACCGCGCCAACCCTTGCGGGGCAGGCTCCCCGCAAGGGACCTGCCTCGTCTGCAATGAGGCAATCATGAAATTTCCCCGAGTGTTCTATGCGGACCGCAGTAGTGCCAATGCCGGCGCGAAAGCGGCTCTGCAACGTCATGCGGCGCGCGTTCTGCGACGCGTCGCCCAAGACTTGCGTCTTCCGACGCATGCGCACGAGATCGTCACCGATACGCGTCGCGGCAACGCTGCCGTACGGGTGTCGTTGCGTACCGAGACGTTGTTTGTCGACGTGCTCGAGCGTCGAGGTGCGGGTGTCGCGCTGAGCTTCAGAACCCGGCGCGGCCGCTCCGATCTGACGGGCGGTGGCGAAAACCACGTCGCCCTGACGCAACTCGAAACGCCCGCGGGCTATCGAGCGATGCTGGACGGCCTGCGTTTGGCTGGCGGCATCGACCTGAAGTGCGGAGGTCGTCGATGAAACTGGCGAAAGTAAAGATCGAGTACAGCTCGGGCACTACCATCGTGGACCGAGCGACGCTTGATCCTGCAACAGGGCAGGTTCACTTGGCTCCCCGATTGCTCGGCCTGTTGAGCAAGATGGACGAGTCCGAGTGCTCTCCGGCCTTTAGCCTGGAATACAGAGGCCACGTCTTGCCCGTTACGCCCGTCGTCAACGGCGGATATGCGGTTTCTCTTCCTACGGACCCGCCCCCGGGCATCCGCCAAATCCTCCATGCGATCGCCACGCCGTCGAAGGATCAACGCCAGCAGAATGGGCGATACCTTCACACGCTTTCGGCTGCGTCCATCGGCGGCACCGTGGGCTACGTCCACTCGGCGTCGTCCTGGGATCTGTCGACGGTCGTGGGCGCATCGATTCTTGCGTCACTTGGAGTAGTATTGTGGTACGCGGGTTATCACGCAATGAAAGGAGAGTGAAATGGGTGCATCAATCTTTACCTTAGTGCTTGGCGTGTCCATTGCAGCTTTTTTCATGTGGACGTCCAACAACGGACGCAAAGCCGATCGCGAACGCGATTGGGGCAAGTGATTCGACACGGCGCAAGCTGAGTCCAAAGACGAAACCGCACCTTTCAAGGTGCGGTTTTTTTTTTACTGTTTTCCTTTTCTGGCGCGCCTTCGGGCGCGCTTTTCATTTTCAGGAGTTGGTTATGTCTCAAGCGAATGCGGATGTGCTGCCCGCAGGTGTTGCCGCCGATGGGGTAGTCGATGTTAAGTCGGTCGCCCGGCTGGATACCGACGGCAAGACAGTCGATCAGGTCTTCCAGGATCTGTGCTGCTTCGTGCGCGGAACCGAGCTCGAACCCGAGTGGCTTTGTCACGCGAACCTGCAGGACGACGCCAACGAAGCCATGTACGGAGCGCGCCACAGCAGACCGTGGCCCGAGCCGTCGTCATACGAACGAATCTCTGTTTCCGTGTGCATCGGAAACAGCGAGGGCTGGCTCATTCATGTCGACTTCGTCAGCCGACCGCAGCTTAGCGACTCGCTCGACCGCACCTACGCGATCATGCCGTTGCTCCGCGCGAAGGTGTTTTCGACTGACCACGCGTGGTCGCTCGCCCGTCTCATCGCCCGTCTAATCGACGCGGCGTAATAGCTTTTTCAACTTCGTCCAGCGCCCATACGGCGCATTTAACCCTTGCCGGGCATCGACCCGACAGGGTGCGATTGCCCGCAATTTTTCCGAGGCAATCGACCATGTATCAGCTTTCCTTCTCGGGCTCCGCCCATTCCTTCCGCACGATGCTCGAGGTGCTCCGTTTCCTGCGAGACGACGCGAGCGTCGCAGCAGTCGATGCGGCAGAGATCGCGCTCACGTTCTTCAGCCACCCCGTATCCGTTACTCGCTACAACGGCACACTGACTGTTCGTTGGCCCGGGGCGGCGACGAGCCTCTTCCTGTCGCTGATCGACGAAATCGACGCGGCCTACTTCAGACCGTCGTTCACCGCGCTCGAAGCGTGGCAAATACGGCGCGAAGACTGGCAACTGCTCTATCTGGCTTTTGATCTGGCGCGCGAGCCGCTGTATTTGTTCTCCTCAGATCAGATGGCGCAAGCCAACGAAGAGGCGGCTAAGAGCGGACGTCGCGGGCTGGACCTGTTCGAGCTGCTGCAGGACGAGTCCGAGCGTCGGTTCGGCTTTCGCTACGCCGGCCCAGTGCTGGACAATCGACAGAGCAACGGTCGGCACGAGGTTCATGTGGCCTATGCGCTCGCGGCGGGCAAGCCCGTTCCGCAGGCGGTGATCGATGACTATGCTTCGTTGTCGAAGTTCGACTCCGACTTGCAATGGGCCAAGCCGCTTCTCGCGGTGCCCGAGTTGCGTGGGGCGCTTCCGCTTGCGAAACTCGTGCCGCTCGCAACGGTGATGCGCCATTCGAAGCAGGCCATCACCTCTGACAATGCGGCGCTGCTCGCGATGCTGATGGGTCTCGTGCCGAACTCGCCAACGACGGTAGAAGTCGACGACCTGCTTTACGCGAAGGGCATTCTCGAAGCGCATGCTTTGCCTGAGGCGTACCTGAAACCCGTCGATGTCGGCGTACCGACCTGCCAGTTTGCGGAGGTACTGCGGCGCACGCTCGCCGACAGCGCGCGTGACAACCGGCTAGCGGAACTCGAGAAGGCGCGGAAGTCGGGCAGCATCAGCGCCCGCCGCTTCCAACTGGACTCGCAACTGGCCATTCTCGATCACGGCAGGCACACGCACACTTTCGCCAACGAGTTTGCGAAGGCAGTGCAGACGGCCGACATGTCCTATCTCCTCAGCATCCTGGACCGGCCAGACGACGCCAACCGCGCGATCAAGCAAGCGGTCCGCGAGGTGTTCGGCATCAAGCTCATCGGCGTTCGAGCTGCGGCCCGGCGCCGGGGCATCTTCCAACTGGCGGGGATGGACGCCGCGCAGCAAGCAGAGTGGGAAGCGCTGTCGGTCTCGCAACGTGAGGCAAGGCGCGTCGCCCGCGAGGTTGCACGCGCTCGCGAAGCGGCTGAGATGTCGCGCGTTCGTGCGGAAGACGGCGCGGTGCTGACCGGTGCGGAGTGGGTAGATCGCACGATCGCCGACGGCTTCTCGCAGATCGTCAGCCTGCGGCATGGGACGAGCGTGCGCTACGCGCTCGCAGATCCTGTGCGGCAGTTGCAGGTATCGCTTCGTGCAAACGACGGTACGCTCGCCTACGCGCGCGCGGCGCTCGAACAGCGCGCGAGCTAATTCACCTTCGACGAACCCGGCTACGTGCCGGGTTTTTTTTCGTCGGTTGCGCCAGCGCCAAAGCTTAAGACGATGCGAAATAGTGACCTTTCCACGGATTGCCTGACCGCTCGACGCCTACACTGCATCTATCACCCGCGTCACTGACGCATCGACCAAGCCGGCTGCGAGCCGGCTTTTTCATATCTTGCCCCTAAGGGACCACGTCCCTACGGGCGTAGTCTTTATGGGGCTTCTCTTTCGAAGCCATCATGAAAGTCACGCCCGCTCAACTCACCGAACTCCTCTCGCTGTACGTGCCGAAGCGTCTGCCGGTGCTTATCACTGGCCGCCCCGGCATCGGCAAGAGCGACATCGTCGAGCAGACCGCACATGCGACTGATCACGAACTGCTCATCAGTCACCCGGTTGTCGAAGATCCGACCGACTCGAAAGGGTTGCCGTTTCCTTCGCCCGACGGCACGACCGCCAAGTTCCTGCCGTTCGGGGATCTGGAACGCGCGATGACCGCCAGACGCCCGCTCATCTGGTTTCTGGACGATCTCGGGCAGGCCTCGCCCGCCGTGCAAGCCGCGAAGATGCAATTGCTGCTCGCGCGACGCGTCGGCGAACACGTTCTGCCGCCGCAGGTGACGTTCCTCGCGGCCACGAACCGCCGCACGGACAACGCTGGTGTCTCCGGGATTCTCGATCCGGTGATTTCGCGTTTCGCCACCGTGGTGGAACTCGAACCGACCATCGACGACTGGACGCAGTGGGCCGTGCGCGAAAACATCCCGCCCGCGCTCATCGCGTTCTTGCGCTTCCGCCCGGACTTGCTGTCCGTGCAGAAGACGTCGCGCGATATCGAAAACGCACCGAGCCCGCGTAGCTGGGGGTTCGTCGCAAAGACGATGGATGTCGTGCCGAAGCATCTGGAGCACATCTCCTACGCCGGTTCGGTGGGAGAGGGTGCCGCGACCGAGCTTGTTGGCTTCCTCCAGATCTTCCGCGAACTGCCGAATCCGGACGCGATTCTTCTCGCGCCCGACACGGCGATGATCCCGACGATGCCGGCGGCGTTGTACGCGATCGCGGCAGCGCTTGCGGCACGCGCGACCGAAAACAACTTCGATCGCGTCGTGCGCTACACCGAGCGTCTGATCGGTGACGGGCACCGCGAGTTCGCGGCGCTGCTCGTGCGCGATGCGGTGCAGCGCACCCCGCAGATCCAGAACTCGTATGCCTTCATTGGCGCGCAAGGAGGGGAGATCGGCAAGATCATCCGCGGCGAGTAACCAAGCACTCCACTTTTCTCTGCATTACCCATGTTGGCCCTGTCACGTCTTCGGACGCACAGGGCCTTTTTCTTTGCTTCATCCATTCCATTTCTACAAGGTTTTCTCATGGACATCACTTCCATCCAATCGAAGGTCATGCTCTGCTCCGTCACGATTTCGACCTGGGTCGCCCGCCGCTTCGACGGCAAGGTGACGCAGGAAGTCGAGAGCAAGCACCACGCAAAGGGCATCGGCAGATTCAACAAACGCCTGTTGCCCGAGCACGCGCCGAGCTTCGCAGAAGTTGTGACGCTCGCCGGCCGCATCCGCTCTTACTTCTACGACCACACCCTGAAGTACGACCAGTTGGGCGTGCGGCTGTTGCCGACGATGGTCTACATGGATTTCGCCGAAAAGATGCGCTCGTTGAAAGACGAGTTCGACTTGGCGGTCTCCGTGTTCTTGACCGACTACCTGAACCTGAAGGAGGCGGCTCGCGAAGAACTGAATGGGCTGTTCAACGAGGCGGACTATCCGACCCTCGCTGAGCTCACCACGAAGTTCGGCGTGAAGATGGCCGTTCTGCCGTTTCCCGACGCGAGCCAGTTCGGCGTCGAGCTTCCGGCGAACGTGCTCAACACGCTCAAGAGCGAACTGGACCAGCACGTTCTGGCCTCGATCGCGACCGCGAACGAGGACCTGGTGCGGCGTCTGTACGAAGCCGTGTCGCAGATGGCCAATCGGCTGTACGCGACGGGCAACGTCCGACTGGACGTCGCCAACAACGTGCGCGAACTGTGCGCCTTGCTGCCGAAGCTGAACTTCGCGAACGACCCGCAGCTCACGCACATCCTCGAGCAGGCCAAGACGCATCTGGCCGTGCACACGGGAGCGGAACTGAAGGACTCGCGCGTGCTTCGTTCTCAGGTGGCCAGCAAGGCACAGGAGATCGAAGGGCTGATGGCCGCGTTCATGGGCATGCAGCCGGAGCCGATGGAAGTCGAATCGGCGGGTGCTAGCCAACTGCGCCTCGTCGCGTAAGGGGGCGTCATGGACCGCAACGATGTGGTATTGGGCAGTAGCGCGGTCCATCCGCGCATTGCCCGGCAGCGGACCGAGCTCGTCCTCTCGCAACCCTTCTTCGGGGCGCTCGCGCTTCGATTGAACGTCCGTGAGGATCCGTCGACCAAGACGTTTTGGGTCGACGGCGAGACGTTGGGCTATAACCCGACGTATATGGAAACGCTCAGCGACCTTGAAGTGCGCGGCGTCGTCGCGCACGAGGTGCTGCACGTGGCCAATGGCCACTGCTGGCGTCAGGGCGCGCGCGATCCCGACCGATGGAACGATGCCTGTGACTACGCGATCAACCCGATCGTGCTGTCGTCTGGCATGGTTCTGCCGAAAGGGGCGCTCGTCGATCCGCGCTATACCGGCAAGTCGGCCGAGGAGATCTACGGTTTGCTGACGCAGGAGGAGAAGGAAAAGCAACAACAGCCTCCGCAGCAGAATCAGCAGCCGCAGAACCAGCAGCCGCAACAGCCGCCGCCGCACCCGCAACCGGGTCCGCAAGACCAGCAGCAGCCGAAAGGCGGTCAGGCTCCGAAGCCCGGTGGCCAGAGCGGCACCGCGCCGGGGCAGTCGCCCGCCGACCAGCCAGCGAAGCCCGGCTCCTTCGGCGAGGTTCGGGCCTACAAAGGCCCGGACAAGCCGGTAAAGGAGGCGGAGTGGAAGGTTGCCGTCACGCAAGCCGCGAAAGCGGCCGCAATGCGCGGCAAGCTCCCCGGCGATCTGCAGGCGATGGCCGGTGAAGCGGTTCGGCCTGTGGTGGACTGGCGCGCGGTGCTGCATCGCTTCGCGCAGCAATCGTCGCCGTCGGACTACAGCTTCGCGACGCCGAACCGCCGGTATCTGCATCTCGGGTTCTATCTGCCCGCGCTGCATACACCGACGATCGGCGACGCGGTCTTCGTGCGTGACTCCAGCGGTTCGGTGTTCGACGAGACGCAGGCACAGTTCGACGCGGAGATCCTCGCGGTTTTCCACTCGTTGAAGCCCGCGCGGCTGATCGTGATGGACTGCGACACGCGCGTGACGCAGGTGCAGATCTTCGAGCGAGGCGACTCGCCTGAGATCAAGCCTGTGCGCGGTGGAGGCGGGACGGCGTTCGTCGACCCGTTCATCCGGGTCGCGCAAGACGGCATGAACCCCGCCTTTCTGGTCTACCTGACAGATATGGTGGGGCGCTTTCCGACCGTCGCGCCGCACTACCCGGTGCTGTGGGCATCGACCACGCCACTGACCCGCGCCCGCAAGGCGCCGTTTGGCGAGACGATGGAGGTGATCTGTTAGAACCCGGCATCCTCCGGGCATTCCCTGAAGAACGAAAGCCCGGCATGCCGGGCTTTTTTTTTCATCCACGCGCGGCGTTCAGGCGCGGCGTTTTTGCAGCGGCTGGTATGCCTCGCCGCCTTTGAACCTTTCCAGACGGTCGCTTGCGGTGGTTAGCGCGCCGAGCGTCGCGCTATGGAGTTGACGATCGTACATGCAGACGATAGCAGCCAGCAGCGCAAAGGCGGCGTCGGAGGCGACCCCCCACGTTCCGGTTTGCCTGCCGCCTTCGAAGACTTCAGCCATTGCTCGGTCGGCCGCCAGCAGCGATTCGTGAGAAAACTCGCCGTGACCCGCCTCGCTAAGGAACTTGCCGAGCAATACGACTTCTGTGATGTGCTGCGCCGGGCCGATATGGTCACAGTCGCCGCGGATCGCTTCCAACGACAGGTGGGCACGAAGCGCGAGCTCATCGGCAACGGAACGCGGGACCGGGAGCAGTTGCGCTTTGTTAAGGCGCGCGCGGGCGGCCTGAGACGAGCGCTGGAACGGAAGGGTGCGAGACATAGCAAACGTTTGATTGGCTGCCAGTGTTAACGATCTTCCCACGCCGGTTCTGAAGGGCTAGCGGTGCGAGCGCGCTGGAAACCCTCGACGACAGCGATCGCACGCTCGCATTGGTCCGCGCCGAGCGTATGGATTGAGCATTTCTCCGCATCCGCCCCGATTTCGGCCGCCAGCCATTTCATTGCTTTGGCGCGCGCCTCAAACACGTTGCAGCCATCGCGCCGGACCTTCGCGGCAACCAACGGCTCGAGCGCCGCGTGGAGCTTCGCCTTCAGGTCGCGCAGGCGGGCGTCGGCGAGACGGCCGAGCGGTACGTGGCGGGTGCTGCGCGGAAACACGCCGACCCATGCCTGGCAGTCCGCGCAAAGCCACAATGGACCGTGATCGTCGCGGTAAGGGTAGGCGGCCTCACCGGCGTGCACGAGCGTCGCGGGCGTGCCGCAGTAGTCACAATTGGGGTGGGGCAGAGGCTTAACTGGTTTTCCGACTCGCATTGCCGTGAACTCAGGGCGGAAGCATTGAATATAGCAATCCGACAAGGCAACGCCAGTAAGACGCTGGGTTTCACATTATAAAAAGCGTGCCGAATAAGGGGGGTGTGAATATTCGGCACGTTTTGTAACAGTGACTTTCCCTTTTGCGGTCAATAACTTAGCGATACGTCCGCACCCAGTGGGACGCTCTCCGGAGAGCATCCGTCGCCGATCTCGGCGAACGAATCGGCGGGACTATTCCGCAACGGCCCCGGAGAAATAGCCGCAGCCGCTGAGAAAGCTGCTCAATTTGACGCGTCTTTCGCTGCCTGCGCGCGTTTCCCAACGCCAACAATAGCCGACATGTTAGATAGCCCACAAAGCGTCGCATGTCCGAGTCTGCCGACAACCAACTCCTGAAGCTGCGTCCCCTCGAAGCGGAAGCCGTGCGCATGTTTTTCCACGCGCTTTCGCCGCTGCGCGAGCTGCTGGACTCGCCCGACCTCGCGGAAATCATGATTAACGACTACCGCAACGTCTGGGTGGAGCGTCGTGGCGTGATGACACGGGAGAACATCGACCTGCGCCCTGAACAGCTCGAAGGCGCGATCCACTCGCTTGCCTCTTCCGTCGAGAAGTCAGCGAAAGCGGGCAGTGACAAGGGCATTATCAACGCCGGTCACCAAAACCTGCGTATCGCGGCGGTGATGAGCCCGACGTCGATCGACGGTCATGCGCTGAGCATCCGGAAGCACCGCGAATCGAAACTCACGCTGTCGGACTACGTGGACATGGGCGCGTTTTCCGCAGCGAACGCCCGACCGGAATATGCGGAAGCCATTCACTTCGAGGACGGCATCGAGGACGAAGCGCTCATGCGGGCGCTCGTGGCGCTCGTACAGTCACGCAAGAATGTCCTCGTCGCCGGCGGCACGTCCGCAGGCAAGACGACGTTCCTCAACGCGCTGATTGAGCAAATCCCCTCCGACCAACGGGTGATCTCCATCGAGGACACGATGGAACTGAAGCTACACGTGCCCAACCGCGTGCGGCTGCTCTCGAATGCCGACACGAATGTGACGACGCAACTGCTCGTCGCGCTGTGCCTGCGCTTTCGCCCCGATCGCATCATCGTTGGCGAAGTCCGCGGCGGCGAAGCCTATGACCTGCTGCAGGCACTCAACACCGGCCACGATGGCGGCCTCGCGTCCATTCACGCGAACAACGGGCGCACCGCACTCAGCCGCCTCGAATCGCTCGCCATGCTCGGCATCCCGACCGGATCGAGGTGGGAGCTGGAAGACATGCGAAAAAACATCGCTGACTGCTTCAACTACGTCGTGCACTTCAAGCGCACCGGCGAGATGCGGCACGTCTCCGAAATCCTCGAAATTAGGGGATTCAAAAACAACGATTACGACCTACAACGCGTTTTTTAACGGGAGCATCAAAATGAAGGGCAAGAAGGTACTCATCAGAGCCGCGACGGTGGCAAAACGTCTGCGTCCGGGCAAGTCGATGTTGGTCGGCGCGCTGCTGAGCGTCGTGTCGGTTGCGGCAATGGCTGCGGGCGATTTTTCGAACCTGACGGGCCTGACCGACATCATCTGCACGATCAGCAACTTGATCAGCGGCCCGTACCTCTACGGCATCGGCATCGTGCTCATCACGCTGGGCGGCGTCGCAGTGGCGAACTCGGAAAGCAACATCGCGAAGACCTTCTCGGTGGTGCTGGTCGGCCTCGGTATCGCCTCGGTGGCCGTTCCGATCATGCAGAGCCACTTCCACATGGCCAACGCCTGCTGATATGCGCCAACACAAGGTTAGTCGAGGCCTCTCATTGCCGCGCCAGATGGGCGGTGCAGACCGGGGACTCGCCATTTTCAACGGGACGATGACGGCGCTGCTCACCTACACGAGCTGGACACCGGGGTTTCTCCTTGTCGGCGTGGTGGTGCATGTGTTCTTGCGCTGGAAAAGCTCGACTGACCCGTGGTGGCGAATCGTGATGCTGGTCTACAACCGCTACCCGGACGTCTATGAGCCGGGGCCGAGCAGCCGTTTTAGCGCGCGCTTCAAGCGCCCGTATGGGTTTGATCAGGACCTGCCATGCTAATAGGCAAAGAACCATGCTGAAAATGATGTTCACCAAGCGCGCGGTGCAGGAGATCGCGCCGTGGGCGACGATGGTCACGCCCGAACTGGTGCTCAACAAGGACGGGTCGCTGCTGACCGTGTTCGAGTTCGAAGGCATCGACGCAGATTCGCCCAATCCCGGCGACATCACGGCCGCCCGCGACAACCTCGATCACGCATGCCGCAACTTCGACCACCGCATCACCGCGTGGTGGCGCATGTCGCACCGGCGCGTGCGGGGTGGCATGGACGGCACGTTCGCGTCGGAAGCCGATGCGCGCGTCGACGCGATCAATCAGGCGATCATCGGCAGCGGCAAGTACTTTAAGAACTCGCATTCGCTGGCGCTGGCTTTCACGCCCGAGACCGGCATCTCGAGGATCTTCGACAAGATCGGCTATCACATGACGGTCGGTGGCAAGAACCTGGCTGTGGCGATGTTCGAAGCCGCGAAAGACACGATTCTCGCGCGAAGCGCCTTCGCGTTCGACCTGACCAAGATCCAGAACGAAATCAAGCGGTTCGAATCGGTGATCGACGGCTTCGTCGGCGGCGTTACTCGCCTCAAGATGAAGCGGCTTCAGCTTCAAAACGTGCTGTCGTTCCTGCATCAGCGCGCGAATCCGTCGACGCCCAAGCGTCGCGTGCGCTACCCGGTCACGATGCTTGATACCCACCTGACCGAGACGGAGGTCACGATTGGCGCCACTGAACTTATGTTCGAATCGGCGCACGGCAAGGTGTACGCACGGATCATCGGCATCAAGGAATGGATGGGCTTTCAAGAGGCGGCGCTCGACGTGCTATCGCAGGTGGACGCGGAACTGGACGTCTGTGTGATGTTCCGATTTCTCGACACTTCGCGGGCGAGCGCCTACATCAAGAAGATTCGCGGCTTCTATAAGGTCGCGGCCTTCAACCCGGTCGCAATCCTCAAGCAGTGGGCAACGAAGGAAGAGCAGAAGAACGACGAAGGCCGTGAGATTCTGGCGAAGGAGGCGGGCGACGCGCTCGCGAAGCTGGACGCTGAAGGCCAGCAGTACGGCTTTGCCAATATTTCGGTTGTCGTCTACGGCAGCACGCCCGAGGAATGCGAAGACGCGACGCGTCAGGTTGTCGGCGTCATTGGCAACGCGGGCTTTGGCGTCATTCTGGAAAAGACGAACCTGTTCGCTTCGTGGAGCGCGACGCTGCCGGGCCGCTGGGATCAACAGAAGCGCTTGCAGTTCGTTGAGACGCCTGCCGTCTCCGACATTGCGCCGCTCTGCAGCGTGGGAGAAGGATCGAAGGTTAACGAATGGCTGACGCAGCAGTCCGGTACGAAAACCGGCCCGCTCACGTGTTTGCCGACTCGCCATCGCACGCTCCAGTACTTCGACCTACACCATCCGGGCGGCAAGGCGCACACGCTGGTCGTCGGTCCGATCGGCGCCGGTAAGTCGGTGTTCCTGAACTACCTGATGACGCAGACCGGGCGGCACGGCGCACGGCGTATCCGTTTCGACAAGGACCGCTCGACGCGCATTCCCACGTTGCTCGCTGGTGGCCGGTTCATCGACGCGACGGGACGTTTTGAAGCGGCGACCTCGGTCAATCCACTTTCGCTGATCGCCGAAGAGAAGCACTGGTCCTACGTCGCGGACTGGGTGCAACTCGCCATCGAGGGCGAAGACTACACCTGCACGCCGCAGCAGCAGACCGAGATTTACGAGCGCATCCGGACGCTCGCGCTCGGCTTTCCGCCGGAGAAGTGGCGTCTTTCGGGGCTGATCACGCTGCTGCCGGCCGATTTGCGCGAGCGCCTTCAGGTCTGGACCGAGGGCAACAAGAACGGCAAATTCTTCGACCACGCGGAAGACGGCTTCGCTATCTCGGATGACCTGTCAATCGAGATGGGCGACCTGTTTCAGAATTTTCCAGTGGCCGCAGCCTTGTTCATGGACTACGCCTTCTATCGGATCGCGCAGATCCTCGACGGCAAGCGCTACACGGTGATTGAGATCGAAGAGGCAGGGTTCTTCTTCACCTACCCGAAGTTCTATGCGCGCCTCGAAATCTGGGCGGTGACGATCCGGAAGCTCAACGCAACGCTGCTCATGGCCACGCAGTCGCTTGGCCAGGTGGCTCGCGTGCCGAATTTCGAGATTCTGAAAGAGAACATCCCGAACATCATCTACCTGCCGAACAGCGACGCGATCAACAACCAAGGGCTGTACAGCGACGTATTCGGTTTGACGCAGCACCAGATCAAGATGATTTCCGATGCGGTGCCCAACCGCGACTACCTGTGGGTGACGGCCAAGCAGAGCCGGATGCTGCAGGCGCAGTTCCCGAAGGAGGCACTTGCCTACTTGCGCTCGGACGGTCGCGCGCAGGCGCTCCTCGACAAGCACGTCAAGTCAGGAAGCCCGCACTGGCGGGAGGACTACGTGCGCGACGTGCTCGTCAACGCTTGAACGCTTTAGACAAAGGTATCGCCATGATGAAAAAACTGCTCCGCTGCCTCGCAGCCACCGGTGTTCTGACACTGGCATTCGTGCAACACGCCAACGCGAACATGCCGGTGTTCGACGCGTCTAACTTCATTCAGAACACGATGACCGCGGCGGCCGCCGTGAAGGGTGAGGTCTATCAGGATTCGAACCTCGTCTATCAGTACCAGATGATGCTCAACCAGTTGAAGCAGGCGACCAACCTGAATCCTGCAGCGATGTTGGCGCAGTTCAACAGCATCACCAGCGACATTACGAGCTTGTCGAAATACACGGATGCGCTGAAGGACCTGTACGGCGGCCTGCAGAGCAACGCTGAGTACGCAAACAAGGTACAGGCGCTGATTACGCAATCGGGGAAGACCGCCGACCAGTGGTTCACGGACCAAAACACGCTACTTCAGAACAACGACAAGACGGCGAAGCAACTTTTCCAGCAAGGCAACGACGTCATCTCGCACGTCAGCACGCTCGCGAAGCGCCGGCAGGAAATCCAGGACCAACTGAACATGTCGCCGACGATGCAAGCAACGGCTCAGCTGACCACGCATATGCTTGACATCATCTCCAGCCAGAACAGCGACCTCCTGACGATGATGGCGGCAAAGCAGCGCAGCGACGCGGTCAAGGATTCGGCGACGGTCGCGGACCAGCAGGCGAACAATGCCAGTCAGGCGGCGATTAAGGCGCAACAGGATAGAGAGCGTGCTGCGTTCGACGCACAGATCGGCTCTTCGAAGGTGCTGGGGCAATGATGCTGCCGTCTGTCATGATGTTCATCAGAACGCTGCTTGTGCTTGCCGCAGCGATCGGCTGCTTTGCTATCACCTCCAACCGGGCCATGGCGCAAGCAGCGGCCGACGCGCCGGCTTCGGCGGCAACAAGCTCTGCGGCGTTGCTCGCGAGCAAGCCAGGCGATTTTGCCAAAGGCGCGACGAGTGCGGCGCAGCAGATCCACGTTCTGCTTTCCAACGTCGTCGACGCGGCTGTCGCTGCGAGTTCGGGGGTTATGAGTGAGGCGAACAAGTTCGCATGGGGCCTGGGCGTGATATCCCTGGTTCTCGTGGGCGTTCGTTTCGCCGGAACTCATCATCCTATTTCGGCGTGGGTCGATCTATTCGAAGAAGTGGCAATCCTGGGCATCTTCGTCGCCTTGTACCTTGGATATACCACGTCAGCGGCCGGTTTCTGGACATGGTTCGAGCAGTTGGCGGCGCATATCAGCCAGTCGGACAACGGCTCAGTCGGTTCCCAGATGGCCTCGCTCGCGGGGACCATCATCGACGCGCTGACCACCAAGCTGAAAACGGTCAAGTTGTGGGACATCCCTGCACTGCTGACTGACGTTGTCGTCCTCGCCGTCTCCGCGCTTGTGATGGCCCTCGCCTCGATCATCTTCGTCTACTACACGGCCATAGGCCAAATCCAGGCAGCGATCGGTATCGTCCTCGGCCCGATCGCGATTGCGCTTGGCTTCTCGTCGTACACGCGGAGCTATTTCAAAAAGTGGCTTGATTGGATGATTAGTGCGGGGATGTACACGGTCGTAGTTGCCGTCCTGATCAAGCTTGTCGGCTCATCGATCACAGACGCAGTGAAAAAGGCGACCGAAGTCGGCGGGTCGACTACTGTCAACGGAGCGTATGTCTTGGATCTAGCGATATTCGTGCTACTGCTCTCGTTCGAGGTCCCGAAGCTCGCAACGATCTTCGGCGGCGGAGCGACAGCAACCGGTACCGGTGCTATGAAGCTGGCGGCCAAATTTATCCCATGACGACCGCTCACCTTGCAATCGCCGTCGAGGACCTGTTCGCCACGCACCAAAAGCGAGTCGAACTAGTCCGACAGTGCGCCAATGAAAGCACGGAAACGGAGTTCGCACGCAAGTGGGTGTCTGTGCTGCGTCGCTGTGCTAACTGGTTTTCGTCTATGCCGCTCACGCCCGAGCTGCATTGCGAGCCGGGCGGTGCATTTCGCGCGACGATTGAGTCGACCTTTTATGCGATGCGGCTCGCGGGCGGGCAGAAGTTCGCGGCTGACCTCACGTCAGATAAGCGCCGGAGGCTGGAGCCGCAATACAACTACGCCGTCTTCCTGGCCGCCGCATGCTCGCTTCTTGATGAGCCGTTTCGTCACTTTGAGATGGTGCGGCTCTCGGACCGCACGAAGTGGAATCCGGCGGCGCACGGGGCGTTCGGCACGTGGATAGGAACGGGTCAGTTCGCCGTTGAGCGGCGTGTGACGCCACTGAAGAATGAGCGCATGCGCGCTGCCATGTTTGCCCAGACCGTCATCACGCCCGAGCTGCTCTCTGGGTTCGACACAACGGTGCTCGACGACCTCTTCAACGCAATCAATCCAGAGCGCAGCCCGCAGGGGTTCGAACCCCTCGTCCACAAGGTGGTGCGGCAGGCCATGGACGTTGCGGTGGACTTTGAGCGCAAGGCGCAACGCGCCGTCTTTGCGCCAGTGAAGTACGACGTACCCTCAGCCGTGCACGTCGCGCTCGCGCTTGAGCCGCAGTTCGTCGCGGCGCCGGCCCCCGCGACCGCCGATTCGGTCGTGCCCCCGGGGCAGCCGCCGGCGAATTCCGGTGCGCCAGACCTGGGAGTGGCTCCGGCGTCGGTGACGAATACTGCCGAGCCGCAACCTGCCGTTGTTGGAGCAACGGTCGCGTCGCAGCAGCAGGCGAGCGCCTCCGCGCCGAAGTTCTCTCAGTCGTTGCTCGATGCGTTGGAGCGCGGCGAAGCACAGGCCGCTGGTGCGGCTGCGACTGAGCCCTCGACCGGCCCGAGCGCGCCTGCGTCGCGTCCGGCGCCGGTCGACCCCGCCACAGCGCGTCCTTCGAGGTCGAATGCAAACAGGGTCGGGCCGTCTGACGAAGAACTGACGGAGCTCCTCGGCCCCGGCGCTGCAATGCTGAAAGAGTTTTTCAAAGCCCTTGCTGGCGACGTGGCAGCCGGAAAGGCGGAAGTGACGTGGGAAGAGAAGGGGCTAGCGGTCAAGAAGCGGCTCGTCGGCGGATACGGCATCACGAGCGATACCCTCGTCGAACAACTCAAGAAGCGCAGCCTGCTCATGCGCGCACACGGCAATGACATCTGCATTGTCGAGCGCGCCGGCCGTCTCATCGTGGAGCGACCCACCGCATGAACTACGTCAATCACTTCCGTCCGATCTACGAGTTTCGTCCGTTTCTCGTTTGGCCCATCGTCATCGTTGGCATTCTGATCTCTGGAATGCCGTACGGATGGGCATTCGCGCTAGTCGGCGCGGCGCTGCTCGCAATTCGTGCGCTCCAGATATGGAAGGCACTGAGCTTTCGCATGGCCATCTCAACGAAATGGCTGAGCAAGATTCGCATCGAAAAGCTTCTTGCGACGCAGAACGCGATGCGGAAAAGAGCGGACTCGATGTATCTGGGCATCGGGTACGAGTGGACGCAAAAGCATACGCAGATTGCCCACGAAATCCTGCGGATGCCCGTAACCGACATTCCGTCGTTGCCGAAGTGGTTGCCGAAAACCGAGATTGGCCGGACCGTTGAGGAACGCATCGAGCGGCTATTCGGTCCGCGCGACAGCATTCGCGATCGCATGCCGCAGGGATCGTCCTGGATCCACGGTATGGAGCAGAAGAAGGTCGAGGTGCCGTTTCACTATAAGGCGATGGGCGGTCACACGCTGGTGGCGGGCACGACTGGCGCGGGCAAGACCCGCACCTACGAAGTCATCTCCACGCAGGTGATCCACAACCCGAAGGACGTCCTGATCATCGTCGATCCCAAGAACGACGACGAGTGGAAGAAGCGCGTAGAAAAGGAGTGCGCGCGCACCGGGCGCAAGTTCCTGTACTTCAATCAGGCGAAGCCCCATGAGTCGATCCGCCTGAACCCGCTTGAGAACTGGTCGCAGCCGTCGGAAATCCCGTCGCGCATCGCGCAGTTAATGGAAGAAGGCCAGTTCCGTGACTTCGCGTTCCTCTTCATCGACCGCGCGGTGAAAGGCGAACTGTATGTCGGCGACAAGCCCAACTTGCGCTCGATCCTCAAATACGCACAGTCAGGCATTGGAAATCTGCTCGACCGTGGGCTGCGACGATTCTTCATCGAGAACGGCCTGACCGATTGGGAAGAACTGACCGTCACCGCGACAGTAAAAGACGCGCAGCGCCGCAACGACGTTTCGTTGATTGACGGGATGGTCAAGCTGTATCTCGACCGATTCGCCGCTCACGACCGGGGGCACGAGACGATCGATGGATTGATCGCCACGCACACCCACGACCGCGAGCATTACATGAAGATCATCGCGTCCGCGTTGCCGCTGCTACAAATGCTGGCGACCGGGGAAACCGGCCTCATGCTCGCGCCGAAAGCGGACGACTTCGAGGATGAGCGTGAGATATGGGACATCGACAAGATCATCAAGCAAAAGGCGGTCTTGTACATGGGACTCGACTCGCTGTCGAACAACATCGTCCAGAAGGCAATCGCGTCCATGGCGTTGTCGGACGTCGCCGCCGTCTGCGGCGCGATCTACAACTTCTACGCAGAGAAGCCTGATGTCGTGCTCATCATCGACGAGATCGCTGAGGCCATCAATGAGCAAGTAATCCAAATCCTGAACAAGGGACGCGGAGCAGGGTTCAAGGCGTTCGTCGCATTCCAGGCGCGTGCCGACCTCGAGGCGAAACTGGGAAACGCAGCGAAAATGCTGCAGGTTTTGGGTAACCTCAACAATCAGGTGGTGCTTAGACTAGAGGACTCAGATACAGCAAAGTGGTTCTCGGACAAGGTCGGAGAGACTGCGATCCGCGTGGTGAACGTGTCAAACAGCACGAATACCACGACCGAGGCGCATGCGCTCGAATTCAGTGGCTCGCAGTCCCGCTCCATTCAGCTGGAAAAGGTGCCGCTCATTCCCGTGAAGCTGCTTCACAGTTTGCCTAATCTGCAGTACTTCATGCGCATCTCTGGCGGTGCCGTGTATCAGGGTCGCATTCCTATCATCGAAGGCTAAAAACACAGTTATGTCCGCTGCATATAAAAACATCATCCGCGATCACAAGCTCTCGCACAGGTTGGTTGCGGTCTTCAACGTCGCACCGGAGCTGGAGCTCGCGTGCTCGCGTGTGGCCGACTTCATCGGGGAGCGGTTTAGGGGAGACAAAGGGCCGCTGGCTGCGGAGATGATCGAGTCGGCGCTCGATGGCTTCCGGCGCGCGAAGCGCACGGGCGACCAGCATATCGCGTTCATGCAAGGTCTGTTCGAGCCGTCGAAAGCGCTGTACGCCCGGCGTCTTGTCGCGCGCTTCGGTGACAAGGTCTCCGTGTGGTGCCCGATGGTCGAGTCGATCACCGCGTTCGAGGCGCGTCATCTCGAGTACCAGTTCGAGATGGTCGATGAGCGTTGCCCGGACGAGATCACTGAGCGCACCGCCGCGTTCCAGCTCGCCGCACGCGTGCTTCAAGGAGAAGCTTTCCGCCGTTACTTCGAGGAATACGATGTCGCTCACCGTTACGATCATAGCGAAGCTGTCGGGAGTTGAGCCGCGCACGGCTCAGCGGGCGCGCGACACTGCCGCCGCGTTCGACGGCGATGTGAACGCAGCCGTGCCCGAGGAATTCACGTACGGCGCGGGTGCCCGCTGCTACGCGTTGGCGACGATTGCCGAATTTCGCCCGGCCCTGTTTTGGGGCGGACTTTTGGCGCTCGTCGCGGTTCCCGCCCTCATGCTGGCCAAGGTGCTGCATGGCTAGTCGTTTTGGTTCGCATATCAAGGTGTGGTTTCTGCTCGTGCCAGTGCTAGCCATCGCTGTCATGCCGGCGATCCCGGAGCGCAAGCTGTTTGAAGTGCCGGAAGCGGAAACCCATTCTCTCGTTGAGTCAGTCGGGCAGGACAGGGTCGACCGCGCGATGCGCAGTGCCAACGACGAGTTCCGCCGTGCGTTTGTCGATAGCGGGCTGCTGCACCGTACGCTGAATGCCTCTGGAAAGGTAGGCGGCTTGGACGACGGCGGGTTCTCATCGTTCGCCCATACCTGGACCGAGAACTTCTGGCTGCTGGTGTACCGCATGCTCTTCCGTGCGATGGTGATGAAAATGTGGATCGTTGGAACACTTTTTTTTGCCGTCGGCATGTTCGTCGACGGTGCGGCGCGCAGAAAGATCAAAGCGTCGGCTGCGGGCTTTGTGAGTCCCTTGTCTTTCCATCTGGCAGGCCATGGACTGCTGCTTGTCACTGGAACGCTGTTCGCGGTGCTGGTGGTTCCATTGCCGGTCCTGGCTGGCTACTGGGTCGCCGTCGCTGCGCTCCTCGGAGGTCTCCTGTGGAAAGCTGCCGAGTCCTTCCAGTCGTCGAGATAGGGAAAAACGTCGCGCGACTCGTTAGCTGTTCGACAAAAAAATTGCTCTGTTCCCCTCAGGCAACGCTACCCGGATAGCGTTGCCTTTGTCTTTTCCGCCTTCGTCTTCGCTTCCAGCCTAGAGCGCGCCGATAATTCCGTGAAAGGCGCTCTAAATAGCCACCGTTTCGAGCTTTCGCACGCTGCCACCGCCGCAACAATGTTGAATATGGGCAACGCGCTTTGCTTGCCTGATCCCCAACGATGAAACGGGACCGATGCGGTCCAGACAGGAGAAACGGCGAATGAGCACGGTTGTCGAACCCGGCAGTGAAGAGAAGGTCGCGCTGAGCGCACTTGAACAAGGTACGGCCGAGGCGCCGCTCACGACCGACGGCGCGGACGACGGCGAGCTTGAGCGCGAGTTAACGCAGATGGAGGCCGATGCGGACCGCCTCCAGAAGGAAGGCGTGATTTCCACCGACGACGCCGACATGAAGCGTGCGGAAGTCGCCAAGACGCGCAAGCTGTTCCGCGATCTGCCTGCCGCTGAGCGTATCTCAATCATCAAGCGCCGCCGTGAAATCGGGCGTCAGTTGCTTGACCGCCAGCTTTCGGGCGCGGCCGTCGTGACCGCCCGCGTGCGTCTGAACCATACGCGCCTGAAGCCGCTGTTCGAACAATGGTGGCCGTACATCAACCGCATGAGCATCAACATGCAGCGTTTCGGCCGCTCGACCTTCGGCGAGAACGACAAGGACGTGGTCAACAGCGCGCTCGAAAAGCTGCTCGGGGGTATCGAGAGCTACGTTGACGAGCAACTGCGCGTGGCCGAAGGCTTCCGCCAGCAAAAGGAAGCGGAGCTTCGGGCCAACAAGGAATTCGTGTTCGAGCCGACGATCCCGATGCCCGCGATGGACATCGAAGTCGAAGCGTATTCGCGCTTTTCGATGCGCGTGCTGGGCGTCATCATGAAGTTCGACCGGGCGATGGATCACTTCGACTTCATGGTGTGGAACGGCATTCGCGATCAGTCCGACGTGGACGACGAAGCCGTCAACTTCCTTAAACGCTTTAACCCGCTTGGCATTCGCGGGTACATGACGCACCTGAAGCTGATGACGACGGTCCGCGGCAATTAAGGAGGGCGCGATGCTGGACGAACTCAATCCCCAGCAACGGGAAGTCGCCCAGTTGCGCCAGCATTGCGTGGCAATCGCCTGTCCGGGCGCAGGCAAGACGAAAACCATCGCCACGAAAGCAGCCCTGCTGCTACAAGACAGCGCAGCGACGGTCGGCGCCGTCACATTCTCGAAGGACGCCGCGCTGGAATTACGCGAGCGCATCCTCGCTGCCGCCGGCGAGTCGGTGAAGAAACGCCTGATCGCCGGTACCTTCCATTCACTCGCCTTCAAGCAACTGAAGCGCCCCGGCGCTCGCGCGCTTGATATTGCCTCGGACGGTGACCGCCTTGGCTTGCTGATCCGCGTGATGCAGGAACTGGGCCGCGAGGGCAAAGCGGAAGATGCCATCCCCACGATCGAAAAAATCAAGACGAACTTTGGCCGGTGCGATCCAAACACGGACGACGGCGAGCTGTACCGCGCCTATCAGGACGCGCTTGCGCGTAATGGCAAGATCGACTTTCAGGACATGCTGCGCTTGGCCGTCGAGGGGATGGAACAAGGCACCATCGCCCCGTACGCGTTCACCTATCTGCTCGTTGACGAGTTTCAAGACACCGACCCGCTCCAGTACCGGTGGATCGAGCTTCATGCAAAGGCTGGTTCCATCGTGACGGTAGTGGGCGACGACGACCAGAGCATCTACGCATTCCGCGAGGCCCTCGGCTATCGCGGCATGGAATCGTTCATCGAGTCGTTCCAAGCAAAGCCGGTGGTGCTCGGCAGCAACTATCGTTGCCGCGCGGAAATCCTCGGTGCGGCCGACCGCGTGATCCGCAATAACGCCGACCGCATCGCAAAGGTGCTGCGTGCGGAAAAGGGCTCGGGCGGTACCGTGCAAACATCCCGCCATCCGGATGAATATGAGGAGGCAACCGCGGCGGTTGAGGTGCTCGGGCCATTGCTCGCGAAAGGGCAGTCGTGCGCGATCCTGGCGCGTACCAACCGCATACTGGACCCCCTTGAGTCCGTTTGCCGCTCGCATGGCATCAAGTACTACCGAGCGTCGGGCGCGTCCGTCCTGAGCCGCCCGGAGGGCGCGCTGATGTGCAATCTGCTCGAAATCGTGGAGCGAATCAAAGACACCGGCCTCGATGCAGTCTTGGCGCACCTCGGGCTTACCGCCCAGCAGCTACGCGCGCTCCACGCGGATATGGGTGCGGAACTGACGCAGAAGGGGCGGGCGGAGTTGGTCGAACTCGGGCTGCCCGAGGAAGTGGCGACGAACTATCGCGAGTTCATGAAGCGGCTCGCCGAATGGCAAAGCCTGTGCGATCGAAAATTCTATACGCTGACGCTCTCGGGCGTCGCCGAGTGGATGTTGAAGTACGCGAAAAAGGATTCTGCAATCCGCGCGATTCAAGCCACCAACGACGTTTTGTCGCGCCTGTCAGGTAGCTTCGCTGAACGGCTGCTTTTCCTGCGCCAAGACAACAACGAGCCGACGCCGGGCGCTCTCATTCTCACGACCATGCACAGTTCGAAAGGGCTCGAATGGGATCACGTCTGGATCGCCCGCAGCGAGGAGACGATCGTCCCAGACCCGAAATCGACCGAGCCAGAAGAGCGGCGGCTGTTCTATGTCGCCATGACCCGCGCTCGCGAATCGCTAATGGTGTCGGGGACGTCGAGAAATTTCGAGTCGCGATTTGTCGTTGAGGCGCAGGTCGTCCAGGGCGCTGTCGCGAGCTAAGTCCACCGATCTGCAGAACAACGCTCGGTAGGCGAACCTTCGACCAATCGAACGACGGGTAGCTGCGCTTAAGGCGCGCAAAGCTAGCCCTCACAAGCCTTCACGTTATGAAAAGCGTGCCGAATAAGGGGGGTGTGAATATTCGGCACGTTTTGTAACAGGCCTCTTTCTATTTAAAATCAGGCACCTGACCAAGTGCCCGAGCGGAATGGGACGCTCTCCGGAGAGCGTCCCTTTGAACGCCGACCCAGGCTGGTGCGCACATCTGCATAGTCGCTGAACGGCAGACGAACCGCTGACGGCTAACCTTTACGCTGACAAAAAAAAAGCCCGCTCAAGGCGGGCGGCAATCCATATCGGTCGAGACATGGAGGAGACGTGGTCAGTATAAACCCTATGGCTTCTGACGCATAGCCAACTTGTACGTCACGACGGACTTGTACGCGGGACGGTTCCAATGCGGCGTGCCGAGCGTCATCGCCTGACTGTTCACAAGCCGGCCGGTGTCGAGCATGCAGAAACAATGTCCCTCGAACGCGGCTTCTTGCGCTGCCGCGTCCCACGTCACGGTGAGGAAATCGAAGATCGGTTCGATGGGTTTCATATCGGGGTTCTTCGAGACTTTGACCCGTTATCGGCAAATCATGGGGCTTATAGAGACTCAGGCCATTGCGCGGGAGAGCTCTGTCACATTTGATTCCCCGCGTTCGTGGCCTTTGACGTCGTCCAGGCGCGGACCGGCGATAGGCCCTTCGTCCGGCGTGGAATCGGCCTCAATCGTCAGCATTCTGGCAACGCGCTTGAGGGTGCCGTTCAAGGACGCACGCGGCCCAAGGCGGATCGTGCCGGAGTAGAAGATGTCGCCCGAGACTTGGCCGTTGATTTCCAGCGAGCCCCGAGCGTGCACATCGCCGTCGACGCGCCCGTCAATGCGAACGTGCTCGCCCTGCGCGGAGCCCTTTACGAGTCCGCCTTCGCCGATGTGCAGCAGACCCTGCGTCGAGATGATGCCGCCGTCGAGTAGGCCGAAGAACGAAATGCCGTGATCCACGACCATGTCGCCGGTGATCGCGCAGCCGCGCGCAATAAGCGTGATATTGAGTTCGGTTTTCATGGTGTCGATTCCTTAAAACATTTGTACTTCGTTCGCCCCGCCGCGGTTCGCAGGCGCTGACTTCTTGCTTGCAGCAGACCCCGTGTCGCCATCGCTTACCTGCTCATCCCGCGAATGCGAGCGATGACGGTAGCTGTGCGTACGGGCCGGTGCCGCGTGTTGTTGCGACGCTTGTTCGTCGGCGGCAGGCTGCGTCACCGCTTGCGCGGGCGGCACTGACGCCACGGGTTGAGTGGGAGCCTGGCTGGCCACCTCTGCCTCGCGACGGGCTTGATGAATAGGCGAGGCAGCCGCGCGTTGCACACTGTTCGAGACAGGAGGAACGGCCTTGATGGCGGCCGTGCTTGCTGCGCTCGCTGCTGGGCCGCTCGTTGTACCCAGCGAATTCTTGAACTGGTCAGCCGTCAGACCGATTGGAGAAGCCGCAGCAACGTCTTTTCCCGTCAGCATCGGAGCGAGCGCTACCGGATGAGGCGGCTCTGCGTCGATTGGGCGCGTCGCCGGTTCTTCCGTTGCTGGCCTTTCGCTTCCGTTGGATTGGGGCTGCGAGGCGGTCTTCTTTACTTCGTGCGCGGAGGGCGCGCCCACCGACTTGTACAACGACGCGGCTCCCATTCCCGCCATAGCCACGACAGCGGCGATAGCAACTGCGACAACGCTTCGTCGAGCGACAGGCGCCGCCTTCGGAAGCCGCAGCCTGAGCGTGGGTGTCTTGGCGTCTGCCGTCAGGTCGGCCGGCGCCGGGAGCGCAGCGATCTGCCGCGGCAGATCGATGGTCATCGAGTCAGGTGCGAACTGCGCATGCAGTCGTTGAATTTCGCGTAAGTCCATGCGGGGTCCTCCCGTCGTTGTTAGGTCGAGCATGTCCAGCCCCACGGCGCGGCAAACGCAAAACGCAGGGCAGTTCATACACGATGTCAGTGAGTACGATCCGAGTCCGGAAGCAGCACACCTTCTGGCGCAAAGCGGTCGTTGTCCGGCATGCACAAGAAAGGGATTTGATTGATGCGTGCCTCGGCAGCCTCCAGTGCGGATTGGCGCACTTGAGCCGTCATGGTTCTCGCCATCAGCGCTTCCATCGTCTTCAGGAAAAGCTGGTCATACATCGAGAGGAGTCGCACAAGACGACCGGACATGGCGTGCTTAATTTCAAGCGTGACCATCTCGGGCGGAGTCGGTGCACGTCGACCTGGAAACTTACCTGCCCATGCGAGCGCCTTCTTCATGAACGCCTCGGCAGTTCGAAACTCCGACTCGATTGCGATCAGCTTGCCGCCGCGCGCAACGGTCATCTTTGCGGCGGCGAAGTTGAAGTCGGCGCGGAGAAATTCACGCGCGAACAATGAGTAGTACGGCAGTTCCGTTTTTGCCAGCGTGTCGCCGTTGATGCGAGCGAGACGACTGTCGTTCGTCAGGCGGTTCAACGGACGCAGCCCGCTTGGCGCACCGCTCTCGTTGCCGAGCGCAGCGGTTTGCTTAGGGTCTTCGTCAGGCGCTTCTAGGTCAGTAACGGCCATGGGATTTTCGGTGTGTCTGTGTTCTCTCTCACATATAATTTTCATTGATTAGGCAAGAGTCGAACGGGCGAAAGCTATATGAATTTCGTGAGCTTTCGAGCGCACGCGTACGTCATTAACCCGGATACTCAACTCCATTCCCCGCGTCACCGACGCATCGACCACGACTCCACGCCCGGAGTCCATCTTTTCTCTGCAAGTCGTGCCCGCCTCGTGCGTTGGCATGCGCCGACCGGATAGCTACCGGTGTGGAAATCTTTCTTGTGCTGAGTGTGCTCGCTACACACTCCCCAATTTCAGCCGTGATACTCGTACCCTGTGCTGCATTCATTTGCGCCGGTACATCGTTCGAACCCGGGTTTTCGGGTGTTCTCTCTCCAGAGCCTGATCTGGGTAGAACGATCGAAGTTGGCTGATCCGTGATTCCTGCGGCGGAAGTAATTCCGAAAAGGGCTGTTGCGCGGCGTGACCATGCTGCGCGAGAACGACTTTACGTTCTCTGATCGAGCGACACCGGCATTGCCGGCCGCTCCCTGCACGCCACGTCCCCGGAAGGGACGTGGCGCGTAGGTCTCTATATCGATTTCAAGAAGCTCGCTCCCTCACCGGAGCGGGCTTTTTTTTCGTCTGTCGCTTCTTGCGGCCGGACCTTTCTCAACGGAGGTGCTGTTCTATGTTGTTGCCCGACCGCCTCAATCAACGTATCGCCGAGGCCATCACGCATCAAATCAATACCGAGCGCGAGCAGGCGGACACCACGTCCCCCGTTTGGCGGGAGCGGTGCGAAGTAGCTCGAGTCGCGATGTTCAGCGACGCAGAGCGCTCTGTCTTCATTTCCCATGTCAGCGAACGTCGCGGCAGTGCGGCAGCCCGAGAGATGCAATCTCAGGCCGAATCACTGCGGACCAACGCCATCTTCTTTCTTGCAAGGAAACCCTCATGAACGCAGTCGTTCAGATGTTCGATCACGCGCCGCGTAGCCTCGTTGAAGAACGAGCTATTCGCCCGCCCACGATCGGCAAGATTCGACCCGGTATCAAGGTACTCACGCGGGCGCACCAAGCCAACGAAAAAGCGGTCAAGCTCTACAACGACATGGTCGCTGCGGGCGAGTCGTTCGAAGCCATCGGCAAGCTGCTCGAAACGTCGCTGAAGCTTCGGAACGCGCTGATTCCCAGAAACGTCGATTACTTCGTCTGTAGACGGTCCGACTTTTCCAATCCGGACACAGCCGACGAGATCCTGCGGCTGTATGGTGAGGATCGCGGGCAAGGCTTGCGGCTGTATCGTTTCCCGATCATGTTCGCGTTCGACGACTGGCTGCGCAATGTGCCGAATCAGATGGCCGCGTACACGACAACCGGGCGACAGTACTTCTCGGAGTACGACCGCGACGGCAAACGCTATTGCAAGACGTATGCACCGGTCGAGCGTAACGCACGCGCACAGCGGGCGCGGCGATCCTTCGGTGGGCGACTGGTAGTTCACCGGCAAGACGACGACATTCCCGATGGCGTCTGTGATCCTCACGTCTGTCCACAGTATCAGGACCGCAAGTGCAACCTGACCGCAAACTTCTTGTTTGCAGTTCCGGACGTGAAGGGACTTGGGCTGATCGAGTTGCCGACCAACTCCATCTACGTGCTGCAGAAAGCGTATTCGGCGATGCAAACCGTGGCGTTGGCGCGTGGCAGGCTCACCGGCACGCGCTTTTGGCTCTCGAAGAAAGAGTTTGACATCACGCGGATTGACGACAACGGCCAGGCCGTACGTCAGAAGCAGATGCTGACGGTGCTCGATGCGGATATCGACCTGGGCGCGCTGTTGGACGGCGCGGACGAGGCTCAACCGGCGCTCGATGCTGCCAGTCGTGCGGTGGCCCTGTTGGAGTCAGGCGGGACGTTACAGTCGATTGGCGATCCGGTCGTTCAGCCTGAGCGGGAGCAATCTGAGGCCGACCGGGCAGGCGATGGCGAGCCATCGGGCATCGACGGCGCAGCTGGTCATGACGACGACTCGCCCGACCCCGATGAGACGCTGGAAGACAAGCGTCACCGTATGTCCGACCTGCTGCATCGTCTGGGCCTTAGTCAGCCGGAGCGACAGAACGGCTTTCGCAAATACGCGCACCAGACGTACGGTCGTGGCTGGATCGAGCGCATCGCTGATGTGGATGCGATGAACGCGCGCCTCAAAGCGGCGCTCGACGATCCCGCCTCGCTTGACGTCGAAATTCAGCACGCGATTGCACAAGCTGCTTACGTCTAACCTTGGCCAGTCCCCCTTCGGGGGCTGGCATCCTTTCTTCTACGCTCGCGCATGAGAGCATTTCAGCAAGAACCGCTTGCTCAAATGTTTTCGACCGCGCTGTGACTGCGCATCGAATTCGTCCGCTTCGGCGGCCCATCTACTTGTTCACGCGAAGGAGCTTCCAATGCGTAGAGTCGGCAACTTCACGCTGTTCTTCGGCGCGGAGGACGCTTTTAGTAACTGGCACCCGTGCCGCTTTACTTACCATGACGTCGATTTTCGGTCGGTAGAGCAGTTCATGATGTTTTCAAAAGCCAAGCTGTTCGGCGACGAGGACATCGCCCAGGCTGTGCTCGCCACACATCTCCCGAAGGAACAAAAAGCCCTCGGCCGCAAGGTCAAAGGTTTTGACCTAGAAATGTGGAAGGCGAAACGCGAGTCGATCGTCTATGTCGGATGCCGCGAGAAGTTCGCGCAGCATCCCGGCCTGCGAACGCTGTTGCTTGCGACGGCGCCGGCCGAGTTAGTCGAAGCAAGTCCTTACGACACGATATGGGGCGTGGGTCTCGGTGAGCATCATCCAGACATCACGGACAAATCGAAGTGGCGTGGCCAGAACCTCTTGGGCAAGGCACTGATGAAAGTCCGCGACACGCTGTCAACGTCATCCCTTTCTTAGCGCGCCAGAACGGCGCATCGGCAATTACTGGCTACCTTCGGGTGGCCTTTTTCATTTATAGGAGGCGATTTGAAGATCGCACATTTTTCTGACCTGCACTACGCGCCGGGCAACATCGAGGAGTCGGATCGATGCTTCGGCTTCGGCATCGACCATGCGGTGCTCGCCCATGCCGACGTCGCAGTCATCTCGGGTGATGCGACGGACCATCGTCTCGACGCACACGCGCCGTCGTTGAACCGCCTTGCAAAGCGCATCAACGGGCTGAGCGGCAGCATGCCGGTCCTGATGCTGCAGGGCACGTTCTCACATGAGCCTCCGGGGACGCTACGCAACTTTGAGCTGATGGCGACCACGCATCAGATCTACGTTGCGGAACGCGTGCAGCAGGTGAGCCTTCACGAGGGGCGGTTCTACCCCTCGGACGGTCCGGTGTTCTCGGACGAGGAGCTGCGCGAGGTTCTGGCAATCGGCGCTGATGTCGTGTTCACGTGTCTGCCCACGGTCAATAAGGGGGCGCTGGCGGTCGCTGTCGGTGCCAAGGAAGCCGGGACGGGCCTTGAAGCCGTGCTGGGCGACTATCTCGCCGCAGCAGGACGCGTCAACCAGCAGCTTCGTGCAGCAGGCATCCGGACTGTCGGGGTTTCACACGGCACGGTCAACGGTTGTACGACCGAGCACAGCGTGACTATGGCCGGGTTCGATCATGAGTTTTCGCTTGGTAGTCTGTTCGAGGCCGAATGCGATGCGTTCATGCTTGGGCACATCCACAAAGCACAGCAGTGGGAGCGAGCGGGGCGCGTTGTGGCGTATCCCGGTTCGATCGGGCGTTTCCACTACGGTGAGGAAGGCGACAAAGGTTTTCTCATGTGGAATGTCGAGGTGGGAAGCGCGCAAGCCGATCTGGTCGTTACGCCTTCTCGGCAGACCATCTGCGTCGATTTTGACGGACCGCCCGACATGCAGCGCCTGACGGCAATCGCGCTCGATGCGACCGACAAGTTCGTGCGAATTCGTTGGCAGGTCGACGAAGAGCACAAACAGTCAGTGGACCGCGACGCGATCGCGGCGCTGTTCGGCAACGCGGCGGAGCTGAAGGTCGAAGCTCGCATTCTTCCCGTCGTCCGGTCACGCGCTCAAGGCATCAGCCTCGAAACGTCGATTGACCGAAAGCTCGAGCGTTGGTGCGAGCACGCTGATGTTGATCCGGCGCCTTTGCTTGACCGGCTGCAGTTGCTGGAAACGGGGGACGCGGAGGCAATCGCCGCTGGCGTGCTGGCGCGACTGAGCGACGCTGACGCATTGTCGAGCATATCCGAGCCTGCGCCGGTGACGGCCCACGTAGTTCCGGATGGCGATGTCTGCGACGATGCACTGCCCATGCCAGATGCGACGGTGGAAATCGTCGAGTCGGCTTCGGCAGATCAGCTTTCGTGGCTCAACGATGATTTGTTTGCGGCGTAGGTGGCCGCGCATGCAGGGGAGGCCAGTACGGCTCCTTTGCTTGAACACGCAAGCCGTGTTCCGATAGCCAACCATCAACGTCGCTATCGAAACAGAGGTTTCACCGCGTCTTTGACGCATCGATTCGTAGTGGCAGGACCTTTCTCTAGCAGTTTCATTTCTTCTTTCACCCTGGCGGGGAGCGATCCCTTCCGGGGCCGCATTCCGCCCACCATAACGGAGTGCATCATGTTTGGTCTTTATCCTGCTGGCCCGAACTGGGTTCGCACCTTTGCGTTGGGCGACTGCTCATCGCGTGATCTTCAAAAGTCGTTGGTCGATCTGGCCGGCTTTACCGCTGCGATCCAGCATCAGCCGTTCGGCCAGTACCGCGGCGCAGTGCTGGCGCAGTTCGGTCATACGCTGTTGCTGGTCGCTACGACCCCCGGCGCTCGCGAGATCGCCGTTACGCCGACCGTTGAAATGCAGCACCTTCTGTGGTCGTATCAGGAAGGGTATGCAAGCCAGTGGTCGCCTGCTGAGATCCGTAGCCTCACCGGGCATAGCGGTTGGTCCGAGCTTTTGCCGAACGCGCGTCGCGAGTTCGGCAGAGTCTGCGACAGCGTGGCGGCCGCACTAGACGGGACGCTTCAAGCGCCCAAACCAGCGGTGCAGTCTATGCCGTCGGTCGTGATGAACGAGCCGTTTCCCAACGAGGACGACGACGCTTTCTATGCGCAGATGGCCGCTATGTCGGCTTCGATGAGCGTGTCGGAGGACGTGTCATGCGGCCTCTGAAACTGACATTGGAAGGCTTCGTTGGCGTGCGCGATGGCATGAAACGCGACAGCGTGACGCTCGATCTGGAGACGTTGCCGGATGGCCTGATCGCTTTGACCGGCCCTAACGGGGCGGGCAAGACAACGATCATGGACAACTTGCACCCGTATCCGATCATGCCGTCGCGCGCGTCGAAGCTGTCGGTCGACGCCTTCTCGTACTGGGATCACATCTGTGGCACCAGTGCGTTGAAGGAACTCGAATGGGAGCACGACGGCATTCGCTATCGCTCGTCCTTCACGTTTCGCAAGCCCGGCAAGACAGGCAAGGCGGAGTACTACCTTGCCTATCGCGGCGTCGACGGTACGTGGCGCCCGGTGTCGCTGCCGGACGGAACGGTGTCGGACGGCAAGGCGGAGTCGTATAACCGCTGCGTCGAGGCGATCAACGGTTCGTTGGAAACGTTCTTCACGAGCGTGTTCTCGGCTCAGAACCGGCGGCCGCTCGCGTCCTACGGTGCGGGCGAGATCAAGACGCTGCTGGCTGAACTTCTTGGCATCGACCACCTGAAGGCATTGTCGGCGAAAGCCGGTGAGGTCGCGAAGGTGCTCGGCAAGTCGCTCGAAGGCATCCAATCTGAGCTTGGTGCGCTCGCCGGAAAGCGGCAACGTAAAGCAGACGCTCAGCAGTCGATCGTCGCGCAGGGCAACACCTTGCGTGCCGCTCGGGAGCAACGCGACGCCGCGCTGGAGCATGCGAGCAAGCTGACTCAAGAGCGGGCGACGCTTGCGGCCAAGCAGGGCGAATCGGCCACGACCGAAGCGCGCCTGCGAGAGCTGGGCGTGCGCCGCGACGAGTTGGGGCGTGCCCTGAAAAGCGCGGCCGACGACGAGCAAGCAGCGGCGGTTCGTTGTCAGCAGCGCGTTTCCGTGCTGAGTCGAACCGTGGCCACGCACCAGGCAACGCTGGCTCGCCGCGAGGCGATCCTCGGTGCGGCGGCGAAGCGCGAGGAGGCCGAGTTGGCGATTGCGCGCGAGGAAGCGAGGTTCGCTCCCCTGCAGCGCGACATTGCCGTTTTGGAGGTCAAACGCGCGACGTTGACCACGCTCGATGCAACGCTTACCAGCTTGATGAACCAGGGCACGACGAAAGCCGCGCACTTCGACACGTTGAGCAAGCAGGCAGCGGTGGCGGAGCAGGTGCCGTGCGTCGGTCATTCGATGCATGCGCAATGTCCGCTGCTCGCGCAAGCCTTTCAAGCGAAGGAGCAAGCGGAGGTGCAGCGTGTTTCGGTGGCGAATCTTCGCGCGGAGTATCGCGAGAAGAAAGCGCAGGCCGAAGCCTTGGCACTGGTGCCGGCTGAATTGGCGGCGAAGCGTGTTGAGATGCTCGCCATCACCGATGCGGCCGCGCAGTTGCGCCGCGCCTTGCAGGCGGCGGCAGAGCTTGCCGCCACTAAGCCATTGCTGGATGCCGCCGTGTCGGGACTTGAAGCGGCGCAAGCTGAGTTGCGTTCGATCGCCGAGGAAAGTGCCGCACGTACCGCCAAGTACCAGTCTGAGAAGACGCGTATGGAAGCGGAGCTTGCGCGCATTACCGAGGAGGTCGGGCGACTCGCTTCGGTCGACGTTACCGCAGCGATTGCGAAGCTCGATCGCGACATCGCGGGGAACCGCGAGACCGTCGCTGCATTGGATGGTCGGATCGAGCAATCGATCCGCGCGCAGAGTGTGTTGCAGGCCGAAGCGGAAGCCCTGGCGCTGGAGTTGGAGAAGTTCTCGGCCACGCAGTCTCGTGCCGATCGCCTCTCCGATGAAATCGCGCGGTGGAAGCTGCTGGCTAAGGGCTTTGGCAACGACGGCGTGATCGCGTTGACCATCGATGACGCGGGTCCTGCGCTGACGCACACCGTCAACGAGCTATTGCTCGCGTGCTACGGCATGCGGTTCACCGTTGAGATCCGCACGCAGCGCACGCTCGCAAGCGGCGAACTGCGCGAGGGCTTTGAGATCCTTGTTCACGACGCCGAGTCCGGCAGCAGTAAGTCGGTCTCCGTCATGTCCGGCGGTCAAAAGGTCTGGATTAACGAGTGCCTCACGCGGGGCATCGCGCTCTATCTCGCGCAGAACACCGGTCAGCCGTATCAGACCTTGTTCAGCGACGAGTCAGACGGCCCGCTCGATCCCGAGCGCAAAGTGCAGTTCATGCGCATGAAACGCGAAGTGCTGCGCCAAGGCGGGTATCAAAGGGAGTTCTTCATCTCGCAGACGCCCGACCTTGTCGCTGAGGCCGACGCAGTCATCGACGTACAGGCGCTTGCCGCTTGATCTTCTATTTACCCTTGTGGGGAGTCGCCCCCACAAGGGGCGCTTCTCGTTCCTCTTTCAATTTCTCGCGCCCTTCGGCGCTTTCACTATGGCAAACCTTTTGATGCTGCTGCTCGCGGCAGCCGGCAGTCCGTCTCATTCGAACGCGGCGCGTCACCAGCCGCCAATGCAGCAAGCCGCACCGGCCACTGCGCAATCGCAACCGCCGCGGCCGCCCGACCTGCGTCGCGCGTCCGCGTTCGATAACGGCCGTCTGCGTCGCATCTGACACCGGCTCATTCTCTTTCACTTCTTGACTGGAGCCTTCCATGGCCTATTCCTGTACTGATTTCGTGGACGACGTACTGAACGACATGGTGATCCGAAGCTGGATCAAACCCGAGCAGTACGGGTCTGATGACCCGCAAGCTCAGTGCGATGCGGTATTGGGCGCAATTGGCGAAGCGGATGTATCGCTTCGTCTCGCCGCTGACGCCAAGCAGTTCCATGCCGAACTTCTCGATGCCGTCGAGACGCTCACCGGTATCGCCGAACAGCATGGCGCGCTCGCCCTCGCGAATGTCGTCTATCTCCAGGCGGCCATCTTGAAGGGTGGGCTGATCGAGCTCACGCGCAAAGAAGCGGACGCGTTCTCTTTCGTCAGAGACCTGCCCTCGGGCGGTCGCTGGTGGCAAAGCGTCAAGCTGATCGATTAAGCGGCGCAAGACGCCGTCCAATTTCTTTTCTCAACCCTTGCGGGCAAGCGGCCCGCTGGGGTCGCTCCGCGTTCTTTCTGTGGAGTGTTTTCATGTTTGAAGCAGCGAAGCTTGGCGCATCGCCGGAGCAGTTCGCCAACCTCGAGGCGGCGATTGGTTACATCGCCGGCACCGCGACGCACCCGGGTGAAGTTCGTCCGTGGGTCCGGAACGTCGAAACGAAGGTCTTCCTGATCATCGGTGGCAGAGTGCAACCCCAAAACGGGGTGCGCCAATGACGCCGCCGTGGCTGGAGCAATACGCCAGTGGCCAGAAGACCGGCTACGCGCAAGCGTTCATGTCGTACGCCGAGTACTACGGAGTCGACGGATCTGCTGACGATGACCCGGAAATCGAAGAGCGGATCGCCATGCATCGGCAGCCGCTCATCGGTTACGCGAGCCGCACGGGCACCCGCCGCAACCTGGCCGCACTCAAGGGCGCCGACTGGCGCTTGTTGGTCTCGGCCAAGGGCGAGTTGCGTACCGAGGGCTTCGATCGCTACGCGTTGGATAACGGCGCTTGGACCGCGTACCAGCAGGGTCAGCCCTTCGATGAGCACGCGTTTGCGGTCGCCGTCGAACGACTCGGCGAGCGGGCTGAGTGGCTTGTCCTTCCGGACATCGTCATGGGCGGGATGGCCTCGCTCGACTACTCGTTGAAGTGGCTGGAACGACTTCGCGGGATGCCGTGCCGGATGCTGATCGCAGTTCAGAACGGTATGCAGGTCGAAGACCTCGCCTCGTTGCTGTCGCCTGCTGTTGGCATCTTCATTGGCGGTTCAACGGAGTGGAAAGAGCAGACGGCGCACGTGTGGGGCTCGCTCGCGCGACGCCGCCACTGCTACTTGCACGTCGGTCGCGTGAACTCGGCGCGGCGCATCCGCATCTGTGCGGCCGCCGGTGCCGACAGCTTCGACGGAACCAGCGTGAGCCGGTATGCGAAGACGCTGCCACGCCTGGACCGTGCGACGCGGCAGGGCGACATGTTTGCGGCTGCGCAGGATGGCCTCGAAGAGGCGCAAAGAGCGACGGCAGACCTTTTGATTTAGACCAATCAACCCTTTCGGGAGCGCATCCCGAAAGGGTCGCTCCTTTTTTTTCGGAGCGAAAAAGATGGAACAGGAAATTCTCTCGAAGATGGAAGCTGCGATCAGCGTCATGCAGCGATACGTTGAACTTGGGCATAGCCTCAGCTGCGCCTACTCGGGCGGCAAGGACAGCACGTGTACTCTGGTGTTGATGCTTGAGGCGATTCGCCGTGCCGGCGGCACGACGATCACCCACCATGTTCAGTCGGTCGATACGACGATCGAAAATCCCACAATAGCTAACTTCTTGCACTCAGTGTTGGACGAGCTGCAGTTGTATATCGAAGCGTCGGCGTTGCCCGTACACATTCACGTGACTACACCTTCGTTGGCAAGCCAGTTCGTAGTGTCTACCATCGGGCGCGGCACATTGGTACGCACGCCTGAAAATGGCGTGCGTGATGGGAGAAGGACGAGAGCGTGCGCCGACGAGTGGAAGGTACGGCCGGGAGGCCGTCTCCGAACATTGCTTGAACGACGAGCGGCAGATGACGGTGCTCGCGAAGTCATAACGGTGCTCGGGCTGCGCAGGGATGAAAGTACCTCGCGCGCGGTGGCAATGGCAGAAAGGCGAGATAGCGCTGAAACGGCGGTCAGAAGCAGAACCGGGGCGCTGACCATCAGCCCATTGAGCGAATGGACGTCCGATGATGTGTGGACGATGCTCGCGCTGTTGGCGGATGCGCAAACGCTGCTGTTTCCATCGCCGTTGATGTCACGCACGATACTCCGCCTGTCCGAGATCTACCGGGCAGGAAACGGTGGAACATGCGGTGTCGTGATGGGCGAATCGGGTGCGCGCGCCGCGTGCGGCTCGCGTTTCGGTTGTTCCTTCTGTTGCGTCGCCGGTGACCGCGACAAGTCGCTTGAGGCGATGATAGAAGAGGAGCAGTACGGGCATCTTCGACCGCTGAACGACTTTCGCAACTATTTGCTCGCGATACAGTGGGATATTTCGCGTCGCGAACTGATAGGGCGGTCGCTGAGCGATGCAGGCTACACGCGCATTCAGGCGGACACGTACAGCTATGCAACCCGTATCGGTTTGCTGAAGATGCTGATCAGTATCGACGCGGCCGAGCGGGACCGGGCTGAAGCGCACTCGGCCGACCTCGCTATTGGTTCTATCGCTGATACGGAGCAGAACCGGATGCTTTGCGAGCCGCAGTTCGAGTTCGTGACGCCGCAGCAGTTGGTGGCCATCGACTTCTTTCTGTCGATGCATCACTACGCGCCGCATGCGTTTCCGGCGCTGGCGGTGTGGCATGACGTGAACGTACTTGGGCGCCGGTATCCGGTTCCGAAGATCGACGGTTTGCCGAAGACTGACATCGTGCTGCACGGCTGGTATCCGGTCGGGCAGTATGACCGCGATGCGCCTTCGGTCGGGCTGCGCTCGTTCGATGCTGAGCAGTGGAATCCGTATCGGCATCCGGGTCGGCCCGGGCGTTATGCACGGACGACCGGTGGCGAGCAGACCGTCTACTTCGAAGAAGCCACGCAGTTTGAGGTTGATGCGGAAGCCGCCTGTGCGTTTGTGACGTGCACGTATGACACTGCTTTCATGTTGGACACACAGCATCGTGACGCGATCGACTCTGCGCATTTCTGGCTGAACGAAGGTATCGTGAAACTGCCGACCGGCATGGCGCAGCGGTATCAGGATATGGCCAAGCGCGGGCAGTACTTCTCGCGACTCGCTCAGCGTCTCAACCTGACGCCGTCCGAGCTCGATGCACACCTGATCGAGAACGCGATCGGCGATGAAGCGCATCAGGCACTGTTGGGCTGTGACACGACGCAGTTGAGTCTCTTTGCAGAAGCGGCGTAGCTGCAACCAACCTTTTGAGCACGTCCCAGGCTAAAACCCCGGGACGTTTTTTTTTGCGAGGTCGAAATCGTCAAAATTCTGCGCGGGTAGTGTTTCGCCCGGCTGCACCCCGAGCAGCCGCAGGGCGTGCATCATCGCCGCGCTTTCACGAGCGAAGTCAAGCCGGAGGGTCTCGCCTTCCATCGTGGCCTCTATGCCTGAGAACACGCTGAGGCGTGCAGCGCCAGATTGAGGGCACGAGCGATTTCGCCGTCGCGCGTCTTCTCATCAAAAATCGGATTCATAACTGCCCCTTGAGCTCGGCATGCCCTGTAAGAAGCAGCCAACGTGCCGGGCGGAAGGAATGCCTCACGTCCTTCGCGCTTGCAACGACGCGATGGGGAAACGCCCGAAAAGGTTGGGGCAGGCCTTCATTGAAACAATCTCGTTTCACCTGCGTTGATTGCGGCTTCTGCCAGCCCGTGCATCATCCTCGAGCCGATTATCTCTGGGAGGTTGGGCAATAGCTCCTTTTTGAGCTCTAGTACGGCCTTGGCGGTGTCGCGACCATCGCCTTCGAGAAACAGCTTTTCGAGGCTAAACCACATCAGGGTAACGTCGGTCCACTCGTCGCTTTCATAGCTTTTGCTCGAGGTAACGGCGATGACTCGTCCGAGACAGAAGAGCGCCAGCGCTATCCACCCGGGTTGTCGCGGGTCGCCTGTCAGCTTGCGATGCGCGCGCGTAATTGCAAGAACGATGGGGTCGTCCGGATGCGCCGGCTGATTCTGGTTGAACTGCAGCGCCACATACGGATCGCTTGACCAAAACTTCGTATGAGCAATGCTGATCATCTGATCGATGAAGTCCACGAATTTCTGGTTCCGGAATGCTTGCTGCATGCCCTCTGCCCAAGCTTGGGGCGGCACCGCCTTCAATTGTTTCGCCATTCGTGCGGCGCCGAGCGGGGCCTCTCTTAGGGCTTGGGCGAGCTCATCCTCCCCTATGGCGTCAGCAATCCGGCCGATCATCGATAATTCGCCCGCTTTCTTCGACATATCCGAAAATCGGGCGATCGATGCGAATGTAGGCAGGACCTGAGGGTGTCGCACCATCTCTCCGGCCAGAGCGAGGCCCTCGCGCGTGCGTTCGTCAAGAGCAGAAGATTTGCTGCGGCTAGCTTTTCCCATTGTCGACTCGGAGTTCGCGGTGCACAGACGACCAGCATGCCACAGATAACTGAGCGACCCGGATGGCGTGTGCATCGCGTGACGGGACTCCAATTTCAGACTGGCCCGCTTAGGATCCGCGCGCCGCATGCGGGGAGCGCTTAAGAGCTTACTGACTGAAACGATGCCGGGCGATTTCCGCCTGCGACGTCTTCGTCTGTGGCTCGCTAACGTCTGCCCATCGACCACCCGATTGCGGCCGTCGGCTTTTGCACGGTATAGCGCGGTGTCGGCGCGGCCAAGCAGCGCGGAGGCCGACTGCGGCGGATTCGGGAGCGTGCAGGCCACGCCGATGGAGATAGTCATAGACCCGCCGCTCGGCGATGCCGATTGGATACCAAGTCCCGCGACTGCCGCTCTCAGCGACTCCGCGACGCGCTGTCCGGCCGCAGGTTCACAGGCGGGCAGCACCACGACGAATTCTTCGCCGCCATAGCGCGCGACAAAATCGCTTTGCCGACGCAGCGTCGTGGAAAGCGCACCGGCCACTTGTTTCAGGCAGTCGTCACCAGTGAGATGGCCGAACGTGTCGTTGTATTGCTTGAACTGGTCGACGTCGATCAGCAGGACGCACAACGGCTGGTTGCTGGCAGAGGCTAATGAAAACTCGCGCGCAAAGCGTTCATCGAAGTAGGCACGGTTGAAGACGCCCGTCAGGCCGTCACGCGCCGACGTCTCGACCAATGTCCGGTGCGTTTCCGACAGACGGCGGTAGAGGCCTGTCGTCTCATAAATGAGCATCCCGAGCACGGCGCTCGATGAAACCATCGAGGCTCCACGGGCGGCGTACCAACCCACGCTGTAGCGCGCGCTCGCCGACAGGGTCAGCGTCACGTCAATGAGCGCGCCGAGCAGCGCAACGCCCAGCCACAGGTCCATCAGCGACCGCAAGCGAGTCGTCGAGACGTGGAGTCCGAGCGCCGCGAGGCACAGCGCTTCAACAAGGAGTCCAGCGGGGCTACTTGATAGCTGCGCGTATGAACCGGACTGCGCGACAATCGGCGGAAGGTGCGATTGGCCGGCCGTTGCCAGCGCGCATAGGGCGACCGCTATGGCGACGGCACCCACGGCGACCGCTCTGCCGCGTGCCCGGTGGGTCAAGGTCGACGGAACGGAGCGGGAAATCAACGAGACCGTAACGAGAGCGGGGAAGCCGCCGTGCCAGAAAACCCATATCCAGACCGCCGTTTGCGGCCCCGCGCCGAGCAAACCTGTTGGCGAGAAAATTCCCGGAAAGACGAGTAGCTGAATGGCGGCGATCACGCTGGTGAACGCATACGCGCCGCTTAGCGCGGCGAAGAGCAACCTTCCCGACACGGCGAACTGTGTCCAGAGCAGCAGCGCAGTCAGCCCCTCGGTGAGGGTGACCCAGGTGGCAAATACCGGCAAAAAGGCGGGAATGACCGGGCCTGCGTTCTTGGCGTACGGCCAGACGAGGACGGCAGCGATAATCGACAAAGCAGCCGCAGCAACGGCCAGCGCGCGATGGCGCGGCGTGGATGGCAGGTGAATGAGCGTCGTTTGCATCGTAGGAGAAGGCGTAAGCGCGACCGCTGCCGCTGTAGCCCCTCGGCCATGAAAATTAACCCTCGTATAACGGCCGCGGGCCACGGTTCTTGAAGAATCGTGGGTTCGCCACTTGCTATCGGCGTTTGGCAACGGTAGCTTCGTTCGATCACCATGAAAGTGACCATTGTTTCGCACGAGCCTCCGCCGCTCGGATCGGCGGAGGAACTTCATCGGTTCCGTTTCGAAGCCGAAGACGGCTCGGGGTTGCCTAGACGCCACGAGATCACGCTGCGCACTGCTCGTGTGATCGCTGAGAATCTGGATCGCCGCGACTCCGTCACCCAAATGCTTCGGGCTATCGTCAGCACGGAACGCGCCGACTACGATGGTTTGATCAGTAACACCTACATCGATGACAAGGACGCCGACGATGCCCCACGCGCCCCAGCCCAACGACGAATCAGCGCGAAAAGCCGAGTATCGGGAATGGACCATTGACTCACGGCCGGTACGAACCGGCCATCACTGGCACTCGTGGTGCGAGGTCGAGCGCAAACCGACCGAGGACGAAGCTGATGGACAGATCTTCCACTTCTCCGACATTGGGTACTTCGACACTGAGCGCGCGGCGCATGACCGGGCAATTGCTTGGGCGAAGGCATGGATAGAAGAGAACTTCTAGGGGGACGGTGACGGATGAAAGCGTCTGGCAAGCACTTTGCGCTGGCTCAGCGAACCTTTCTTACTGGAATCCCGCCATGACCCGCGACAACGAATCTGTGGGCGAGGTAGTCGTTTGTCCCGACGAACATGCAGGATGGCGCATCGAGGCTCCCGATCCGGATCGCCCGCAAGGTGTGTTCGTGACGATTGTGGCGGACAGACAAGCGGCACTGGAACTTGCCGCGCGCTTCTATCCCAACGCGCGGATCAAGGTCGTTGACGATTCTGCCGCCACATGAAAAAGCGCTCCTCGCGCGGTGGCGGGCGGAGCACCGATGAGCCATTGCCCGAGTCCATCGCTCCGCAACTGGCCACCCTCGCGCGCCGACCGCCCGCGAGCGGCGCATGGCTCTGGGAGATAAAGTTCGATGGCTATCGCCTGATGTGCAGGCTGGAAACCGGGCGCGTCAAGCTCATCACACGCGGAGGCCACGACTGGACTGAGAAGATGCGCACGCTGGCGGCCGCCATCGAGGAAATGCCGGTCGACAACGCGTGGCTTGACGGTGAGGTGGTCGTGCTTACCGAGAGCGGCGTGCCTGACTTCAATGCCCTGCAGAACGCATTTGACCGCCGCAGCACGGCGCAACTGACCTTTTTCGCGTTCGACATCCCGTTCCTCAACGGACGCGATCTGCGTGAAGTGCCGCTCTCTCAGCGCAGGGAGTTACTGGGCGAGTTGATTGCCAAAACATCAAGCGAGCGCATTCGCTTCAGCGAGTCCTTCGCCGAAGACCCGGAATCGCTGCTCGCGTCCGCATGCCGCATGCGTCTCGAGGGAATCATCGGCAAGCGCGCCGACGCACCGTACCGCTCGGGTCGCTCGACGGACTGGATCAAGCTCAAATGCCTAAGGCGTCAAGAATTTGTCGTCGGCGGGTACACAAGACTAGCCGGCGCGAGGAGCGGGATGCGATCGCTGATGCTCGGCGTGCACGAGCGAGATGGCAGCTTGCGGTTCGCCGGCACTGTGAAGGCGGAATTGAAGCCGCGCCCGCTCGCTGAACTTGAGAAGAAGGCGGCGAAGCTCGTTCGCGACAATCCGCCTTTCTATAACCCGCCCCCGCGCGAGAAAGAACGCGACTTCGTTTGGCTGGAACCTGAACTCGTCGTTGAAGCGTCGTTCCTCGAATGGACGCCTTCGGGCGAAGTTCGTCACCCCGTTTTCCAAGGCATGCGCGACGACAAGCCCGCCACTGCCGTGACGGAAGAGACTGTCGTCGACGTCGATGAACCCGAGAGCCTGCCGCAGGCCAAGGGGACCACGCGGATGTCACCCGGCCGGGCGGGAACGCTCGTCATCGCGGGCGTGAAAGTGTCCAACGCGGAACGCATCATTGATGACGTGACGCGCATGAAGAAAATTGATCTCGTGCGCTACTACGACGAGATTGCGGAGTTCGCGTTGCCGTACCTAAAGGATAGACCGGTGTCGCTGGTCCGCGCGCCTGAGGGAATCCACGGCGAGCTGTTTTTCCAGAAGCACGAGGAGCGTTCGAAGATTCCCGGTATCACGCGGTTGCCGGTCGAGATGCACCCTGGCCACCCGCCGCTGCTGGTCGTCGACCATCACGAAGCGCTCATCGGCCTCGCTCAGATGAACGTCGTCGAGCTGCATAGCTGGAACGCCGTGCAGCCGGACCTCGATCATCCGGATCGCTTCATCCTCGACCTCGACCCAGACCCAGAGTTGTCATGGCAGATGATGGTCGATGCGGCGACGCTCTCCAAGGTGCTGCTCGACGAGATCGGACTTAAGAGCTTTATCAAGACGAGCGGCGGCAAGGGTTTCCATATCGTTGTGCCGCTCACGCGCCGACAGCAGTGGGGCGAGGTGAAAGACTTCTCTCAGGCGGTCGCCCGCTACATGGCGCGACTGATGCCCGAGCGCTTTTCCGCCGTCCTTGGACCCAAGAACCGAGTGAAAAAAATCTTCATCGACTACCTGCGCAACAGCAAGGGGGCGAGCACGGTCGCGGTGTTCTCCGCGCGTGCCCGATCCGGCATGGGGGTGTCGATGCCAATCGCGTGGGACGAGCTAAATGACATCGGCCGCGCCGATCAGTGGACGATAAAGACGGCCGCGCAGCGCATGCATGCGCTCCGAGCCGATCCATGGGAAGGATTTCACCGCACGCGGCAAGGCGTAACCGTGGCAATGCGAAGGGCGGTGGGCATGCGCTGACGGCTCTGCCGTCAGGCACGGCCGTCTCCTTGCTCAGAACTGATCCTCTACGTTCATTCGTTCGTGGAGGATACGCGCCACAGCAATCGCCCCCTCGCCGGCAACATACAGCACTAGATGGTGCTCGACCGGAAGGACGCGGCAGCCTTCGAACAAGTCGTCGCGCGCGATGCCCAAAGCGGGGTTTGTTTCGAGCAGGCGCATTCCCTTCTCTAATTTCGAAGCATAGGCGTCCATCTGCTTTTCACCCCAGATCTCGAGGGTGTACTGCAAGATGTCGGCAAAGTCCTCCTGCGCGAGGTCCGAAAGAACGATAGGAAGCTTACGGCGCGACAACAGGTTTCACCTTTTTGCCCTGCCGCGAGTTCGCGATCGCTCGTTTTTTGGATGCCTCAACATCGAGCGGAGACGTCCTTCCGTTGCGTACTTGCTCCGCGCCTCCGGCCGCTTCACTGCGAAGCTGCTCGTGTCGATCACGAAGCTCCATTAGCCGCAGCGCCTCCCTGACGACTTCGCTTGCATTGTTGTAGAGGCCGGTCGCTACCTTGTCCTTGACCATTGTCTCTAGCGCGGGCGTTAAATTCACATTCATAGTTGCTCCGTTGGCCATTACCTTTGCCAAACAAAGATTAGCAAACATCGCTAATCTTTGCCATGAAGCGAGGCCGCCCTTGTCAACCGCCGTTTCGCCGCGCTGCGATGGAAGGAAAGGCCCAAAAAGCGACACAGCGGTCCTAGTTGTTGCGCCATCTCTGACATGCGGCAAAGAAAACGTGAAAACTGCTGGTCAGACGAAATATGACCCGGTAATGTTGGTCGCAGTTAAGCGACGGCTCGATCGCTAACGGAACCTGAGAGAACAAAATGATCGTTTATCACGGCGACGCGGCGTTCGAGCCGAACGTCACGCGTAGTGGGAATGTCTTTGTAGCGACCGCCTCGATTCTCGAGAAGGACGGTCGTTCGACGCCGCTCGGCGAACTAGGATACTTCGCCAACGAGCAATCGGCGATGCGATTCGCGCTCCTGTCAGCGACCGCTTTCATTGAGGGCGACGAGTTGCCCCTGTCACCGGTGCGTCTGTCCACATAGGCGGCATCACGGGAGCCTGGGCGAGGCGACTTGCATTCATTCTTGTACCGGTAGCTGAAAAGCCGCTAAGCCGCGGGGGGTATGAACCCGGATTAGGCGACGGAAAACACGACGGCGCCTTCCTTGTTGAGTCTGGCATCGCTCGGCTCAATAATCGAACATTCCAGTTCGGGATAGGCAAGCCGTCGGTATAAGCTCGTTTCGAGCAGTTCTCCGCGAGTCCGGCGGTACAGAAGGCGTCCAGCGAAGTAGTAGTGCGGCTCAGTTGGAGCCGGTGCCCTCGCGGGAACGCGTCCGTGGAATGTCGTGCGCGTGTCTGCCTCAAACGTCGTCCATAGCTCGCCCCGCGCTGGCAGTAACGTGCCCGGTTTGACCGCGTCCGTAACGGCGTAGCCCACCCAGCTTTCGGCAGCGAGTGTCGTGCGCCGATGTACGTGCGCTTGATTTCAAACGCGCCGCTGACGACCTCGAGATCGCAGTGGGATTGATTTAGCAAGACGAACGTGACCTTCCTGGAGAGCCCGGGATGATGCGGGCCTTACTTATACGGATCGACAATTGCCGAGCGTCCGTACTTGAAGTCGACTCGACGTTGGTCACCTGTTCACTGAGTTTGTGTTGGCGCGCATTCGTTCCGGTACCAGTAGTCAACGAGGCGCTGCGCGTACTGCAGGTCCTCGGGATAGTAGGGGTCATACCCAAACGGCGACGGGTCGTATCCCGCTTTTCGCAACGCGGCCAACTCTGACTGGTGCGCCGCCATCGTGGGGTTCGCATTCGTCCTCAGCGCCGTCAGGTCGTGGCATTCGCGGTCCGTAAGGTACCTGCCGGGCGGTGGCATCTCGCCGACCGCTACGCAACCGGCGAGCAAGAATGCCGACGCATAGGCGATCCCCCAGTGTTTCCGTGTCGCGTCCATGCTGGCCACCTGCCATTAGTCGCCGCTGCCTAGTTCGCTGTGCTTGTGCGAATGCGTAGCGGCATGGACTAGCTCGTAGTGAGCGCCTTTGCCACTTCGCGTCGGCGGAAAGTGCTCACCCTCGACGCAAGTCACCTCGAAGCCAGAGCCGCCATCGCCTTCCTTCACGACCTTGTAGATGCCCGAGGTCTGAACTTTCTCGCCGGGCTTGTGCTGTTCTGCCATGAGTTCCTCCGCGATTTCGGTTATTGCTGGGAAAGAGCAAAGATTGTTCCGGCCCGATTACTTTCGGCTGAGATAGCGATTGAGGAGGGGCGTGGCACTGGCGCCGTGCACGAACACCGACAGGACGATGGTCGCCAAGATGATCGGCACGAGCGGCCCAACGCGGTCTTGCCCGGCCTGTTCGAGGGAAAAGAGCAGGTAGTAGAACGCGCCGACGCCACGCAAGCCCAACCATCCAGACAGAAACCGCTGCTGGCGGTCCATCGACGACCCAATCAGAGAGAGGGTGCTGCCGAGCGGCCGGGCCACAATAAACAGGAAAAGCACCGGCCAGACAACGGACCAATGAATTAGCTCGCGCCAGTGCGCGGATACGACGCTGCCGATGACGACCATCAGGCCCAGTTCGACAAAGCGTTCGACCTCGACCGAGAAGCCCATCATGTTTTCCGCGATATACGCATGAGCCAGTTCCGGATCTTTGGCGGCTTCCTCGCGCTGGCCCCGCTCGACTGATTCCAACACCTCGCTCGGCGGCTTGTCGCCCGTCGCCTTCATTTCCTGCCGCCGAAGCGCGACGCCGGCGGCGAAGACTGCGATGAACGCATAGCCATCGACGATCAGAGTCGCACCGTAGGCTAAGGCCACAAGCCCAAGCGCAAGAAAACCTTCGAGACCCAGCGCATGGTCGTACTTCGTGCGCAGCTTGGTCACCAGCACGACGACACCGGTGCCCAACGCCCAGCCGAAGAAAAGTGCGCTCGCCAGCCCCCACGCGATGGCAAGGGCAAACGTCCACGGGTTTTCGCTGCCAAGACTGCCGACTCCGCAAAGCGCGAGAGCAATGTAGACCATCGGAGACGCCGCGCCGTCGTTGAGTCCTCCCTCCGACGACAGAGCGAAGCGCAGCGGTTCATCGTCGCCAGCTTCCTCGACGCGCAATTCGTTGGCCAATACGGGATCGGTCGGCGCGAGCGCAGACGCCAGCAGCAACGCCGGACCTGCGGCGAGCCCGAGGCCCCACCGCGCGGCGACGAACATTACTGCGATGGTCAAGAGCATGGCTGGCCCGGCGAGGCGTAACGTCAGTCGCCAAAGCGGCCTGGAAAGCTCGACACGCAGGTACATACCGATGGCGAATAGAGACACCACAAGTCCCGCTTCGGTAAGCGTGCGAAGCAGGCGCACGTCGCGCTCGACATCGATCGTCAACAGTCCGGCGCCCGCTGGACCGAGGAGGAAGCCGACAATGAGGTACACCATTGCGCCGGTCATCGGCAGCCGCTCAACCAGTTTGCGGCCCAGCGCCATTAGCACCATCAATGCCCCGACGATCAAGAACCAAACGGCTTCGATCGTCATCAGCGTCTCCTAGAGCTTCTGCAGTCTGCGGAACTGGTTGAAGTGGCGAATGGCCAGCGTTGCCTCGCCCAGTTCTTCATGGATACGCGCGGCGTTGAAATGGGCATCAGCGAAGTCGGGATCCTGTTCAATGCAACGCTCATAGAACTGCAGTGCCTCGCGGAAGCGGCCCGAATCTTCAAGCGCCACGCCGATGTTGAACAGCAGCACCGGGTCGTTTGCACGGTATCGCAGCGCGTCTTGATACACCCCGATGGCCTCGTCGAATCGCTCGCTGTCCATGAGGATGCCCCCAAGGTTCAGCGATGCGTCGGTATAGTCGGGCGCGCGTTCGAGCGCTTTCCGATAGGCCGCTTCCGCAGCGTCGAGGTCATCCTCCTCCAGCGCGCGCGCCTGCCGGAACAGGTTGACAGCTTCTTCACGCGCCCGCTGCTCGCGCGGCGCTTGCATGGAGGCGACGTTTCCCGAAGCCTGTGCCTGCTCGAAATCCAGCAGCAGTTGGCCGGTTTCCGCATCCCACTGGCGGCTCGCCCCATCCCGCACCGCAACGCGATCACCAACAGCAGCAATGCGCACGCCAGTGAGCGATCCTTCGCGGCCCCAGCTCTTTTGAAGGTGATCGAGTGCGCGGACGATCTTCATGGGCGAGACACCCGCCACTCGGAGCGCGTGCGCGGTCCTGAGCATGACGATGTCCTGGAAGGTGAAGCGCCGCTCGCCTTTTTCGCCGCTTAGCGGTGATACGAAACCCGCCGCGATCAACCGGTCAACGACGCTGCGCGACACACCGAGCATGCGTTGCACATCGCGGAGGCTGTACCCGTCGTCTTGCATATCACCGTTTCGTGCCAGTCTTGCGCGCCGGTGCCGGTTGGTCTTCAGTGGCCGCACGGCGCACGGCACGGCGCTTGGGCGCCGGAGCAGCTTCGGCCGCGTCATCCGCGGGCGCGGCGGTGCGCGCGCTTTTGCGCGCCGCTCGCGGTGCTGCTGGCTGTTCGGCAGATGGCTTCTTCTTCAAACTTGCCCGGAGTGCTTCGACGAGATCGATCACCTGCGCGCCGGGCTGTTCGACGGCGGGCGCGGCGGTGATCTTGTTGCCCGCGATCTTCTTGTCGATCTCGGCGAGGATGCGCTCTTTCTCCTCGTCCTTGTACGCGGCGGCGTCGTAGCTGTCGACGCGGTACTGATCGATCAGTTGCTCGGCGAGCTGCAATTCCGTAGGCTGGATTTCGGTTTCTTCAATGCCAATATCGGCCTGCGAGCGAACCTCATCGGCGTAGAGCAGCGTCTGGAGAATTAGGCCGTCGTTGCCGGCGCGCACCTGCACCATGTGCTGCTTGCCCTTCCACGTCCAACGGGCAACGGCGCACGTGCCGCTGTCTTTCATGGCTTCCTGGAGCAGCCGGTACGGTTTTCCGCCGCGCTTGTCGGGAGCGAGGTAGTAGGGCTTGTCGAGGTAAATTGGGTCGATCGCATCGATCGGAACAAACGACACAATGTCGATTGTGTGGCTCGCGCTCGCTTCCAGCGCGTCCAATTCCGACTTCTCGAAAATGACGTACTTCTCTTTCTCGAACTCGTAACCCTTGACCATATCGGCGCGCTCGACGACTTTCCCGTCGTGCGGGCAGACGTACTGCTGCTTGAGCCGGGTGCCGCACTCTTTGTGCATGAGGTTGAAACCCACGCCGGATTTGCTCTCCGTGGCCGTGTAGACCTTCACCGGCACGGATACGAGACCGAAACTCAGCGTCATTGAAGCGATAGAACGCGCAGCCATAGAAACCTCTCGCGTAGGTTATCTGGCCGGCCACAGTCGATGCCGCTCTTGGCGGCGCATCCCAGTCACGCGGCAAGGCCAACGGGCGTTTTGCGCAAAACGGGTGCCACACCTCCCAACCCAAGCCGCAACAACGGAGAAGGCGGGGACCCTCTCCGCCTCCGTGTATATTTTCGACAACGGAGGGCGAAAACAGTGTGCACGAGCTATGAGTCTAATCCGAAAGACGCGTTCGACGTCTTCAGTCTGTTTCCGGTGCCGAACTTCGAATACAAGCCGGAAATCTACAAGGACTATGCCGCGCCGATCTTCCGCCGCGTCGATGGTGAATATTTGACTGACGCAGCGACGTTCGGGATGGTCCCGCGCAAGTTCATCCCGCAGGGCGTGAAAGCCTTCGATACGATGAACGCGCGATCCGAGTCAGTGGGGCAAAAGACGAGTTTTCGCACTGCGTGGAACAAGCTGCAACTCGCTCTGATTCCATGCCGCCGGTTCTACGAGCCAGACTACGAGACTGGCAAGGCAGTGCGCTGGCGCATCGGCATGGCCGATGGCGCGCCGCTCGCGATCGCTGGGTTGTGGCGCGCATGGAAAGACCCCGCCGACGGTTCAACGAGCCTGTCGATGACGATGTTGACGGTCAACGCCGAAGATCACCCGTTGATGAAGCGCTTCCACAGGCCGGGATCGGAGAAACGGTCGGTGGTCATCATCCCGCAGACGGAATACGAAGACTGGCTGTCATGCAAAAGCACGGACGAAGCGCGGTCTTTCCTGCAGCTTTATCCGGCCGACGCAATGCACGCGGAGCCGTTTCCTCTGCCACCCCGAACCGCCAAACCGAAGGCAACCCCTAACGTCGATCTGGCGCAAGCATCGCTCCTTGCTGATGAGGGGGGATGATCGAGAGCACAGTAAGGCCGACGCGAAGCTGTTGCCCCGACGGCGGCCATAAGAGGTTGACTCAGGCGCGGCTGCCGAGCGCGCGCTCGATCTTGCGATCCGTCTTGTACTGGCCGAGTGCGAAAACGGACCAGATAGCGGCTGGAATCCAGCCGATCAGCGTGATCTGCAACAGAAAGCAGATGATCCCGGCGATCGGACGGCCGATCGTGAAGAATTGGAGCCACGGGATGATGATGGCGAGAAAGAGGCGCATGTTGGGTTCCTTAATGGTTCGACGAGACCGTGATAACGGCCCCTTAGATAAATCCTTAACGGAGCGGAAGTGCGTGCTGCCTTCCGCCCTCGGCTCGATTAATTGACGACCAGAGCGCCGCCGTTGCCGAGGCCGCCCTTGACGTTCTGCGCCCGGTACTGGCGAACTGCACCGACGAGGTTGTTGAGCGAGTCGGTGAATGCTGCGACGACGACCTTGCCCTGCGCAGTCCGTGCGTAGGCACCGCCGCCTGCAGCGCCAGCACCGCCGAAGCCGCCAGCAAACACCCCGGAGAGCATGCCAAAGTCGACGTTACGCGCTGATCCTTCGGCGGCCGCCAACTGGACGCTGGAGCGGTTGTCGACGAGCGTCAGCATGGTCGAGGCTTCCTGCGCCTTCATCGTGCCGGCGGCACCGGCGAGCACACCGCCAACCACGGGCACGAATGCGAGCAGACCCGCTGCGCCGCCGCCAGCGTCGCGGTTGCTGAATGTCACGGTCGGGCTGATCGTGTAGTCGGCCGCGACCATCTGGCCTTTGTGCATCTTCGAGGTCTTGCGCAGTTCGCCCGATGCGTTCAGCGAGCGTTCTCCCATCGCAGTGCCGAGCGCGCGGCCGCGATCGACGATCACAAAGCAGTTGCTTTGCTGGACGAGCAGCTTCAGAACGGGCACCGTCGAGCCGAGCTGGTATTGACCGGTGAGAAGGCCGTACCACGGCGCTTCCGTATCTTCGACGATCGCGACGGTGCCGAGCGGCGCCGTGCAGTGCTGAAGGCCTGCGTTGGCGTTCTGCGACGCTTCACCAGCAGCGGAACCGGTCGCAGCCGTCTTGGCGGACGGTGCGCCCATCTGCATTTCGGAGCAAGCGGACAGGGCGAAAACGGACAGGGCGGCCACGCCGATCATTTTGAGTTTCATGTTTCCTCGTTGTTGTGTCGTATGGTCCTTTGTATTGGCTTCAAACCCGGACCTTTAATCAAAATCACTTTCTTGCTTCGCGACATCGGCTCAGCGTGTCTGGCGTCGTGAGTCAGCCAGGGCAGCGGCCCGCGTGCAAACGCTCGTCGAATTCGGTACTACGCCGGCTCGCTCCAGCGAGCCGGGTCCTGCGCGCGTTTAGGGAGGTGTCGCCCGCCGTCTGGAGCCGGGAGTCAAGGGGCAGGGGTGCTACGTGCCGGGGAGGTCATTGGCGACGCGGCGTCAACTCTCCCAGGGCGATAACAAGGCTACCGGCCAAGAAACGACGGCAGGACCGAAAAGAGGCGTCTTTTTGATGCTCTTTCATCGCTGACCGCCTAACGCCATCGGCGCTCAAGCGGGGTCACGCGCCACCACACTCCATCAAGGCTTGATGCCTGCGCACGGATACGACGCATCGCCCCCCGTTTCACCATCAGCCCGCCGTCCTTCACGAACCCCATGCCTTTGAGCGCTTCAGTGGTGTAGCGCTTTCTCAGCGTCGCGTAGATGCGCGTCATGACGACTTTCCGATCGAAGCAGCGGCCACCTTCGGAGGGCAGTCGAAGCCGGTCCGCTCCCCGCGGATTACTTCGACATCCGCGCGGTTCGCCCGCACGAGAACGTCTCGCGACCCGTTTGTTTCGTCGAAGAGCCGAACGTAGGAACTGCCGCCCACGCCATGCCACACGGCGCGGGCATCGCGCGTCCCCCACTTATCAGTGGTCGGAAGCTTGCAGAACTGCACTTTGACTCCGCTCGCCGTCGCGATCGCAGCCAACTGCGTGTGCTCAGCGTCGGAAAAGAGGACGACTTGGCCGGGAGCCGAGCGCACGCCGAGATTGACCATTGCCAGATTTAACAAGGCGGGGCGCGTTGCTACGAGCAAACCGAAGATCGTCATCGCAAGAAAACTCACGGTCAGGCGAATGCTGGGTCGCTGTGCCGTGGTGGTGGGTACGATGAGCAGGAGGATTCCGCCGATTAGGCCGGCAGCCGCGAAAAACAACAACGTCGCGTGCATGCGCGCATCGGGCGCTTGGTCTTTCAGAAGAACCAACGTGGAGCCAAACGCGAGCGTAACGATCAATGACATGAAGACCGTTGCCCCATTATCGACTGCGCGATGCAGCAACGCTGCCGGCGGCTTCCCGCGCCGCTTGAGGCGGAAGTTGTTTGCGACGACGAAAAGCTTGAGCGCCCACAACGCCGCGAAGGCACCGAAGCAGATGCCAATCAGCGCAATGCAGGTGAATGAGAACGCGGCGGAGGCGAGGAAGAAGGCATCGCCGAGCGACAAGCCCTCGGGCACGATGCTTTCGAAATAGCAGTAGGCGATCAAAACAGCACCGCCCAGGAGGAGGACCGCTTTCCACGCGGTCGCGAAGGATGCTTGGATGACGTCGATGACCGACTTGATCAGTTTCATCGCGTCGACGGGCTCTTTCTTGTTGGGTTCCATGGGACCTCGCTTGGGTGACGATAGCGACGCGAGTCCGTTCGCGTCATAAACCAGCCTATCGACACCAACGGGAAGTCAAGGAACCTGCCGCCGCTTCACACCCGAGAGAAGAGAGAGGAAGCTTCCGTTGCTTGGACGCGCGTCTCCGCGGGGAATAACGCGGACCGGATACCGCTCTCATCCGGCTTCGCCTTCGACTGAAAGCGGACTGTCCGAATACCCGCGCTTGCGAGATATGCGTCGCGCACGGCGTCACGCGCGGCGTCGTGCGTCCGGTCATCGAGCTCGACAACGGCGACGAGCGTGAGCTGTCTGTCGTAGACCGCGTAGTCCACCCGCTTTTGCGAGATTCGTCGAAAGTCGATGGTGCGCTGCTTTCCGTTGGAGATCGGCTGGATGAGCGCTGACATCGCGACTTGCGGAAAGATCAACGCCTCGGGAAGCGCGCGACGAAGCCGCTCGAAGAACTCCTTCTCGTTGGCGGTCAGCAGGGGAACAGCCCTATATCGGGGCTTCGCGGCGACCTTGCTGGCAATGATCGCGACGATGCCAACCAATAGGGCGATGACTACAACTGGTGCGATGTGGCTTTGCATGGTGCCTCGATGCGGTTATAGGTCGTGCACGGCAAGCAGGAGGCCGGACGCTGTGTGCCTCGCTGAAAGCCGTTTCATTTGCCGAGACGGCTCTTATAGGACGGCGGGTGGACGAATGCCGCCACGGTTCAACCCCTGCGCCTTCGTTGTGCTTGCAGCCTTGGTGGTGAACGACCAGCTGAGATCAAGCGGACTGTTCTGGGTCCCATTCGCCCCGAATGTGGTCAGAACTCCGACGACATGCACCGTGTACGTGGCGCTTGCGTTGAGCGGCTTGAAAGGAACGCACATCGCAGCGTTCGTGAGCTGCGTATCGTTGGCAGATGTCTGAAGCTGACACGGCACCGCATTCCCGCCGCTGTCGGTGACCGTATAGCTCACCGAACTCAACTTGGACATCATGTTGCCCTGAATGGTGATCGGGTACCCGGTGTACGTCTGGTTGTGCTGAGGCGCGGACGCAAACGGGCTCGGAATTTCATTGACGTACCAATCCGTCGGAACGTCCGTCTCGTTCGGGTACGGATAAGCGATGACTTGCGTGCCGCTGAGGGCGGACGTCATGTTGCCGAAGTCGATGTTGAACGCCCCCCACGTCGAGCTGGAGGCGCTGCCCACGCCCATACTGGCGAGGTTGTCGAGCATGATGACACGGTGATAGGGCGCGTCGAACAGGAGCCTGACGGCCACCAGGGAGTCGGTAAATGCTCGCGCATCACCGGCCGACGTTACCTCGCCCCAAGCCGTGTAGCTGCCTTGTGCGTTGATGCGGACCCCGGGGGTTGCACCGGTGAATCCGGGCTGACCAGCCGTCTCGTTGTGGCTCAGAATCGAGTTGTCGGCAAGATAAACAGCATGGTTTTGCGACGACGTCATCAGCCCCTTGTCGATCGAGAGCGCCGTCGTGTAACCGACGTTATGCCGCATGGCGTTCAGGTAAGCGACGCTGTCGGCAATCGGGTCTCCCGTGGCCGCAACGCTTTGCGCCGTGGACGCCGGTGGCAGGAAGCTCACTTTCTGCGACGCGGCTGGGGTGCCACTCTGGCTCCCCGTGTCGTTGGAGCCTCCTGTGCTGTTTGAGCTTTTCGCGCTGTTCGAGTCGGAAGAACCCCCGCCGCCGCAGGCGGCGAGCACGGCGACGGTCAGCGCGGTCACCGCAGTAACGCGGACGGACGGCAATAAAAAATACAATCTTTTCAAAATCAAGCCTCGTTAAATTCGTGGACGCCTGCGCGGCGCTCTGATTGTTTAGTCTCGTCACCGACCCAAGCGCGCGGATCGTTGACAAACCAGTGTTGTCCGAAAAGGCGCTTGTCAAGGCGGTTGAGTCGCGCCCACCCCATGGTCGGGTTGCGACTATTGTGAATCGTCATGCCAGCCCGGACCAGCATGAGCATGGTGAACAGAACGCCGGCTCATGAGCGGGCGAAAGCTACGATTTTTCGAGCGCCTTTCGCCCGTAGCTGACGTTGCCGGCGATGTATCGTTCGCAATGGTGAGCGTGGCCGCTCGCGGAACCGCTAAGCCCGGCGTCAAGCGACCGATAGAAGGGTCGGTAGGAGCTGACACGTCATGTCGTGGTTCAGGCCGCGTGTAAAAGCAAAAAACGAGATGACGCAGATGAAAATGGTTGGACCCAAAGTTGTCGCAATTACGTTGATGGTGGCTGTCGGCGCAACCGGTATTAGCGCAGCGACGGCCTTAGCGTCGCTCTCTGCGAATTCGAATGCGACGCTGGCGGCGACGCTCACTGCAGCGACGACTAGACAGGTAAAGCATGGTGATAGCGCTGAGGCGAAGGCTGCTGTAGAAAATGTCGGGGCACGGAAGCTGGAGGTGCAGGGCATGCTCGACTCAGCGGCAACCTCGCGGCCCTTCTTTTTATGGTCGATGCTGGCGTTTGGTTTGTCCTTGTTGCTGATGTCGGCCGCGTCGTTAAAAGCGGTTCGTCTACTGATGAGAGCGCCGGGACACGGCTCGGCCTAGAACTGACCGAAAAAGATCGAACAACGGGACACGCGGAGAAAAAATGCATACGGAGGCGCCGCGAGCGCCTTACGCCCGAGTGTCAGGCGAGACTGATCGGCGAGATCTCCGGTTCCCTGTTGGACGCTACCGACGGCTTCGACGCAGGTAAGAAAGCCAAGGCGGCTTGAAAGTACAGCGACGAGTTCAGGAACCGTCGACATAGTTTCGCGTGGGTAAAATTGGACGCGTCTACCTTTCGCGCCAAGGTCCGCGCATCCGACTCTATGGCTTTCTCGCATCGACGATCGACGTATCTCCGACTTGGCGCAGTGGAAGCTTACGCGCGCCGGAAGCGTCGCGTCATGAAAATCGCGGACAGTTCGGTCCTGTTCACCGTGCAGGCGGCTGACCCGAGGATCATCCCCGAGGCGCTGTTCGCGCTGAAAGAGGGCGATTGCCTTTCGCCGAGCGACCTCGAGCCCATTGTCCCCGGTCTCGCCGACATGCCAAGCTCCTTCGGACCGGCGACGGTGGCGAACCCCCTGCATACGCTAACGACCTCGACCGATGGCATCCTCGTCGTTCTCGAGCTGGCACTGGAGGCGGAAAGGGATTCCGCGCGAGCGGAGGCGAAGCTACGTGGAACCCTTGCGCGGCTCATCGTGACGATGCTCTGGCCGCCGGGATCCGAGGTCGACGAAGCGATGTGACGGCGAAGCGTCCCCGAGGGGGATAGGACCTCCCCTGCGGAGAAGTTGCCACGAACGGTCGTATCGCGCACGTTCGTCGTACCGACACCGGAGACGAAGCCGTACCAAAAGCACCTGCTTCCAAAGTTTCCGTGTTCGGCCACTTCCGGTCGTTCGGTATCGTGTGGTGCTGAACACTCGATAGGCTGCTCAACTCGCCTAACCGGCCATACCGATTTTGGGTCGCAGCGGTCGTTCATAGGAGTGTTTTGCTCGTCGCGGAAGATATGTGAAGGTCAACCAGAGCCCTTACGTGATGACGACATGGAACACAAATGCATGGGGCCCACCGGCTAACACGGTCAGGCTGAAAATGATTACATTGCGTGGACCTCGCCATCCACCATGCACTCTCATGACCGCGCGAGGACGCCACGAAGAACGAGTTCGCAGATGAATTCTTCGTAGCGTCTGCTTTCGGCGAGCACGTCGATCGTCTTGCCACGCGCGAAGCGAAGCATGGGCAAGCCGGTGACGAAGGACTCGCACATCCCTACGACCGCAAGAAAAAGCTGTTGTCCATCCACCGCGCGCATCGACCGGTCGGCGACGCCGGAGTCGATGATCGCCTGATAGGCGCGCATGCCGCTGTCGGTCAGCCTCTCCATCAGGCGTCGCGCGGTCGGATCCTCGGACTCCATCACCTCCTGGGCGATGAGTTGGTGAAAGTAGGGGTATTCGACTTGCAGTGCCATCAGCGACCGGATGCGCGCCTTGAGCGCTTCCTTCGGCGTTACATCGGACGCGGCGGCGAAGCGTTCGACGCGATGAGCGAACTGCTCCGTGAGCCTTTCGGCGACGGCGAGCAGCATGCTTTGACCATCGCGAAAGTAATAGCGGGCGAGAGAAGGATCGACACCCGCGAGCCGCGCCACCTCCGAGCGCGTGATCTTGCCCGGAGGCAGCATGCGCAGCAGTTCGCACGCGCATTCGACGATGGTGTCCCGTCCGATTGCCGGTGCATCGGCGCCCGGACGTCCGCTCGGCCGTTTGACCGCGCGTGGTTTGCGCTTCGTTCCGGCTTGCGGTGTGACTGTGGGTGGTTTTGGCATCGCGTCTGAAAGTGAGAGAGCGGCGCTTTACAGACCTTCCTGGGCCGCGACGGAGGGCGCGTCCGACTTGCTGCGCCGGAAGGCGATTGTCAGCAAAAGCCAGAGCGTTTTCAAGTCGAGCAGCTTCAGCGCCGCGCGCGCCTCTTCCGGTCTCAGCTCCGCCGACATCGGCATGGCGCCGAAGATCATGCCTTTGACGACGAGGCTGGACCCCTCGCGTTCGAACGACGTCACGGTCATCATTTCCTGACCATCCGAGGAGTAGATTTTCATACAGCCGCCTTGCGTACGCGATCGAAGTTGAGACCGATGTCTGAGAAAACGTTCATCACTGTATTGCGCCCCGCGCCGAACACGCTGCCGCCCGGATGCATGAACGGACCGACGAGATAGAGACGCTTCACGCCCGGCACGCGATAGTCCGAGAGTTCGGGCGTCGGGCGATTGCCGCCGCTTTGAAAGAAGTTGCCGCCCAGCCCGTGAATGTCGCCTTCGACGAAGCTGTTGGGCGAATCGCGTTCATGATCCAGCGGGCTTTGCACTTCGCGCGCGAGGATATTGCCGTCATCGAGATTGCTCACGAACTTGCGGGCGCCTTCCACCGCGCGTTCGCCCACTTCGTGCTTCACCTCGTCCCAGCGCGCCGCGCCGCCTTCCGCGAGCCGATAAGGCACGAACGCCTGCGTGAACGCGATGCCCTTGCCGGCCGGCGCGCGCGTCGCATCGATACGCGTCTGGTCCTGACCGGACAGAATCTGGTTCGCGGGAATCTCGCCGTGCCGCAGCGGATCGTACTCCTTGAGGAACTCGGACAGCCGGTCCGTATGACAGTACTGAACCATCTGACAGCTTTCGAGCGCCTTGCCCGCGCGGAATTCGAGCGGTTTGTCGAGCGCCATGTGCACTTGAAGCACATTGAACGACGAGAACTTGCCGGCCTTCGCGCGTTTGACGAGCGGCGGCGCGAGACCATCGACGAAACGATCCAGCACTTTCGGGTGAATGGCCGCAATCACCGCATCGCGCGCCATGTACTGTTCGCCGTCGGTGGTTTCGAGACCGACCGCGCGATCGCCGCTCGTGAGCACCTTGCGCACTTCGCGATTGCAGACCACTTCACCGCCGAAGTGGCGGATGCATTGCACGAGCGCATCCGACAACTTTCCGCTGCCGCCGATCGGCTTGGGCGAGCCGAACTTGTGCATCAACGCGGGGAACAGGAACAGGCCCATCGCGGTGCCGCCTTCGTCGGGGAAGTGCAGCAGTTCCGCCGAAGGCTTCAGCATATGGATCTTCACCTGCTCGTTCTCGAACATGTCGTCGACGAAATCGAGCGGGCTGCGCGTCATCATCTGGAAGATGTCGCGGCCTTCGGGGCTCTGCGAGAGCATCGCGAGAAACGGGCCGGTGGGCGCGGGCGGCGCGTACATGCCCTGCAGGAACATCGGCAAAAGCTTTTCGCTTTGCGCGGCGAAGCGGCGATAGGTCTCCGCATCCTTCTCGGAGAACTTCGCGATCGACTCACACGTCTGGTCCGAGTTGCGATGCGTGACGATATGACTGCCATCGGCGAAGAGCGTGGCCTGCGGCTTGTCCATCGCCACGTACTTCAGGCCGAAGCGCGACAGAAGACCGAGTTCGTCTTCCGTCATCATCGGATTGCCGGCGAGCATGACGTGCGACGACGAGTGCGTGTCGTGATGAAAACCGGGCAAGGTGATCTCGCGCGTGACCACGCCACCGCCGTAGAAGGGCGCGCGCTCCAGCACGAGCACGCTCTTGCCCGCCTTGGCGAGATAAGCGGCGGCGACGAGCCCGTTGTGGCCCGCGCCCATGACGACGACATCGAATTGCGGCATTGCATGTCCCCTTTATTAATCGTAAATCCGTATCAAATGGAATAGAAGTTTGGATCGAGCCCGGCGCGTGCGAAGTCGACGAGCGCCGCTTCGTAGTCCGGCTCGGAGGAAATGGCGAAGCGTTCTTCGCGCAGCCCTTGCAGCAGGCGGTTCGCGCAATCCGTCACGCTGCCGGGCGTCGCGAGCTCGGCAGGCGTGCAATCGAACCATCCCATGCGTTGCGGATAGGTGAGCCCGTCGGGACGCGTGGCCGTGAGTCCGGGACAGAACAGCGAAACGCCGATGCCGTGCGGCTTCATCGCGCAGGACAAGGCGTAAGTCCAGGCGAGCACGGCGCCTTTCGATGTCACGTAGGGCATCAAATGCTGCACGACCGGGTTCGGCCGAATCACGAGCGACGAAGCTGTATTGACGATATAGCCGCTGCGTCTTTCGATCATGTCAGGCAGGAACGCCTCGACCATGCGGACGTCGCCGAGCACGTTGATCTCGAACGACTGCCGGTAGCGATCGAGATCGATCGTGTGTACGTCGCCGGGACCGAACTGCTGTGCGGCAGCATTGTTGATGAGCACGTCGACGCATCCGAACCGTTCGACGATGCGCCCGCGCGCCGCTTCGATCGATGCCGCATCGACGACATCGCACGTCACGGCGAGCGCTTGCGCGCCGCTTTCGCACAGCGCGGCGGCGACCGCGCCCGCGCGTTGCGCATCGATATCGGCGATGACGATCTGCGCATCTTCCTGTGCGAGCCGCTGCGCGAGCGCCTCGCCGATGCCGCGTCCCGCGCCCGTGATCAGCACCACCTTCCCGGTGAAATCCATGCTGTCTGACTCCTTTGCTCTTTATTACTATCGATGGTAATTTAGCGCGTGCCGATCGGCCTTTCAATACACGATGACACGCTCAGGGGTTTACCCGTGGAACCACGAACACGCTTGCGATCTTTGGCTCATCGCGCGCCGGCAAGGCGGCGCGCGATGAGTTCCGTGCGCTCAGAACGCCGTGCGCATGCCGACGATGAACGAGGTCGAGTTCTTGCCGAGATACGCGGCCGTCACCGTGGAAACGGGCGTGCTGCCCGACGCGCTGGTGGCCTGATAGTAGGCGTTCTCGCCGTTCCAGATCTTGCTCAGGCCCGCATAGACGATCGTTCGTTTCGAGAGGCTGTAGTCCACGCGCACGCTCGCCGAATCGGCATTCGCGTTGGCCACGGCCTGATCGCGCGTGAAGCCGTAGTCGAAGCGCACGGACGTCGCGCCGAACGGAATGGCGAGCGCGAAATCGACGTTGTAGCGATTCACGGCCGCGGTGCCGGCGGCGTCGGTCGTGAAGACGCGCTGATAAAGCACGTAAGGAATGGCATAGGCGAAGGCGTAGCTCGCGCCGGCGGTGACCATCGAGAGCATCGAGTTGGGGAAATTCACGTCATGCGGAGACTTCGAGCGATAGAAGCTGCCCGCCGCGCGCAATCCGCCGAAATCGTATTGCCCCTTTACTTCCCACAGATTGCCCGCGGCGCCGCCGTTGGTGCCAAACGAATACTGGGCATCGAGCACGAAGCCGTAGAACGAGGGCGATTCGTAACGCACCGTGTTGTTGGTGTTCATCACGGTGTTGCCCTGGAACAGGAAGGCGTTTTCGGACGCGCCCCAGCGCGCCATCCAGAAGCTCGACAGAATGTCGTTCTGCAGCGTCGTGACACGGCCCATGCGCAGCTCGCCGTACTTGTCGTTATGCAGGGCCAGGTAGGCATTGCGGCTAAAGAGCGACGACGCGCCCGTGCCGGTGTTCGGATTGAACGGCGCTTCGAGATCGAAGATCGCCGTCGTGCCGCCGCCCAGATCCTCCACGCCCGTGAAGAAGAAGCGGCTCTGATTGAGCGCGCCGTTGCCGAGGCCGTTGACCGTGCCCTGGCCGGTGATGGCGTGTTGAAAATAGCTATCGACATATCCGCCGAGCGTAACCGAACTTTGCGCATGCGCGCCGAGGGAAACGCAGGTGCCAAGCGCCGCGACGGCGGCGAGTCGTTGGGATCTCATCCAGTCTCCAGACATCGTTGTTTTATTCGCTTCACATGGCGCGCCTGCAGTGGGCGGCGCCGTGAATCCAGTTCGTCGAGTTGCCACGAGCGAAAGTTAATGGACTGGGACTCGGAAAACCATTGCTGGCGGAGCAAACCAGTTGTGCGGGATTGGCGACGCGCCGCGTTCCGCTCTACGCACAACTGGTTTGCCGGATTGGCGATAGGCAAGGGCGGGCGGCGCGCCTACAGTCTTCCGAAAACCGGGCGAAACCGGCCGGATTGTGCGAGTGATGCGCGGGCGGCGCGAGCCGCCACAACATGGAGCCAGACATGGCAGGAAGACTGAGCGGCAAGGTGGCGCTGGTGACGGGTATCGGTGGCGGCATCGGTAAGGGATGCGCGATGCTGTTCGCGCAGGAAGGTGCGACCGTGATCGGCTGCGACATCGATGTACGCACCGCCGCCGCGACTGCCAACGAGGCACGCGAGCGCGGTCTGTCGATCGATGCCGTGGCGCCGTGCGATCTTACCCAATCGGAAGACGTGCGGCGCTTCATCGAGCATGCGGGGGAGCGTTACGGACGCATCGACGTGCTGCTCAACGCGGCGGCGATCCCGCCCCACATGGCTTCGGTGGCCGAGATGGACTACGCGAGCCAGTGGACTCCGACGATGGTCGGCGAGGTCGATCTGGTGTTTCTCGCCTGCAAGCTCGCGTGGCCGTATCTCCAGCGCAGCGCGGCGGCCTCGATCATCAACTTCGCGTCGGTGTCGGCGTTTCGCGCGTCGGTGAGCTTCGGCATGGCCGCGCATTGCGCGGGCAAGGCGGCGGTGCTTGCGATGACGCGCCAGCTCGCCCTCGAAGGCGGCCCAACGATCCGCGCCAACACCATCTCGCCCGGCCTCATCGTCACGCCTGCGACGGAATACGCGGGCGCGACGCACGGCGAAGTGCGCGAGCGCCTGCTCGCGCGCATTCCGATGAAACGGCTCGGCCGCCCGGAGGACATCGCGTGGTGCGCGGTCTATCTCGCTTCCGACGAATCGGGCTGGGTGACCGGCGCCAATTTTCCCGTTGACGGAGGTGTGATGGCCGGCTGAAGCTAACGCGTCCCTGCCGGATGCGCAGAGAGGAGACACGATGTGCACCGAAATCGGCAAATCAGAACGACACAGAGGATCGACATTCATGAAGTCACGCTTTTTCTACGGCTGGATCATTACATTCGCGTCGGGATTCGGCATCGCCTGCAGCTTCGCGGTACTGATTCCGGCGACGCTCGGCCTGCTCGCGGGCCCGCTCAACCGTGAGTTCGGCTGGTCCGTGCAGCAGGTCATGGCCGCGAACATCTTCACGACGACGGCGGGCGTGCTGGTCGGGCCGTTCATCGGCGCGCTCGTCGACCGTCTCGGCGCGCGCCAGGTCATCATCGCTTCGTTCGTCATCGAGGCGCTCATCATTCTATCGTTTCGCTTCATGAGCGATTCGCTCGTGCTGTTCTACGCGCGCTTCGCCGCCTTCGCGCTCTTGTGCAGCGGCTGCACCGCGATCGGCTTCACGACGATGATCTCGCGCTGGTTCCATCGCAGGCGCGGCCTCGCGCTCGGCGTGGCGCTCGCCGGCACGGGGCTCGGCGGCGTGCTGTGGTCGCTCGCGGTCAGCACGATGTTCGCGTCGATCGGCTGGCGCGCGTCGTTCGGCTGGTTCGCGGCCTTCATCGGCCTGTTCGCCGCGCCGATGCTGTACATGATCCTGCGCGACGATCCCGCTTCGATGGGCCTGCGCGTCGATGGCGGCGCGCCAGGCAGCGACACGGCAATCAACCGCGACTGGGGCATGAGCCTGCACGAGGCCGCACGCACGCGCCAGTTCTGGATGCTGCTCGCGGTGTCGTTCCTCGTCGCGTTCGGCGTGCAGAGCATCATGTTCAACCTCGTGCCCATCGTGAAGAAGGCGGGCGATCCGGCCAACATCGCGGGCATCATCCAGGCGTCGCTCTGGGGCGCGCTCGTGTTCGGGCGGATCATCACCGGCTGGCTGCTCGACCGTTTCTTCGCGGCGCGCGTCGCGATGGCGTTCCTGCTGTTGCCGGTCATCGGCGCGGCGATGTTCGCCACCGGCGCGACGGGTTCGTCGGCATTCGTCGCGGCGATGCTGATCGGTCTCGCGGCGGGCGCGGAAGTCGACACTTTCGCGTACATGGCGAGCCGCTACTTCGGGCTGAAGCATTACAGCCGCATCTACGGCGCGTGCTTCTCGCTGTTCGCGCTCGGCTCGGGCATCGGCCCGGTCACCACGGCGCATATCGCGCAGGGCGCGGGGAGCTATGGCCCGGCTTTGTGGACGCTGGTCGTCGTGCTGCTCGCCGCCGCCGCGCTGCTCATGTTCTTTCGCCGCTTTCCCGCGGAACAGGAGCCGCTTTTCATGAAGGTCGATAGCCGGCTCGAAACCGGCTCGGCGCATCCCTGACGCGACACGCAACGAGAGAGATTTGGAGAAGACGGATGGATATCGCAGTGAACGAAAGCAATGAACTGGATGCGCTCGAAGGCAAGGTGTTCTGGCAGGGCGATGAAGGATACGAAGACGCGCGCGGCGCCGCAGTGTGGCGCGCGAACAAGCCGAACCGCTATCCAAAGGTGATCGTCGTGGCGGAAAGCGCCGCTGAAGTCGCCATCGCCGTGCGCCATGCCGCGAAGCATGGCCTGAAGGTCGGCGTGCGCTCGGGCGGACATAGCTGGACCTCGCCGCATTTGCGCGACGGCGCGATGCTGATCGACGTGTCGCGGCTCAACGGCATCGACGTGGACACCGGAACGCGCCACGTCTGGGTCGGTCCCGGCGCGAAGGGCGAGAAGGTCAACGACGCGCTCAAGCCGCATGGTCTGATCGTGCCGACGGGCCATCATTCGACGGTCGCGGTCGGCGGCTTTCTGATGTGCGGCGGGTTCGGCTGGAACTCGCGTCTGTGGGGCAACGGCTGCGCGCAGATCGCGGGTGTCGAGGTCGTGACGGCGCAAGGCGAGATCATCTACGCCGACGAGCACACGAACCGCGACTTCTGGTGGGCCGTGCGTGGCTCGGGCGCGGGTTACTTCGGCGTGGTGACGCGCTTCAGGCTGACGGCGCATCCGCTACCCGCCGTGATGAAGAGCAGCGTCTATGTCTATCCCGCCGACGTGCTCGAAGCGTTGCTCACCTGGGCGCGCGAGATCGCGAACGACGTGCCGCCGTTCGTCGAACTGGTGATTACGTCGACGGCGCACGATCCGGACGGCAACTGGGCGCCGGTGCGCCTGACGCTCTCCGCGCTCGCCATCACCGACACGGACGAAGAGGCCGACAAAGCGCTCGCGATGTTCGAGCGCTGCCCGGTGGTGGATCGCGCGACCAAACGCAAAACCTTCCAGCCGACGAACCTGACCGAGCGTTACGTAAGCGGCACGGCCGCCGATCCCGTCGGCTATCGCTACGCCTGCGACAACCTCTACACGAACGCGCCGGCGAGCGAACTGATTCCGCGCATGCGTGAGCTTTTCACATCGCTGCCGACACCGCGCTCGCATGTGTTCTGGTTCAACTGGGGACCGGTGAAGCCGCTCGGCGATCTGGTGCTGTCGGTGCAGGGCGATATCTATCTGGGCGCGTATTCGATCTGGAGCGATCCGTCCGAGGACGCCGCGATGGATGCGTGGCCCGTCGAGCAGATGCGCAAGCTGGAAGACCTCTCGGCGGGCGGTCAGATGAACGACGAGAACATGCTCGCGCGCCCCGACAAATATCTTTCCGACGAAGTCAGCGACAAGCTCGAACGTCTGCGCGCGCAGCACGATCCGAACGGCGTGTTCCTGTCCTTCCTGACGGCGGAGACGCGCTGATGAGCAGCCTGCCCGCATCGCGCCGCTTCGATTACATCGTCGTGGGCGGCGGCTCGGCGGGCTGCGCGCTCGCCGCGCGGCTCTCCGAGGATCCCTCCGTGCGCGTGCTGTTGCTCGAAGCCGGGCCGGACCGCCGTCACCGCTACATGCCGATGCCCGCCGCGTTCTACGCGCTGCTCAAGGAGCCGTCGCTGATGTGGGGCTATAGCAGCGCGGCCGAACCGCATGCCGACGACCGCACGCTGCCGCTTCAGCGCGGCAAGGTGCTCGGCGGCACGGGCGCGATCAACGGCATGACCTACGCGCGCGGCGATCGCCAGGATTACGACGACTGGGTGTCAACCGGCGCGACTGGTTGGGACTACGCGAACGTGCTGCCTTACTTCCGGCGCGCGGAGTCGAGCTGGCGCGGCGAGACGCCCTGGCACGGCGGCAGCGGGCCGCTCGCGGTGAGCCGTGGCGAGCCCGTCGACGATCCCTTCCATCCCGCGATGATGCAGGCGGCCGCGCAACTCGGCGAGCGTATCAACGACGACTACTGCGGCCCGTCGCTCGAAGGCTTCGCGAATGTCGAGTTCACCATCGGCGGAGGCAGGCGGGCGAGCACGGCGGAGCGCTATCTGCGTCCCGCGATGCGACGGCCCAATCTCACCGTCGAATGCAATGCGCTCGCGAGCCGCATCCTGTTTTCCGGGCGGCGCGCCGTGGGCGTGGCGTATCGACGCGACGGTGCGGTGTCGAGCGTGTTCGCGGAGCGCGAGATCGTCGTCGCGGGCGGCGCGTACAACTCGCCGCAATTGCTGATGCTTTCCGGCATCGGCCCGGCGGACGAACTGCGCGCGCTCGCCATCGATCCGGTCGCGGACCTTCCGGGCGTCGGGCGCAATCTGCAGGATCACGTCGTCGTCGCGATGATGTATCGCGCGCTCGGCGACGTGACTTTCAACCGCTTCTTGCGCTTCGATCGCGCGGCGCGGGCGGTGCTGCAATGGAAGCTCTTCGGCACCGGCGCGTTCGCGCAGATTCCGCTGTCCTGCTGGGCGTTTCGCAAGACGCTGCCGACGCTCGAGCGGCCGGACGTGCAGTTCTTCTTCAGCCCCGTATCGATGGATGCGCGCCTCTGGTTTCCCGGCGTGCGCGGCCCGACCTCCAACATCGTGACGGCGCGCAATGCGCTGTTGCGGCCGAAGAGCCGGGGCGTGCTGCGGCTTCAGTCGCGCGATCCGGCGGCGCCGCCGCAGGTCGTGTCGAACATGCTCGCCGATGCCGAGGACCGCGAGGCGCTCGTGCGCGCGATCCGCCAGACGCGCGAGTTGTTCTCGATGCCCTCGCTGCGCGCGCTCGTCGCCGATGAAGTCGCGCCGGGTCCGGCCCGGTCAAGCGATGCCGATCTGCAGGCCTTTCTGCGGCAGAACGCGCGCACCGCGTGTCATCCGTGCGGCACCTGCGCGATCGGCATCGACAGTCATGCCGTGGTCGATCCGCACTTGCGCGTTCACGGCATCGAAGGATTGCGTATCGCCGATGCCTCCGTGATGCCCAATGTCGTCAGCGGCAATCTGAATGCGCCAACGATCATGGTCGCGGAAAAGGCGGCCGATCTGCTGCTGGGTCGCGCGCTGCCGCCCGCCGTTCTCGCGCATGACGCGGAGGGCAAAGAGCCGTCGCGTGAGCGCGTGCATTGAGCGCACGAAGGTCTTCACGTGTGCATCCGAAGCACAACTGGTTTGCAGCGCGAAGCCCTTAAAACACGCGATATCGCTCGTTAGACTGGTGTCATCGACCGGGCGCGGGAAGCATGCGCCGCGCGTCTTTCCAAACGTCTTCAAAGGCCAGGCCAGATGACTTCAGTCTTGTTCAGGAACGTGAATATTTTCGATGGCAGCGGCGCGGAGCCGTTCGCCGGTGCGGTGCGCGTCGAGGGGCAGCGCATCGTGAGCGTGACGCGCGGCACGCAGCCCGTCGACGAAGGCGATGCACGCGTGATCGACGGCAACGGCGCGACGCTGATGCCCGGCATGATCGAGGCGCACGCGCATCTGTCGTTCGCATCGTCGACGGGGCGCATCATTCGCGAGCGCAATCTGCCGGTGGAAGAGCATCTGCTCATCACGGCGCACAACGCGGCCGTGCTGCTCGACAGCGGTTTCACGAGCGCGTATTCGGCGGGCTCGAAGGGCGCGCGCTTCGAAGTGGCGCTGAAGAAGGAGATCGACGGCGGCTATCTGCCGGGACCGCGCCTCGTGCCGTCCACGTTCGAACGCGCCGCCGATGCCGACAAGTCGCGCAGCGGTCCCGAAGCGCTCGCGCAGTTCATCGCGCACGCCGCGCAGGATGGCGTGCAGTCGGTCAAGCTGCTCTTGTCCGGCGACGACGCGTTCGGCAAGGGCGGCTCGCTCGATGTCGAATACACCGACGAGGAAGTGGCCGCGGCAGGCGCCGCCGCGCGCGGGCAGGGCATCTGGCTCGCCGCGCACGCGCAGGCGCCCGAGGCCGTGAAGATGGCCGCGCGTCACGGCTTTCGCGTGATCTATCACTGCACGCACGCGGACGAGGAAGCACTCGATCTGCTCGAAGCGCGCCGCGACGATGTCTTCACCGCGCCGGCCATCGGCATCGTGTATGCGAAGGCGTATCTCGGCGAAGCGTTCGGCTTCACGCGCGAAGTGGCGGAGAAAAACGGCTACTTCGATGCGCTCGAACGCAACATCGAGGTCTATGCACGCATGCGCAAACGCGGCATTCGCGTGCTGCCGGGCGGCGACTACGGTTTTCCGTGGAATCCGATCGGCGAGAACGCTCGCGATCTCGACCTGTTCGTCAAGCTCTTTTCGTGGTCCACGAAGGACGTGCTCGTCGCCGCGACGCAATGGGGCGCGGATCTCATGGGCATGGGTTCCGAACTCGGGCAGATCAAGGAGGGCTTTCTTGCCGATCTGCTGCTCGTCGATGGCAATCCGCTCGACGACGTCACGATTCTTCAGGACCGCGCGAAGCTGCTCGCGATCATGAAGGACGGCGCGTTCCGCAAGGTGCCCGCGCCCGCGCGACAGACCAGCGAAGCGGCGGCATAAGCGCATCGGCGGCCCCGCGCGGGTTGTTGCGAATGGAGACTTCGCACGGCCCGCGCCTATACTGTCCGTCCCTCCAATACGAGAGCCCGAACGGCCGGAGACATCGATGGACCTCGCAAAACTCGAGGCGTTCGTTTGCGTCGCGGAGCTCGGCAGCCTGTCGAAAGCCGCCGCGCGTTACGGTCTCGTGCCGTCGGCGCTGAGCCGCCAGTTGTCCGCGCTGGAGACGGAATGCCGTGGACGCCTGCTGCATCGCACCGGGCGCGGCGTCTCGCTCACGGAGCTGGGCGAGCGCATCCTGCCGAAAGCGCGCGCGCTGCTCAACGACGCTAGGTCGCTCGAAGCCGAAATCAGCGAAAGCGCGGGCACGGTGCGCGGCACCGTGCGTATCGCGTGCCTGCCGTCCATCGCCAGTTCGTTGATGACCAAGGTCGTCAGCGAGGCGAGAAAGGCGCTGCCCGATGTGATCATTCACGCGTCGGAAGGCCTGAGCGGCAACATCGAACAATGGCTGGCGACGGGCGTCTGTGATCTCGGCTTCGTGCTGCGCAAGGGCGCGGGCTGCGTGTTCGAGCAACCCGTCGCGAAGATTCAGCTTTGCCTCGTCGGGCCACCCGGCGATCCGCTCACGCAGGACGAGACGATTCCGCTCGCGCGGCTCGCAGGCGTGCCGGTGCTCCAGCCGGGCGCGCCGAATGCCATGCGCCTGAGTCTGGAACACACCGCGCGTCAGCATGGCTTCAGCTGGAACGTGGTCGCGGAGATGGAGTCGGTCGCGCTGACGAAGGAAATGGTCATCGCGGGCATCGGCTATGGGGTGCTGTCGATGGCATCGGTGCTGCCAGAGATTCAGCGCGGTCGCCTGAGCGCCGCGCGCATCGTCGAGCCCGTGCTGGAGCGGCCGATCTACCTGAGCGCGTCGTCGACGCGGCCTTCGACGGTCGCGGTGCGCCATGTATCGCGGCTCATCCGCGAAGCGGCGCAGGAGCTTGCTCCCGCGATGGGCTGGACCTTTCCCGCCGAGGGTCTCGATCTCGCGCCTGAAGACGGCGCGCTCGACGCCGATTGAGCGGTTTATCGGCAGCCGTTCCCGTTTGCTCATAGCTGCTTTGCCGGGCGTGGCGTAGGCAGGCGCAAAACGCTCGCATACAGTCTCTCTAAACGATGCACGAAGGGAGACGAGTCTTGTACCAGGCAGAAGCGAGCGGCTTTCACGATACCGGCGAAGTGAGCCTGCGCTATGACGTGCGCGGCAGCGGGGCAGGGATGGTGCTGTTCCATGAACTGGGCGGCAGCGTGCATAGCTGGGACGGCGTCATCGACGCGTTGAGCGCGCAGTTCCGCGTGCTGCGTTTCGATCAGCGCGGACATGGCCTGTCCGAAAAGGTGCGCCGTCCTTTCTGCATGACGGATCATGCGAACGATGCGATGCAGCTCGCGCGGCATCTCGCGTTCGATGGGCAGCTGTGGCTCGTCGGCGTCGCGGCGGGCGCCGCCGCCGCGCTGGCATTCGCCGCGCGCTTCGCGGATCGCGTCGCGGGGATCGTGCTCTGCGCGCCCGCGCTTTCGACGGATGCCGCGCGCCGTTCATATCTCGAAGCGCGCATGCAGCAAGTGGAGCAATCCGGCATGCGTGCCATCGCCGATGCATCGCTGGACCGTTCTTATCCCGCCGATCAACGCGCGGACACCCGCTTCGACACCTATCGCGCGCGCTGGCTCGCCAACGATCCCGTGTCCTATGGTCTCGCCAATGGCGCGCTGATCGACTTCACACTCGATGATCGGCTTTCATCGATCGACTGTCCTTGTCTGCTGCTGGCGGGCAGGCGAGATCCGCTGCGTCCGCCTTCCTACGTGCGGTCGCTGGTGCCGCTCTTCGCGGATGCGCGCTACGCCGAACTCGATTGCGCTCATGTGATGCCGGTCCAGGCGCCCGATGAACTCACCCGGCACATTCTCGACTTCACGCGTGACTGCCGCGCGCATCCCGGAGTACACGCATGACGTCAAACGCTCTCTTGCTCGTTTTGATGGAGCCGCCCGCGGCCCTCGAAGAAGAGTTCAACGACTGGTACGACACCGAGCATTTTCCGCAGCGCCGCGCGATGCCGGGCTTCGAGTCGGCATCGCGCTGGGTGTGCGTGGATGGCTGGCCGCGCTATGGCGCGCTCTACGATCTCGAATCGCCCGATGCGCTGCGCAGCGACGCCTATCTCGCCGCATCCGGCGCGCAGTCCACGCCGTGGAGCAAGCGCATGCTGCCGCGCACATGTGGACGTCGCAGGATCATCGCGACGGCTTTGAGCGCAGATACGCCGCACCGCCATGACCGTCCGGTATCCCGTCTGCTCATCGCGTGTTATCCGCGCGTGAAGGAGTCGCACGCGCTGCTCGCGCAGGCTCACGAACGTCTCGCCGCGCGCAACGACGTCGTGCATGTTCGTGGCTTCGAAGAGTGCGAGGACGACGCCACGTCGCTCTGGCTGATGGTCGGCTTCGACGCGCCGATCTCCGCCGCCGTGCTTCACGAGCCGCTGGCAGCACTGAAGGGACACGGCGCGAACGTGTTCAACCTGTACGTTCCCTACACGCGAGGCTGACGGCATGAGCAACGCGAGCACGCTTCATACATCGCGCCGGGGTGAATGCTTTCACCTGCATACGCCGCGCGGACTGTTGAATTGCAGACTCGACGGTAACCCCGATGGCCCTGCGATCGTCTTCAGCAATTCCCACGCGACCGATCTTTCGCTGTGGTCCGCGCAAGTCGCTTCGCTCGCGGATCGATGCAACGTGATTCGCTACGATCAGCGCGGACACGGCATGACGCCCGTGTCGTCGGACGAAGTGACCTTCGACGCGCTCGCGCAGGATGTCGTGGCCGTTCTCGATGCGCTCGATGTCGAACGCGCGCTGCTCGTCGGCGTATCGATGGGCGCGGTGACGATGCTGCGTTGCGCTGCGCTCCATCCTTCGCGCGTGGCGGGCGTGCTCGCCTGCGATGGTCAGTGGTCCGCGCCATCCGGCGCGCGCGAGACCTGGGACGCGCGCATGCGAATCGCGATGGACGAAGGCATGGCGGCGCTCGTCGAACCCACGGTGTCGCGCTGGTTCACGGCAGGTTCGCTCGCCCACGCGACGGACGGCGTGCGGCACGCGCGACGCATGATCGGCGCGACCTCCGCCGCGGGCTACATCGCCGCCGCCCGCGCGATGCAGTCGTACGACTTTCGCGCGGACTATCCGCATCTGCGCGTGCCGGCGCGCTATGTCGTCGGCGCGAACGATGGCGCGCTCCCCGCTGTGATGCGGCAAATGAGCGACGCGACCCCCGACGCGCGCTACATGATGATTCCCGATGCGGGCCATCTGCCCAATCTCGAATGCCCGGAAACGTTCAACGACGTGCTTCGATGCTTTGTCGCGGAGCTGGCATGACGACACGACCGACACCCATGAAACGAATCGCCGATCTCGATGTATCCGCGCTCGATGCCGAACAGGCGCAAGTGCACGCGGCCATCGCTGCCGGTCCGCGCGGCGGCGTGCGCGGACCGCTGGCCGTATGGCTGCATCGACCGAAGCTGGCCATGCATGCGCAGGCGTTGGGCCAGTATTGCCGCTACGAAACCTGTTTGCCCGCGCGGTTGTCCGAGCTCGCCATCATCGTGACGGGCGCGATCTGGCAATCGGCGTACGAGTGGGAAGCGCACGCGCCGCTCGCGTTGCAGGCGGGACTCGCGCCCGATATCGTCGATGCCATTCGCGATGGCGTCACGCCGGCCTTCACGGCGCGCGATGAACAGGCGGTGCACGACTTCGTGACCGCGCTGCATCGCGAGCGCGCCGTTTCCGATGCACTGTACGCGCACGCCGTCGAGGTGCTCGGGCAGGACGCGGTGATCGATCTCGTCGGCCTGGCGGGCTACTACACGCTGATCTCGATGACGATCAACGCGTTCGGTGTTCAAGCGAAGCAGGCGGTGACGTTCGGCGGAGACCGCTCATGATGCACACGGATATCGTCGAGATCGACAGCGGGCGCATCGAAGGCCTCGTCAGCGAAGATGGCGCCTGCCGCGTGTTCAAAGGCATTCCGTTCGCCGCGCCGCCCGTCGGTCCGTTGCGCTGGCGCGCGCCGCAGCCGGTCGAGCCGTGGCAGGGCGTGCGGCGCGCCGATCGCTTCGGCCCCGCGCCGGTGCAGCCGCTCATCGCGGGCGACAGCATCATGCGGCAGTTCTCGTTCGCGAGTCCACCCGAATGCGGCATCAGCGAAGATTGCCTGTATCTGAACGTATGGACCGGCGCGCGTGCTTCCGGCGAGAAGCGGCCCGTGATCGTGTGGATCTTCGGCGGCGGGCATCGGGTCGGGAGCGCGTCGCATCCCGTCGCGGACGGCACGCAGCTCGCGAAGCTCGGCGCGGTCGTCGTGTCGGTGAACTACCGGCTCGGCGCGCTCGGCTATCTCGCGCATCCCGAGTTGACGCGCGAGACGGGCGCGTCGGGCAACTACGCTGGTCTCGATCTCGTGGCCGCGTTGCAATGGGTGAGGCGCAACATCGACGCGTTCGGCGGCGATCCTTCCTGCGTGACGCTCTTCGGGCAATCGGCGGGCGCGGCGCATGTGAACGTGCTTGCCGCGTCGCCGCGCGCGCGGGGGCTGTTTCATCGCGTGATCGTGCATAGTTCCGGGCGCTTCGCAGGCGGGCCGATGGGCGCGCCGATGAAAACGCTCGCCGAAGCGGAACAGGACGGCGAACGTCTGCTCGCGAGCCTCGGCGCTCGCTCGCTCGATGAACTGCGCAACATGCCCGCCGATGCCATGACGGGTCCGCGCGGCATGTGGAATCCGATCATCGACGGCGCGCTTCTCGCCGACAGCGTGCAGGCCGTGTTCGAACGCGGCGGCGAAACGCGCGTGCCCGTGCTCACGGGCTATACGTCGAATGAAGCCGCGCCGTATCCGCAGACCGATCTGCATACGCGCGAAGGTTTCATGCGTCACGCATCGAATACTTATGGCGACGACGCCGAGGCTTTCCTGCGGCTCTATCCGCATGCGATGGACGAGGAGGCCGCGCAGTCCAGCTATCTGCTCCGGCGCGACACGGCGTTCGCCTATCAGCCGTACAAGTACGCGCAGTTCGCGGCGCGCGCGGGCATCGTGGATACCTGGCTTTTCAATTTCGAGCGTGAGGTGCCCTTGCCGCAGACGGCGCGCTTTCACGAGCCGCCGCCGCCGCATGGCTACGGCGCGTATCACGGCGCGGAGCTCTGGTATGTGTTCGATACCTTGAAGCAGCAGCCCTGGGCGTGGACCGCGCAAGACGAACGTATCGCGCGTCACATGTCGCGTAGCTGGGTGGCTTTCGCGCGCACCGGCAATCCGAATGTCGACGGCCTGCCCGCATGGCCCGCCTTCATGCCGCAAGCGCCGCTCGCGATGCGCTTCGGCGAACGCATCGAAGCAGGCGAGCCGCTCAATCGTGAAGCGCTCGAATTTCACGACGCCCGGTTTCAGCGCGCGCGATCGGCCGCGCGTGAGACCGTTCCGAACGCATGAATAGCATGAACACTACGTGGAGACCCGTTCAATGAGCAGCATCGAATTCTGGCATGACCATGCGGGCATCAGCGTGCCCAATCTCGACGAATCGATTGCGTGGTACGAAGGCGTGCTCGGCTTCACCGTCGAGCGCCGCAACACCATCGAATCGATTCCCGCCGAAGTGGCGATCCTGATCAACGGAAATTTGCGCCTCGAACTGTTTCAGGTGCCGGGCGCGAAGCCTCCCGCCGAGGACCGCAGCCTGCCGAACGAGGACCTCAAGACCTTCGGCAACAAGCACGTTTCATTCGCGGCGGAAGACGTGTTCGCGCTCGCCGACGAGCTCAAGGCGCGCGGCGCCGATATCGTCTGGGTCAAGAAATTTCCCTTCGGCTCGAATCTTTTCATGCGCGACAACGCGGGCAACCTGATCGAGTTCGTGCAGCGCGCGAAGCCGCCGGTCCAGCCCGCCACGCTCTGATCGCAACGGAGAGACGACATCATGCAAAGCCTCTGTCTCGCCGATGCGAGCCGCATTCTCGAAGCCGCGCTCGCCGCCGCGCGCGAGCGCCATCACAAGCCGATGGCGGTCGTCGTGCTCGATGACGCCGGGCATCTGAAGGCCATGCAGCGCGAGGACGGCGCGAGCATGCTGCGCTTCGATATCGCGCAGGGCAAGGCGTATGCGGCGGCCGGGATGGGCGTCGCGAGCCGCGCGCTGCACGAGCGCGCCAAAGACAATCCCGCATTTTTCGGCGCGCTCTCCGCGACCGCGCAGGGCAAGTTCGTCCCGCAAACGGGCGCGGTCGTGATCATCGGCAGCGAGGGGCAGGTGCTGGGCGCGGTCGGCGCGAGCGGCGGCACGGGCGACGAGGACGAAGCCATTTGCATCGCCGGCCTCGAAGCGGCCGGCTTCACGCATCGCTGAGGCGCTCATGCATCACACGAGCCATTGTTCATGTGCGAAGGGCGGCGTCGATATCCATACGCATGTCGTGCCCGCATCGTTTCCGGCGAGCGTCGCGGGACGCGTCCCGGCCGGCTGGCCGTCGATGGAGCCGGCGCACGCGTGCCATCGTCACGTGATGATCGACGGCAGGCGCTATCGGACCGTCTCCGAGCAGTGCTGGGACGTGCCGCACCGTATCGCCGACATGGACGCGCAGCGTATCGGCCTGCAGGCGCTTTCGCCGATGCCCGAGCTGCTCTCGTACTGGATGAGCGAAGCCGACGCGCTGCCGTTGCTGAACTACGTGAACGATGTCATCGGTGAGATGGTGGCGCAAAGCGGCGGCCGCATGATCGGGCTCGGCGCGGTGCCGCTGCAAAGCGTCGATACGGCCATCGCCGAACTGGAGCGGCTGATGCGGGAGCCGGGCTTCGCGGGCGTCGAGATCGGCAGCAACGTGAACGGCGCACCCATCGGCGCAATGCAATTCGATCCGTTTTTCGAAGCGGCCGAAGGGCTCGCCGCGGCCGTGTTCGTGCATGCGCTGCGGCCTGCGGGCAAGGAGCGGCTCATCGGTCCGCCGCAACTGGTTCAGGCGCTCGCGTATCCGACCGATGTCGGGCTCGCGGCGGCTTCTGCCATCTGCACGAATCTGATGGTGCGCCGTCCGCATCTGCGCATCGCGTTCAGTCATGGGGGCGGCACGCTCGCATCGCTGCTGCCGCGGCTCGAACAGGCGCGCACGGTATTCGCGCCGCTCGGTGATGCCATCGAGATGACGCCCGTCGAACAGGCGCGCCGCATGTATTACGACGCGCTCGTGTTCGACGCGCCGACGCTTTCGCATCTGCGAGCGATGTTCGGCGATACGCGAATCATGCTCGGCACCGATTATCCGTTCGCATTCTCCGATGCGATCGCGCGCGAACGCATCGAACGCGCCGTGCCGGACGAGGACGTTCGCGCGCGCTTGATCCATCGAAACGCCGAGTCCTTTCTCGGTTTGCAATGAAGGAGTCACACATGACACAGGGTCTCGTCACCGCGTTGCGCGGGATCGATATCGGGGTGCCGGATCTCGATCTGGCCACGCAGTTCTACACCGAGACGTGGCGGCTGTCGGTCGCCGCACGCGACGACGATGCGGTCTATCTGCGCGGCACCGGCGACGCGCATCACGTCCTCGCCCTGCATCGCAGCGAGACGCCGCAGGTGCGCGCGGTGGTGTTCGGCGTGCCGTCCATCGAGGCGCTGCACACGCTGGCGCGCAAGATTGCCGAGCACGGTGGCGCAATCCTTGGCGATCCGAAATCATCGACAGATCCGGCGGGTGGCGTCGAACTGGTCGCGCGCGATCCGCAAGGGCGATGCTTGCGCTTCGTGACCGGCGATGCGCGTCATGCCGATACGCAAGCCGCCGCCGACTGTCCCGTGAAGATCACGCATGTGGTGCTCAACAGCGAGAACGTCGCGCTCGCGCAGCGCTTCTTCGAGGACGCGCTCGGTTTCCGGCTCTCCGATCGCACGCGAATCATGGCGTTCATGCGCTGCGGTTCCGACCATCACAGCATCGCGCTCGCGGATGCGGAAGAGAACAGCCTCAATCACGTCGCGTTCCTGATGCCCGATCTCGATTCCGTGATGCGCGGCGGCGGACGCATGAACGACGCGGGCTATCCGATCGAATGGGGCGTCGGGCGGCACGGGCCGGGCAACAACGCGTTCGCGTATTTCGTGGGGCCGTTCGATTTCGTCATCGAGTACACGGCGGAAGTGCAGCAGGTGGACGACAGCTACAAAACCGGCGGGCCGGAAGACTGGAAATGGCCACCGGGACGCATCGATCAATGGGGCATCGGCAAGCCGCCGTCGCCTCGCTTGAAAGCCGCGCAGAAGGCGATTTTCTTCGCGTAGGACAGCGCGTTGCAGGCCTGAGCGCCGCGCTCTGAACAATCCGGAATCATTTCGAGGACTCACAAGTTGAAGCTGATCACATTCAAGACCGAAGCGGGATATCGCCTCGGCGTGCTGGACCAGGAACAGGTCGTCGATCTGGCGAAGGCGGATGCATCGATTCCCGCCGATCTGCGCGAGGCGTTGCGCGCCGGCATCGATATCGTGGCGGCCGCGCGCAAGGCGCTGGCCGACAGCGAGCACGAGCGCATGCCGATGGCGTCGCTCGAACTTGCGCCGCTCGTTCCCGAGCCGGGCAAGATCGTCTGCCTCGGGCATAACTACTACGACCACGCGAAGGAAGGCGGCAATCTCAAGCCGGAATATCCGCTGATCTTCTTCCGTGGAGCCAGTTCGCTGATCGCGCATGGCGATCCGGTGATTCGTCCGCAAGTGTCCGAGAAGCTCGATTACGAAGCGGAACTGGTCATGGTGATCGGCAAGCGCGCGCGGCATGTGAAGCGCGACAACGCGCTGGACTATGTGTTCGGTTATGCCTGCTTCAACGATGTCTCCGTGCGCGACTATCAGAAGCGCACGAGCCAATGGACCATCGGCAAGAATTTCGATGGCACTGGCGCGTTCGGTCCGTGGCTCGTCACCGCGGACGAGCTTCCGCCCGGCGCGCAAGGTCTGGATCTGCGGCTGCGGCTGAATGGCGAAGTCATGCAGCGCGCCAATACATCGGACATGATCTGGAGCGTGGCGGAGACCATCGAGTTGCTGACCGAATGCCTGACGCTCGAAGCCGGCGATGTCGTGGTGATGGGCACGCCCGCGGGCGTCGGCTGGGCGCGCAATCCGCCTGTGTGGCTGAAGCACGGAGACACGGTCGCCGTCGAGATCGATGGCATCGGCGTGCTTGAAAACGTGGTGCAAGACGAGGCGCGGACGCAATGACAGCCAACGATGAACGATTCGATGTGGTCGTCGTCGGCTTCGGTCCGTCCGGCGCGGTGGCGGCCGGATTGCTGGGGCAGAAGGGCGTCAGAACGCTGTGCGTCGATCGTGCGAAAGAGGTGTACGACAAGCCGCGCGCGATCGCCGTCGATCACGAGATCATGCGCGTGTTTCAGGGAATGGGCGTCGCGGATCGCGTGATGGAGCATGTCGCGGACTTTCCTGCTTCGGAGTTCTACGGTGTGGACGGCCGTCTGATCAAGCGTATCGACACCGTGCCGCAGCCGTATCCGCTCGGCTACACACCGACCATGGTGTTCACCCAGCCTCCCGTGGAAGCGGCGCTGCGCGAGCATGCGGCATCGTATCCGAGCGTCGAGGTGGCGCTCGGAACCGAGTTCGCCGGCTTTTCCGAGGAAGGGGACTGCGTGCATGTCGAACTTCGAGCGGAGGACGGCGGCATCCGGCGCGTGACGTGCCGGTATCTCATCGGTTGCGATGGCGCGTCGAGCACGGTGCGCGCGTCGCTCGGCATCGCGTACGAAGATCTGGAATTCGATGAGCCGTGGCTCGTCGTCGATGTGAAGGTCGACGAGCGAGGCCTGGCGAAGCTGCCGAAGACTGCCATCCAGTATTGCGAGCCGAGCCGCCCGTGCACGTATATCGTCGGGCCGGGCGGGCATCGGCGCTGGGAAATCATGTTGCAGGAAGACGAAGATCCGGCGCACATGCAGCAGGCGCCGCAGGTCTGGAAGCTGCTCGAACGATGGATGACGCCCGAGGACGGCGAGTTGTGGCGCGCGGCGAGCTATCGCTTCCATGCGCTGGTCGCGAAAGCGTGGCGGCACGGGCGCGTTTTCATCGCCGGCGATGCGGCCCATCAGCAGCCTCCGTTCATCGGTCAGGGCATGTGTCAGGGTATCCGCGATGTGACCAATCTGATCTGGAAGCTGGACGCCGTCATGCGGGGCGCGGCATCGGATGCATTGCTCGACAGCTACGAGACGGAACGCAAGGCGCATGTTCGCGAGTTGACGACACGCATCAAGGCGCTCGGCCGTGTCATCTGCGAACGCGATACTGCGGCGGCTCGCGCACGCGATCAGCGTCTGATCGACGAGGCGGGCGGGACGATCCGCACGGTCACGCGGCAGGAGATCGTTCCCGGATTGCGCGACGGCATGCTGAGCGGCACGGCGCATCCGGCCAACGGCACGCTGTTTCCGCAGCCCCGCGTGCGCGACGCTGCTGCAGTGAAGTTGCTCGATGAAGTCATCGGCTGCGGATGGCGCGTCGTGGTCGCCGATCCATCGCTGGTCAGCGACGGCGCGCGCGCTAAAGCGGCGGAACTAGGCGTGCATTGGTCCTGCTTGCAGCCGAATCCGCGCGACGCTGGGTTCGATGGGCAGGTCGTGCAGGAGACTGAAGGCGTGCTCGCGGGATGGTTCGAAAAGCATCAGTGCGGCGCTGCAATCGTGCGGCCCGATCACTACGTCTATGGTGTTTCCAGTGACGCGGCGCTTCTGGCAGGACAACTCGACGACCTGAGCGCCACGTTGCGCTAGCGTCGTCGTAACGCTCGTAATCCATACACACAACGATGAGACACAGGAGGAGCAGCATGAAAGTTCGCACGGCAGCAAGAGTCGGTATCGCGTGCATGGTGATGGCATCCACCGGACTCGCGATGGCTCAAGGTCCCGGTCAGGCGAGCGACGCGCCGGGCAAAGCTCCCGCATCGGGCGCGCAGGCGAGACCCGCCGACAGGCAACTGGCGAAGGACGTCCGGCGCGCGATCAGGAAGGCGGGGGGCGTCGACATGGCAGCCCTCAGCGTGCGCGTGAAGAGTGGCGTGGTGACGCTGGCTGGATCGGTGCCGTCCGCGATCGAGGCATCGAAGGCGGCAGAGGTTGCGAAAGGGGTGAGCGGCGTCACCGACGTCAGGAACAAGTTGACGGTGCAGACCGAAGAGAATTGAGGGCGAGATTTCGCGGCCGCGCGTCGGTATGAGCGCGGTCGTGCAATTGGGATCCCATGGTGAGAAAAACCGACAAAAGCGCGAGTCAACAGAGGAAAGTCTCAACGCTTCCGCTCACAGCCAGATTCTTTAGCTTGGCGAACAGCGAATGACCGGTGTACTTCTCGCACGAGACGTCACAATAGCGATGCGCTGACCGACCGCAAGGGGTCGGTTCCCGTCAGTGCGTCAATGGAAGTTACGGGTCGACGTGGCCAAGTTGCCAAGGAGTTCGGTCATGTCGACAAGTCGATTCGCGACAAGGTGCTTTACTTCGCCTTCCTTCTGCCAAACGCCATAGACGCCAAGCAGCGAAGCCCCGAGCGCTTCCCTCCGGAACTTCTCCACCAAAGACGGCCAGACGATCACATTAATTTGGCCGGTCTCATCCTCCAGCGTGATAAACAAGACTCCATTCGCCGTGCCCGGCCGCTGACGCACGGTGACGATCCCGCATGCCTTGGCAAGCCGACCGTTCGGATAAGTGGCGAGCTTCGACGCCGGGAATATCTTCTTTTCGCTGAGCCGTTCACGCAGCAACGCGAGAGGGTGCCGGTTCAATGTCAGGCCCGTCGAACGATAGTCGCTGACGATCTCCTGCGCCTCGTTTGGCGCGGCGAGCATCGGCAACTCTTCTTCGCGCGTGGTAGCGCGCAACAGGTCTTTGTCGGGCACCGCCGCTACCGCCTGCCAGAGGGCCTCGCGTCGGTTGCCAGATAGCGAGGAAAGGGCGTTCGCGTCCGCTAGTAGCTGCAGGTCGCGGCGATCGAGGCGGCCTCGGTTCGCAAGATCGTTGACCGACTCGAAGGGACGCACGGCTCGCGCGGCCTCGATGCGAGCAGCGGACTCGTCCCGCATGCCCCGAATCAGCGACATGCCGAGGCGCACCGGCGCCATCGAGCCGTCGCCTTCCAGGAACGAATCCCAGTTGCTGACCGTGACGTCGATCGGCAATACCCGCACCTTGTGACGCTTGGCATCCTGAACCAGTTGCGAAGGCGAGTAGAAGCCCATCGGCTGACTGTTAAGCATCGCGCACAGGAACGCAGCCGGTTCGTGGCACTTCAGCCAGCAGCTTGCATAGACGAGCAGGGCGAAGCTCGCGGCGTGGCTCTCCGGAAAGCCATACTCGCCGAAGCCCTGGATCTGCGCGAAGATCGATTCAGCGAACTCGCGGTCGTAGCCGCGATCGAGCATGCCGTTCACGATGCGGTCGTAGTAATGCTGTAGCCCGCCTTTGCGCTTCCACGCGGCCATTGCGCGCCGAAGCTGGTCGGCCTCGCCGGCGCTGAAGCCTGCGGCAAGCATCGCGACCTGCATCACCTGCTCCTGGAAGATCGGCACGCCGAGCGTGCGAGCCAGCGCGGTCTCCATCTCGGGCGAGGGGAACGACACCGCTTCCAGTCCTTGCCGCCGGCGCAGGTACGGATGCACCATGCCGCCCTGAACCGGTCCGGGACGAACGATCGCAACCTCGATCACGAGGTCGTAGAACTGGCGCGGCTGCAGGCGCGGCAACATGCTCATCTGCGCGCGGGACTCGATTTGGAACACGCCGACGGTATCGGCGCGGCAAATCATTTCGTAGGTCGCGGGATCTTCTGCTGGAATGTCCTGCAATTCAAACGGCTCGCCGCGCTGCTTGGCGATCAGGTCGAGCGTGCGTCGAATTGCTGAAAGCATGCCGAGCGCGAGCACATCGATCTTGAGCAGGCCGAGCGCTTCGAGGTCGTCCTTGTCCCACTGAATCACGCTGCGATCGACCATCGCGGCGTTTTCAATGGGCACGAGCCGCGAGAGCTTGCCGCGCGCAATGACAAAGCCGCCCGTGTGCTGCGAGAGATGGCGCGGGAAGTTCAGCAATTGCGACGCGAGGCTCGCCCACTGCTGAATGATTGGTGTCGACGTGTCGAGGCCTGACTCAACGAAACGATTCAGCAGGTCGGCACTGGAATCGAACCAGTGATGCGACTTCGCTACCTTGTCGACGATGATCGGATCGACGCCCAGCGCCTTGCCTGAGTCCCGCAGCGCGCTCTTGGGCCGATATGTCGTCACGGCGGCCGCTAATGCCGCGCGGGTGCGCGTGTATTTGCGATAGATGTACTGGATGACTTCTTCGCGGCGCTGGTGCTCAAAGTCCACGTCGATGTCGGGCGGCTCGCCGCGCTCCTTCGAGATGAAGCGTTCAAACAGCATGGAGCTGCGAGCGGGATCGACTTCCGTTACGCCCAGGCAGTAGCAGACCGCGGAGTTCGCCGCTGATCCGCGTCCCTGACAAAGGATTCCCTCGTTGCGCGCGAAGCGCACAAGGTCGTACACCGTCAGAAAGTACGGCTCGTACCGAAGCTCGGCGATGAGCGCGAGTTCGTGCTCGATCTGCGTCTGAACCTTGTGCGGGATGCCCTTCGGAAAGCGGCGATGCGCGCCGATGTACGTTTCCTGTCGCAGGTAGGCGGTCGGTGTGGTGCCTTCCGGGATTAGCTCGTCGGGATACTCGTACCGCAGTTCGTCCAACGAGAAGGTGCAGCGATTGGCGATCGTCAACGTCTCGGCCAGCGCTCGTTCCGGATACAGATTCGCGAGCCGCAGCCGTGCTCGCAAATGCTGCTCGGCGTTCTGCGCTAACTCGAACCCGCACTCGGCAATCGACCGGTTCAGGCGCACGGCAGTCAACGTATCCTGCAGCGGCTTGCGAGAACGTACGTGCATGGTTACAGCGCCGGTGGCAACGACCGGAACGGCGCGCTGGTCGGCGACGTACTCGACTATGCCGCGATGAATGTCGTCCATCGCGCGGGCGTGGAGCGTCAGCGCCGCCCAGCAGCGGCCCTCGAACGTGCGGGCGAGCCATTCCATCTGCGCATCGAGTCGCTCTTCCTTTGCCGGATATTCGGGCGAGAGGATGACGAGGCAGTCGGGCAGACCCTTCAGATGTTCGTGCGGCGCTTCGGGCCGCGCCAGATCGTTCGGCGTCAGTAGGTAGGTGCCCTTCGATGTGCGCGTGCGCGCGAGCGTGATGAGTTCCGACAGATTCCCATAGCCGTTGCGGTTCATGGCCAGCGCCGTGAAGGCGAGGGCGGGCGTGCCGTCGGCATTGGTCAACTGGAAGTGCGCGCCGACGATCAGCCGGATATTGGCCTCCTTCGCGGCGACGTGCGCGCGCACGATGCCCGCGAGCGAACACTCGTCGGTGATTGCGATCGCGAGATAGCCAAGCTGCTCGGCGCGCAGAATCAGTTCTTCCGAGTGCGAGGCGCCGCGCAGGAACGTGAAGTTGGAGAAGCACTGCAACTCGGCATAGCCGGGCAGCATGGAGGTGTACACGTCCATCGCTCACCCGAACAGACCGTGCAGGAACCATCGAGGATCTTCTTCGGCGCGACTACCGACGCGCTCACGGTAGATCCAATAGCAGGTGTGGTCGTCGGCTTCTGCGACAAAGTAATCGCGCGTGACGAGCTCGCCGCCCCACCATCCTGCTTCGACCCGCTCACCAGACGATACCGTGCGCAACGGACTGCCGTAGAACGGCCGGTGCTGGCGCGTCATCAACTGGATGGGCGTTTCGAGCAGCCATGAAGGGCGCGGCTGATCGCCGGGCAGCGGACAGCCTTTGACGTCGCTTGCGACCGGCACCCAGTTCGATACGATCTCGGGTCGATGGTCGGCCACAGGTGCCGCGCGCAACACGTTCTCGTGGCCAAGACGCGCGACGAGCAGTTCCATCAACCGGTTATGGTCGGCCGCGCTGCCGCCTGGCTCAGGGAATAGCGTGTCGGACGGCGGCTCCGCGGCTTCGACCTCATTGACTTCGAGGCGCACGGCGATGACCGCGGCCGCTAGCTCGACGCGCCCAAGCCGCTCTTTCAGCAAGCGCGTCAGGTGTTCCTCATGCCACGTGGGTTCCGCGAGCGCGACCTCAATCGTCGTTGGTGGCAACGCCGCGCGCCCGCGTTCGTGTTCGAGTTCGATTGAGAAGCGCGTGAGCGCCAGTTGTTTGCTCGCAAGCCAACCGGTCAATTGCACGATGAGCCGTCGAGCTACGAAGAGCACGGCTTCCGCATGCTCGACGCGATCCGGTAACTCGATCCGTGCATTGAACGACGGCGGCGTCTGTACCCACTCATAGAGTTCAGGCGCTTCGCCCACGGCGCGATCAAGCGTATCCAGCAGCGCGGTACCGCAGCGCTTCTTAAGACCGGCGCGCGGCAAGCGCCGCAGGTCCGCGACGCTCGTGCATCCGAGACCATCGAACCAGTCGGCATAGCGTCGCGCTTCCAACACCAGCAAGGCGGGCAAGCGCGGCAATTGCCGCATCAGCGAGCGGATGGAGAGACGGCGGCCGCCGCGATAGCGGGCCATGAGCCATGCACTCTGGCCAGTGGGCGCGACGCTCATCCGCACCGTGAAGCCGAAGGCGGAGAGCGAGGCGCGGATCGCGCGTCTGAGCGCGCGAACGCCACCGAACAAGCGCAAGCTCGCCGACACGTCGACCAGAACCGTCTGCTCCTCAGCGATCGACACTTGCGGGCTGAACTGCATGAGGGCGGTCGCCACATCGGCAACCGCCTGCCGCTCCTTCAGTTCGTCTTTGTCGTGAATGCGCGCATCGGGCGCGAGCGTGAGAACGCCGCCTTTGCGCATGCCTACGCGAACGCCTGCGTCGTGCGCTGCCTGATCGAGCGCGACGACACGCTCGTGATCGAGCACGACCAAGCCGGAAGTTGTCTCACTCGTGGACGACCAGCTCGGCTGGAAGACTTCTCGGCTGAGGTGCGGCAGATACACGCCGATCCACATTTGCATGGCGATTCAACAGGATAGGCGAATGGGTCAGTCCAACGACAAGCGGCTCGTCACGCGCCGGGCCGCGGCGCTTCACGAACTCCAATGAAACGCTGTCGCGCGCAGGGCGTACAGCAATGCGAAGCGGGGCAGGCGACGTATCGCTCGCAGCAGCGAGCGGTCGGACCATGAAGAACAGCGATTCGCTCGTCTGCGCGGCAAGGTGCAGGCGGCGTAGCGCTTCAGGTCGCACATGCGTTTGCCAGAAGATCAGTGCGCCGAACGTCCCCGCGCGAAGAATCTGCTCACCCGCCCACCGCCCATCGGCGGTCTTCTGAGCGCGCACGACGTTGATCGACGTCTCAGGCAGACCCCAGTAAGCCGCCGCTTCGGGTTGAAAGCGGTGAGGCGGCTGCAGAAAAGCAATGCGCCGTGACGCGACCGCCTTCAGCGCCGGCAGCAGCAATCGCATTTCACCCACGCCCGGCTGCTGCACCAGCAGATCGGTCAGCGCGCCCTTGGGCCAGCCACCTCCCGGCAGTTCCGCGGCAAGCGTCTCAGATCCACACGGCACGACGTTCACGCGAGCAGAGGCCAGTTGCGAACCTCGCCATAAACTTGGATGAATGTCTTCGAGGGCTAACGCTCCCATGTCGAACCCCGTACTGTATGTTTGTACAGTAGTCTACCGGAAGGACAGCGTTTTGGTATGTCGGAGAAGTGCAACAACTTTCTCAGCGCAAGTAAGCTTGTCGCAGTAAAACGTCAGTCTTAATTGCCGAATCAGTATGATTTACCTAGTTTCGGCGACGCCGGTTTCCGCCCGCGATGAGGGCGACTGTGCTCGCGCAAGCGCGATCAGTGCTGCAAAGGGTGCACAGACCCTCAGAACGAAGAATATTCCGTCGTGAGGACAGCGGTAGAGGGAGAAGAATCTCATTCCGCGCCAACGATTGCGAAAAGGCTAAGTTCCCCTCGCAAACGTTTACCCTGTGTAACTATTTGTTGCAAAGTGGCTTTTGTAATCAGACAATTCGTTCGCGCCTTGATTGACAGCGCGACGAGCAAGTCGAAATTACTCTCTGGTCTGCCGCTATGAACACCACCTCCGATCTCAGTGCTATCCGCGAATTGAACATGTCGTACCTCATGCTCGCGCAACGCGTTCTGGCATCGGACCGGGAAGCGGCACAGTCGCACTTGGGTCTCTCGGTGGATATGGCAGACATGCTTCTGAAGCTTTCGCCGGAACAGACGCTGAAACTCGCGTCGTCGTCGCAAGTGCTGTGCTTCTTCCGCATGAGCACGGATGCGATGCTCGCGGGCCTCGCCGGTCGCAGCCACGACGTTGTGGCGTCGCCCGTCGCTAACGACGTCCTTTTGGCGGCCTGATGATGACCACGACTACGCCTTCAAAGAGCCTCGCTGAGGAAGCTGCACAAGTCATGCGCGCCATCACGCTGATCAAGCTCGGCGCACGTATGCAAGTGCTGGAATCGGAAATCCCAACGATTTCGCGTGAGCGGCTCATTCGTCTGTATCGAGAAGTGAAGGGTGCATCGCCGCCCAAGGGCATGCTGCCGTTCTCGGAGGACTGGTATCTGACGTGGGCGCCGAACATCCATACGTCGATGTTCGCAAACGTCTACGCCTTTCTCGAAGCGAACAGCAAAGGCTTGGACCGCGTGGATCTGCTGACTCGCGCCTACTCGCTCTATGCCGAGCACTTCGACATGATCGGCGAGCCGTTGCAGATGGACCTGACGCGCGCCTGGACCTTCATCCGTTTCAAGGACGCCGGCATTCTGCGTCTTGCGGGCTGCACACGTTGCCGCGGCAAGTTCGTCGCGCACGCCCAAGAGCCGTCGCATTCGATGGTGTGTGGCATCTGCCAGCCGCCGTCACGAGCAGGCAAGACGAAAGCGGCCGCGAAAGCCGCGCTCGAGCGAGACGCCGCCTTGCAGGCAAAAGCGGCCTGAGCGTTTATCCGCGAGCGGCCTTCGGCACGTTGAAGAGCCGAAGCAGTTCGTCGCGAACATCCGAGATGTCGAGCACGTGTTGCGCGCGCGTGAGCGCGACATACAGCAGCCGCATCTCGTCCTCGTCCAAGGTCAGCCGACCGTCGACCATCTTGAAGCGGAAGTCGTTGACGATCCGCACCCGCTTCCATTCCAGCCCCTTCGCCCGGTGGATGGTCGAGATGACATAGTCAGCTTGGCCTTCTGGCGTTTGGCGTTGAGCGAGCGCGCGCAAGTAGTCGGTGCCGCGATCGTCGACGATCTCGACGACAGGCAGCAAGTCGCGTCCGACCGCGCTGCGCGCGAAAGCCTGCGCTTCTTTCCAGTTTTCGAATAGCGATAGGGCGATTGGTCGGAAGGTGCGCCTTCCGTTGAGCAACTGATCGGCGCCGTCCGCAAAAGCAATGATCTCGCTCGGATTCATGCGAAGCGCTGGCCGGTGCCCCATCTCAATGCCCGCCGCGAACTGCCAGATTGCCGTCGCGTTCTTGCGGCAAAGCACCGCGTCCACGGGCGGCTGTACCGACGGATCTTCGACCATGATCGAGCCGATGGTCGGCTGGCCGCGGATCGGGGTGGATTCCCCAAAGCAGTGCGAGCACACAACTCGCGAGTCCTGCGAAGGTCGGCCCGAAACGAAACGATTCGGTCAGCGGTCGCTCTGGCGCATTGATCTGTGCCATCGCGTTGACCGCGCCGCGCCACTCGTAGATCTGCTGATACGGGTCGCCCACGTAGATCGTCTGCGCGTGTCGTTGCTGGGCAAGAACGGACAGCATGATCCCATCGCTATCCTGGGCTTCGTCGAACAAGATGAAGTCGGCGTTGATACGCGGATTGGACTGTCCCCACACCTTCAGATAAACGTCCGGCTGTATGGCCTTCAGACCGCGGGGGTTGATGCTTTCCGCCCACAACCGCCCAACGCTCGGTGCGAGCTGCTCGCGCAGCCAGTCGGCCGCGTCGTCGCGGATCTTTTCGTCGACCGGTACATGGAAGGGCTGCGGCGTATGGTCGGCGGATCGACAGAACCGGCCGAGCCCGTCGGCGATCATGCGGCCAATTTCGAACGGCGCGACCTCCGCATTCTTTCCCGTGATGGTCGGCACTTCGATTGGCCCGAAGCCATAACGGGCAGCGAGTTCATGCGGTGGCTCAGACGGCAGATTGATGCGCGCGGTCAGCCACGCGGGAGCGCTTGCATAGGCGAGCGAATGGACAGTGCGCGCTGAGACGTTGGCCGGGAAGCCGCGCCGCGCCGAGTCCGCGATTTCCTTGTTGAATGCGAGGTAGCTGCCGCGCTGGCCGGTAAGCTGCTGAGCGACGAGCCGCAGCGTCGAGGTCTTGCCTGCGCCCGCGTACGCTTTGACTTTGAGATCACCGCCGCTTCTCGCGGCTTCGACGACCGCTTCCTGTTCCGCCGTCGGTTTGTATGCCTTGGCCACCGAACGCCCTTCCAACGAAAAGAAGCAGTGTGCCGCAAGTTCGTCCGACAGGCCTCGGATGGGCTTGCTGGAGGCTACTATTTGCGTCCGTCGGCGACGAAGCGGAACGGGAAGACAAGACGCCCCAAATCATCGCGCTCAAGCGGAACGTCCGGGCCGTCCAGCAGCTTCTCGACCTCTTCGGCCTCGGGCAATGGCGGCCACGGCCAAGCTTTAGTTGCCCACGATGGAATCTCGGCCTGACGAACAAAGCCGAACTCCTCTGGCTCTTCCCATATCAAATCGAACGTCTCGTTGAGGATTTGCTGCATATAGGCGACGTGCTCAAGACGCATCGACCACCAGTGACGGCGAATGCGGTCCTCGCCGGCGATCACGGTGCGCGATTGGAGGTCCAGCACGAACCGGTGCTTCATGTACGGGTCGCTGGCCCATAACGAGTCCCACTCCCCGACCGCATATCGTTGCTTTACTCCTGCCAATAGTGTCCCCACTGGTGGTGCTCGCGCGCCTCTACGGCCACCGCCATGATCTCGCCTAGGCCGAACTCTGGATTGTCACGTTTTACCGCGATGAACCGGTCGACAAGCGAAGGCGCAACCCGGAGCATGCACAACGCCTTCAGCTCAACAAAGTCGAAGAGGCTAGTCATGATTGGCCGATTCGCGACTAGGGCGCTAATCTCGTGGCATAGCACCGCTTGCCGTCGATCCGGCAAGCCGCGCTTCTCCATCACGTCGGTGAACACTGCTCGTTGCGCGAGATTGCGGTCCTCAGCAGTGGCGAATTCTCTGGAATCGATCTCCAGCAGCGCGAGGTTGATCTCGTCACCGGCGGCGATGAAATCCGACAGGACTGGCGGTTCGTAGGACATGAAGGACATGGCGGTCGAAAGTTCTGGAATAAATCTGATTTAGCGGATGAAATCAGCCGTTCTTAAGGGTCCGCCTAATAGTTGTGCGCATCTAATCAGTCCCGCAGGGCTTCAATAAGCCACGGCTCCGCAGGGCGACCGGGATCGACGTCCACAAAAAGCTCAGCGAAATTCTTAAGGGCTTACCGAAAAGTCCCTATTTGGACCGTTGTTTCAGAACCTTCAGCAGCCAAGCGTCAACGGGGCGGGCACTTGCTAGGTCCACAAATATGGGCAAACTGCCGCCGACGATGTCGCGCGACTCAACGGCGACAACCGCCGGTTTCCATGGTTCGCCAACTGGTCGAGTGCTCGGCAGGTCAGCCGCGTTGAAATCGAGCGAGTACTCGGTGAATCCCTGATCTGTTTCCACCACGACGCGCGTGCGGTCCACGCGAATGCCCCGAAGCTCTTGGCCGACAATGCGACCGATGACGACGTCGAGTTCTTGCTCTCGCGCGAAGCGAACGGTTCCTGCGTTGTGCTTACGAAGCAGGTGGACCACAACAGCCGCTGTGGGCTTTTCTTCGCGAAGCACCAAGCGGTAAGTCGCGACGCGAGGCTCCCGTTTCTCATTCGCGTAGACGATGTCCCTGAATTGACCTAGATACGCCATGCTCCCTCCGTTAGCTGCCGCGACACTATCGTCACGACTCACTACCGAGCCTACGGAGCGGCGAGCGAAGTCAAGGCAAGGCGGCAAACCGATCTAGGGTGTGATGTGGCGTTCATAATGATGTCTAGCAGCCATATGCCGCCGCTAACTTTACCGACAAAAAATGGACAGCAAACCGCCTAAGCTAGTAGTCAAGCGTGATCCCGAGGGGACTCGTCGCCGCATTCTCGAAGCGGCAAAAAGCCAGTTCGCTAAGTTCGGACTAGCCGGCGCGCGGACCGACGCAATCTCCGAAGTCGCTGGCTCCAACGAACGAATGCTGTACTACTACTTCGGCAGTAAGGAACTGCTCTATGTCGCCGTATTGGAGTCCATGTACGCCGACTACGCGCAGAAGGAGAGCGAGCTGCACCTGAGCGGCCTGCAGCCTCGCGAGGCGATGGCAGCGCTCGCAACCTCAATCTGGGCGCATCTATGGGACAACCCCGAATGGATCGGCCTGATCAACAACGAGAACCTGCATCAGGGCCGGTACCTGAAGTCTTCAGAAAAACTCAGCGAGACGATCTCGCCAGTGGTTGAAGTCGTCAGGTCGATTCTTACGCGCGGAGCCGATGCAGGACAGTTTCGTAGCGGAATCGATCCGCTTGACTTTTATGTCACGCTAGTTGGTATGGGCTACTACATCGCTTCAAACCGCTTCACTATCAACGCGTTCACCGGTCGCGATTATGCGCACTGGTCTGATCGGCAGAATATCTCCGAAATGCATTTGGAGATGCTGGACGCCTATCTGCGTTCCGCAACGTAGCCGCGCGAACGCCGATGTGTCGAGTCGGCGCCGGCCGTTGCCGACCCGTATGAGACGTTCAGCATTCCTCGAAGCGGACGGTCGGGCTCGTCGAGCCCGACCTGGCGTCTTAGGGCAAAGATCAACAGGAAACGAATTGCACATTCGAATTACAAGAATCTCAGCGCCCATTCGTACAACATTTGGGCCGAAGTATATGAGGCATAACGGTGCCAATCGTCGTCTTTGTGCTCATCCGCAAAGTCCGATACGGCTTTGAGAATGAAGACCTCCGGCCGATTCGGGCCAATGTATTTAGCAGCGCAGGCAACCCCGTAGCCTTCCATCTCGACGGCCACCACTTTTCGATTGATTGCTTCTAAAGACTGGGAAACGTCCCTATCGGCGACTACAGCCGTCCCAGTGAACATAGGTCCCACTTTCAGAGCCAACGGATGCTGCGGTTGAGTGCCTCTGAACCCAGCCTTTATCCTTTCCGCGAGCCCCGAGGTGCGAGAGAGTCTTCCCAACTGGGATAGCAAAATCGGATTCGTGTCGATCACCCGCGGTGCCGGGCGGAAGGCTGGTTTTCCATCGACCACGGCATGCTTCCCGTTCGTATAATCCCAGACCGATTCCGCAGCAACTACATCACCGAGGTTACAGCTGCCCCGCATACCGCCTGTAATACCGGTCATTGCGACATAACGTGGTTTAAACCTCATCACGGTCGCGGCAGTTAGCGCAGCTGCCGCCGACATTCCCGGTTCCATACACGCTGCCGCCACTACGGATCGCATCCCGCTTTTCGCATGTACTACCCCGCGAAAAAAAACAATGCAATCGTCAGTCGAGTCTATTTCTCGCCACTCACAAGGAAGCTCCAAGATCGCCTCCAACTCAGGGTCGTAAAGCGCGCAGACGACAGCTAGATCAGTTCTTTCCTGACCTGGTAGATCTTGCACAGTGGATGCTGAAGCCACGTGCTCGAGAAATCGTCGCAGCCGTTCCTTCCAAACACTTGACGCTCCGTCGTAGTGGATAAACCCGAATGCGTTTTCAGACAGCGCCTGCCCACATCTTTCGTCAGCATCCGAATATTGGGAGAGTCCCACGATATATCTGGGTCGATGGACGAGGCCATTGAGTTCGATCTCACGAATGAGCCGCCCTCCACCCGACGCATCGGGCTCTTCGCCCTCTCGGATAGGAATCTGGATGTCCAAAATAGCCGCGTCGAAATGCGTGCCAAGAAGTAGACGCTTTGCGGATACGAGATCCTTAGCTCGATTCACTTCATGTCCCGCACCTGACACGACGGTTTCGACCGCCTCCGCTTTGTCGTCGTCGTCTTCAACGAGTAGCACATGCAGCTTCATTGAGCTTCCTTGATCTGACTAATCAGTTCTTTTACGCGGCCCTTCCACTCGCTTGACGCTGCGTTGTAGTAAACCAGGCCCATGTAGTTCTGGGGGTACAAGCGACTTAATTGCCTGTCCAGCTCGCGTGCAGTTACTTGATTACCGCCTTCCCCAAGTACTTCGAACATAGTAAATACAATAATTTGCTGTGAAATTTTACGGCTTGCAATTTGCGCAAATATGTCTCTTCCTGCAAACGGGCGAATTCTACCGCCGCCATCTGCTGGGGCGCGATCGAATGTAGGCATGGTCATGTCTAAAAAAACGATATCGTAGCGCTCCTGAATGATAGCTTTGAGTCCGCTCTGATACGATTTCGCTTCTGTGCATTTCGATTTGCAATAGGTTTCTATTAAAAATGTCACCAACTGATGCCGCTTATTATCGTCATCCTCAACCACTAAAATTTTCATCGAAGGGGCTCCCACCTGTAACGCCGATTTTCAACGAGAATTCATTCGGAGAAGTGTATCCGAACCACAATTTCAAAGTACTAGCAAAGTCGATTCGAATGATCTTCGCAATTTTGAAAAATCCCGACCCGCCCTCTCTGCGCACTGTATCGGTAGTTTCATCTGCCAGCACCAATTGAAGACGTTGCTTCAACTTTTGATTCTCGTCGATGACATTCACCGGGTGCGCGACGATGCTCGAAAGTTCGATATCCATTGAATTGCACGCTTGTTGTCGAATAATCTTCGCAGACACGACACCCTCTGATTTCCCACAATGCTTGAGCATATTGTCAAGAGCAATGAAAAATATCTCCACAACACCCTTCAGTGTTGAACCGGGGAGTGTCAGCGGTCTTTCAGAAGCGCGCGACAAATGTAGTGTATGCTGCGGATAGCAGCGACGCACCATCTCTTGCGCAACGTCGACAGCAAAATCAAACTGATAGTCGGAAACATCGACTTCCGAATTTCGTGTGAACCACTCCGCAATATCGTCTATCTCGCTTTGTACGTCTGTGCGGGCGCGCAATAGCGCGGTTCTTAGCCGCTGGATGCTGGGCACTTCGACCACAGAACCGATTTCGGTCAGGCAGACGTCTATTGTGCCCGAAAATTCCGTTTTAAAATCAGCTTTAAGGACGCTTCGGAGATTTAAAAGGCTAGCGTCCGTTTTCCTCCACAAAAAGTCGAACAGTAAGTCGAGCGCGTTGGCCGAACTTTTCGACAGGTCAATCGCGCGTCCTATTTCGAGAACCTCTTGATTCGTAACGGTGAAGTTGAAGAATCCATCGTGATTCTTGTCTTCCGTACGAATTTGCACCCATTTGTCGCGCAGCTTCGCAATTAGGTCGTCCACGGACTGTGAAAGCGTTCGGAGAGCTTGGTCCATGCGGTTAATCTCTTCCGCACTCACACTGTCTTCGGCGAGGCACTTCGTCCAATATTCGTTCGAGTCGTAGTCACCGGCTCTTCCCTTTTGCGATGTCAGATGCCACTTTTCGAGCACGCTACGTAATTGTCCCGAAAGCGTGCCGTGGCGAATGCCAACACTAAGATAAACATCGAGACCGTGCTCGTTGCTCGAGACGAAGCGCTCGCGCACAAGTTGAACGATCTGCAGTAGCGCGCTATACCGCTCGTTGCGCGGCAAAACAAGGACGACGCCGCCATGCTCGTGATCTCTGGCCAGCCTGATGACGACGTCAGAATATGGCGCGATCTCCTGCGGCAATGTCATAAATCGTGTGTAAAGCTCGGTGAAGTCCTTATCCAACGAATTGCGAATACCCTCTACATCCACCTGGATGCGGCTTTTTTCGATCGCCTGCACGCCCTTCCGGATAAGCTGCTTCTGTGTTATCTGAGCGATTTCATCGGCGTAGATGGATCGACGCCTCTCATCTAGCTCAATCAGCCACTGCAAAATCAACACGCGCTCGTCGAGAACATCAGATGGTGTTTCGTACGCGATGTGCGAGTCAATAATCTCTGGCTTGCACATTGCGTAGAGGAAGAAAGCCATGACCTCGGTAGAGATGTCATTTAGCCGCGATCGCATGGCACTTGGACGGTCCACGCCAATACTTAGCAGAAACTGCTCGCACCGGATGGGAATATCACCTTCGAACGCGGTAGTGTAATATTCATTGAGCAGGCCGTAACACACGGTCATGTAGATATCGCCGCTGACAAGGCCGCCTTGAGATGACAACTCGTTATTTAAATAGATCACCTCTCCGAGTTGGAGCCGCGCCGAGAGTTGAGGCCTGTTGCAAAGGGCTTCGGCTGCGACGCGTGCCGCGGCCAGTACATCGCCTTTCTCTAAGTTAAATGTTAGAAGGGAGCTGGTGATAGCAAGAGAATCGATGAGGTCTACTTTTACGGTAGATGCCTTCAAAACATTAAGAGCTCGGATTGCTCCATCTAGATCGCCGCTCTGCTTCATGGCACCTGCTTGATAGCGGACGGCGCGAGTGTGCGGAATTAAATCGCGCTCGCCCGCAGAAAGCAATGAGTCGCCATTAGGTCTGAAGGCTAAAAATCTATACGTGAAACTCTTGGCGACGAGGCGATCTGACGCATGTGCGCCGAACAGTGCAGCATGAAGTCGGGGGCTCGCGGCCGCTCCGTTGAGCAGTCCTAGTTCGAGTGTTCCTTCGCGATAATTTGTGCCAGTTGCTGATGTTTCATGACACGCGACTGCAAATACCTGGACAGCCCACCTACTGTACCCGAACATATGTACCGATTTAATAAGTTGGTCAAAGGCGCGGTTGCTTTGCGCGCTCTTGATGAGCAACTCCGCCAGATGCTCACGGACTAGGCTAAAGCCGCGTCCTGCATCTGCGACTCTCGTCGCACACCTGCAGTAGAGGTCTGTTAACGACGCCTTTTCACGGTGGGGCAATCGATCGATTGTATCGCGGACGCACTCGTAGTTCCCCTTCGTATAGTCATCCACAATGGACAGATAGCTACGAACGGAATCGCTTCTTTCTTCGAGGAAATTTTTTCCAATACGGTTTGCTGCGTTCAGCTTCATCAGCAAGGCTTCTATGCGATCGTCACGTATTTTATCGCCCAGTGCTCTAATAGCATGTTGAAAATGAGGTAGGAGTTTTTGTTGATTCGAGATTATTGTCGCGAGCTGCGCCACGCGAATAAAAGTCAGGTATCTGTCAATTAAGGGAGAACCTCTCTCGTAAACAAGTATTGCCGCAAGATTAGTTATCTCGCTATTCGAGTAGAAACCGGTGTGAAAATTAAAATAAGATACGCTGGAGTAGCTGTCTTTTCCCTCGGCCGTAAAGGACTTAGCGACTGCGGCGTGATACCGAGCAGGAGAGACCGCGCGTTCTGCTTTGAGACTAAAGAAGTACGAGAATGTGCGTAACGCACTTGCGACGTCCTCACGCTTTCTGATTTCACTGGCGAACGCTTTCTGTGCATCTACGCCTGACGTCAGTTCAAGCAGAGCAAATCGGTTAGAAAGTGACCATAACGAAAGCCCAAAACGCACCTCTATCCGTTGAAGCAGAGACAATGCGGCGTCAAACTCCCCGCTCAAAACTAGTCCGTCCAATTCCTCTTCGAGAGGGACGAACTCGTTCAATACATCTGCAAAAGCACGAACTTCCGCCGCTGCAATATAGATGTCTTGCCGAGGATGGTCTGAATAATAGATGTTCGACCAATCGCACAGATCGGCGTAGTCTTTTGCGTAGATTTTCCCAAATACGGCGTTGTTTGCAGGCAGGGTTCGGCGCAAATCGCGCGCGGCGCGACACATCGCGTCGAAAGGCAGTGATGCCAATGCTGCATAGGCTTGCCCGGGCCCCTTATCCACATCGGACGCATACGCGTACAGCTTTTGGATTGGGTTCTTACGGCTTTGGTGAATTACCGGCGCTCTGCTCAATTGGTCCCTCAACACTCATGTACGTCAACCTTTGTAGCTTTGGATGGCCACGGAGAGCAATAACGATCGACGTACTGGACGGCGAAGTAGCGTTCCGTTTGCCGCTCAACGGAGCATTGTCGACGATCTCGGTGCGTTAGTCGATTGGCTGCTTGTGGCCGGTTGCTGAAGATCGCACTTGACGAGCACCGCACAACGACAGCGACCGCGGCCGTGACTTCAGCACCCGATCCACAAGGGACATTTCTGCTTCTCTGTAGCGGCCAATCGCAATGAGGCGAGATCCGCCAGTGGCAAATCGGGCTACGCCCGGCCTTCAAATCTGTCCGATGCACACTCTAGACAGCCAGGTGAGCAAAAAAACCTTCCTCTTTTATTGAACTCCCCGTCTTCCGGGTGGTAAAAATTCTCACACTGAATGCACCGGCGGACGAAATCAACCTCGCTTCGTGTTCTACATCAAGAGAATCAAAGCAGTTGAGGCAGATCAGATACTCTATTCCCTCTGCACCAACCAGCCCAAAACATTCGCCGGTTATTACAGTGTGCTGCTGGCAGGCCAAGCAAGGCCTGACATCCATGCTATGTATTTTTTCTAGTTGCTCCACGAATCCTCGGACGCCTTTTCGCCACATTCTATTTTTTGACATATCGGAAGGTAAGGCGTAGCTCCTCTCAAACAGCAGCCCACCGAACTCAGAATGCCATGTACTATGAATAAAATAAAGTGTTTTTACCACGCTTGTGGCTAGTTCTTCCAGTGATCCCGTGTGGTGCGCTCTGTGCAGAATCGAGTTTCTGGCATCCAAGAGGTCAGCAAGCTCACGCTTCACTCCAAAAGACCATGTGGTCGTGGAGTAGTAAAGATTCAATATCTGCGAAAAATCGACGTAGTCGTTCTGCGCGACCCCATTTTTTCTCTTCTGAATTTGATCAAGTTTTCCTTTTTTTGTGAAATAGAACTTAAGGAACAACTCTAGAGCAATCTGCGCATTGACGGCCGCAAACTTTAGGTATTTACCATCCTTATCCGCGCGCTCCAAAAGCTCGAAGGAGAGCATTGAAAAATCTACGAATCCCTCTTGAAGCTTATCTTCGTTTGGAAGTGATTTCATGTAAGTTAAGTATGCAATAGTTTTGCAACTGATCGGGGTGGGCTGCCGCGGCCTTATATGCAGTCATTTGCGGCGAGCGGAGATCTGCCAAACCACCGGTGGCTTTGATGCAATCGATTAAGAGCCGCCGCCTTCAATGATTGTCGACGATTTCCATGGAGGAGCGTCGGAAGTCCATTGGTGCCCGACTTCCGTCCCATGTGGTTTGCATGAGGCCCGGAGTCCGTGGCCGTACGGTGACAGCGAGAGCGCGACCCAAAGAAGACCCAGTGGCTTTCGAAAACCGATGTCCAACCCCGGGTTCGACCTATTTGACGGGCTATACACGAATCCCAAGCCCACCCAGACTGGCCTCGACCGCACGAACGGTTCGATAGATGACGTTGACTACGCACCTTTGGTCATCCTGTTCGTAGATCCATCGGCAGAACGCGTGTACGTTCTCCATTACTGGAGTTAACCCTTCATCAATAATTGCCTGAAGTGCTTGAGTGGCTTCTCTGAACGATAATGCTCGTTTGGGCTGTCCCTTTTCTTGAATGAAAGCATGGGCAATGTAGGTGCTCCGGTACTGATAAATTCCCTTTTCCTCGATTTTTCTCTTAATCTCAAGAAGGTCAACTCGGATATCATCAGGCAGATCTCTTACTTCCTTCCCGTAGTGATTTGCAATCTCTAGAAGCTTACAGAGATTTACGAAAAGCGCGCCTAAAACCATGCGACTTAGCGACATCGCTTCCAGGTTTGTTCTTGCTTCAACTCTCAGAAGCATTGCAACATCAACCGGCGTCTTTAGGTCCATAACGAGGTCATTCAATTGCCAACCCATCTCACGCAATCTTAGTTTCTGGTGTTCGCTCATTTTTGCTTTCATTTTATTTGGTAATAACAAGGAGGCAGTCGGCGGTGACCTCGCTCAGCAGTTCAGCACACTGACATACCCCTGATCGCTTCGATCTCTATTTGTGTGAGCGAGCGGCGTGCATACAACTCGCAAGCCAATTTCTCAACAATCGGCATTCTCGAATCTAACTTGGGAACGATATGTTGAAACCCGTAGGCCATAAACGGGGCATCCGATTCGATGGGCCAAGTCAAATCGCTGGCAGGTTGATACGGACTCCCTGGATAGATCCCCGCGGCATCGATCGGTTGTTTAATGTAGAAGGGGAACTTGTCCATACGTGCGTTTTCCATCGCCTGCTTCCTGAACGCGGCCACCGACAACGGATTTCCCTCCTGATCGACCAGGCGTGCACGGTCGAAGAGAAGTTGCTCTACCGCGAAACCTCCACATGCGACCGGACTCTTCGTGCTTAAATCGGTCTTGTGTTGCACCGAAGTTCGTGCAACGCCTCCAGAGTCAATTGACGCGTGAATTACAGTGGCGCCAAAAATATAGGCGGCCTCGATATGGCCAGCCTCGTGAAAGCACTTGTGCAAAACGCTACCAATAACGATGAGCATGTAAATTCCACAGCTTGGGGGCGGGGAAAGTGGTTGTTCCGCTTAACCTACCGATGTTGACCGCCAACGTCATTCGTAACGGTGTCCAGATTGTCAACGATCAGAAAGCCGGCGTCGAGCGTCCGGAATTGGCCGGAATGAGCCGGACGGCTCGCCCCTTCGCCGCGTTCCGTCCACGAGTCTGCGCTTCGGCTCCTATCCCAATTTTGGTCTGACGAACGCAAAAGCCGCGCTCAGGGCTCTTTTTTGCTTCTATCCTTAAAGCGGCGGTCAGCACCACGGCGCGCTGTACCGCGCCTCCCAACACCGTGGCTCGGTTCTTTGGCCGGGCAGCAAGCCATTCGACCAAAGTCATTAACTCGTAGCTGGCTTTCCGAGAGGGCCTCCGACTGCAGGAGGTAACATGTTTCTGTGCTACCTGATTGACCCTGACAGACGCTGGATAACCAAGGTGAATGATGGGTTCGACCGTGCATCGGAGTTGACGGACAGTGAGCACCCTGGACTCGCCGAATTATGGACCGACTTTGCGGACTCGACGCTTGACGTTGCATACTCGCCAGACGCAGATGAGCAGCCGTCGTTTCGCGTACGTCTTTCCTTTCGTGGGAAGACGATAGAGCAGGCAATCAGCGGAAAGGGCGTGTTAATTGCCTGTGGCGAAATTCCTCCCGAAATCGCGCAACAAATACGGACGGCGAAAGCGGTCGCGACAATGGTCGAGTTTTCATCCGCCCGCTATATAGCCGTTGATAGGTGGCTCAAGGGTGGTTCCAGCGTGACGCGTGCGCCGGCTCGACGCGCGGAGTCGAACGGTCGTTTAGGCCCGCAGGAAGACCGTGACAAAGCATCTGGCAACCGATGACGCGATGACGCTAACCAGTTGTGACTGACGCCGGCCGCAAGCCACTAAGCCTGTGCTTCGGACGCCTCGCACGACCCAAGTGTTTGACGAAGGCGAGTCGCAGTGCGATGGCTCGACAGGCCCATAAGATTGCTCACTTGCTCATTGGTTTTGCCGGCGATGATCAGCCGACGACCAAACGTGTTTCTGAGCAAGCGTGGACTCTCGTCGGCCGCCGACAGGTCCGCACGGCGTAGCGCTACGCGGACACATTTCAGCATCGTATCCGGAAGCATCGGCTTGCCGCCCGCAGTGGCTATGAACAGCCATTGCGTCGGGGCCTGAATGCGGCTGCGCGCCTTGTGATATTCGCGCAGCACGTCGACCGCGAAAGATTCGATCGGCACCCGCCGTGCCATACGAGGCCCATGCTTGTCCACGAAGACAGTAGGGCGCTCGCCATGCACATCGAGGTCGTCGACGCGCAACTGCTTGAGTTCGGCGGCCGCGACCCCTGACGCGAGAAATAGCGCCACGATCGCCGTGTTTCGCAGTTCCTTGAACGCCGCGCCCTCGGTTGCAACGCACACCGCTTGTAGCCGCGCATCGTCTTCCGATGAGAGATAGATCGGCGTCGGCTCGTCTTGTGGCCAGCTCTCATTGACCAACATCAGTGCCGCCGGATTGTCACCGCGCAATTCGATGTTCACGAGGTGACGCGTGAACCGGTCAATGAGCTTTAGATAGCGCAGGCGTGTCGTCGTGCCGGAAGCGCAGTCCTGCGCCAGTTCGGCGAAGAATCCATCGATGTGGTCCGCCCCGAAGCTCGCCACCGTCGCACGGTGCGCGATCAGATAGTCGTTGAAGCGCGAGAACATCGAGCAGTGCTGGACGATCGATTGGTCGGCGAACGCCCGGCGATCGGCGCCGGTGGCTTCTTCCCGCTGCCATTGGACGTGGGCGTCTTCGGGTGCAACAAGCCAAATATCGTCAGACATAGAACTCGATATACTGAAATTCGCTCAACCCAAACCCTACAGCGAAGCTAACGCTTCGCCAACCCCGAGCCACCAACGACAGGGGCACCTCCGGCAACCTCTCTCTGAATCGCTTCAAGGCAAGCTGCAGGTCCGCCGACGACGATGCGTGCCGAACACGCGAGCATCAGATTGACGCTCAAGCCAAAGTCCTCAATGAGGTAGCCGCCGGCACAGAAGCCGCCTTCGGCCCCAATCGCCGCTGCCTTCACGCGCTCAACAAGCGTCCCTTCGTTGGATCGATACGCCCATACCGGCTTGCCGAGAGCGGCTGCAAAACCAACTTCAAAAGCCGTCCCGCTGTCCGGTTCGCCGGACCCGCGAAAGTCATCGAGGTTCGCCACGACGATATCGGCCGACCGAATCAGTTCGATGTTCGCGGCATATATCCATCGAGCAGCGTCTTGCCGTTGAAGCGAGCAGGGGACTTGTCCGTCGAGTGGATAGAGACCAACGAAGCCGCGATCGCGACAGAGCTGCTTGAGGTGCTCGCCGTGCTCCTTCGCGTCGGGGCGGAAGACGTCGAAGCCTGCGAGGTAAATCCGGGCTTCTGCCGCGACGCGTTCGATCGGCAACGGGGCGGGCGCAATGTTGCCTTCGCGAACCCGGCGCTTAATGCGCGCGACCTGTCTTCGGACCGCCAGCACGCTTTTGCCGTGATCGGCCGCAATCTGCTCAACGGAGAGTCCTCGGTCGAGCTGTTCCATCAGTCGTAACTGCGAATGGGTCGGATTTCTTGTAGGCATCAAGTCGTCTGCGTGCTCGCTGGTTCGGATATCGATGACCTTTCTAGCATATCGGCGCCTTCCCGTTGTCAAGGAACCGACGCGCAGTGTCGCTGCGCGTGATCGGAGCGCGGGGGAGCGCCCCAATCAATTGAATAACCGCTGCTGCTGGACGACGCGGTTCAGATGTCCTCACTGCCGCCGATAAACAGTTGCCCCTTCGTCAAAAAAAGGGCAAGCGGCGGTGCGCGGTCGCATCGTTTTTGTCGGTATCTGGTTGGAAGAGAGAAATGACTTTATCTATCCGGGCGCGAATTGCGCTCACGATGACGTTCCTGGGCGCTTTGCTCTGTCTGTGTGTCGCGTTCGGCCTGCTGGGAATGAATTCCATCAACTCCTCGGCGAAGGACGTCAGCAACAACACCTTGCCGTCGATCAACGCCCTGGGTGTTTCGGACGTCTACCTTGGACGCGCCCGACTCGCTCTTGATCGCTACGCGCTCGCTCCTGACGCGCCGGACGCCAGCGGTCTGCCCGCTCGGGCCCGGAAGTTTTTGGCGGACTCCGACGACTGGTACAAGAAGTACGACGTCATTCCGCGCAGCCCTGAAGAAGACGCGCTGGCAAAGGATGTAGTCGATGCCCGCGCAGATATGCGCAAGCAGATCGAAGCATTCGCATCGGCCATTGAGAAACGGGAGCAGGCCGACGTGACCCGCCTGGCCATGAAAGATCTGCCGGCCTCATACAATCGGGCCAGCGACGCGTTCAAGAAACTCAAGGAGTTCCAACTGACGGATGCGGCGCATCAAGACGCGGAGAACGATCGGCAATTCTCGACCTTGCGGATCTCGGGCGTTGTCGCCCTCATTCTTGGTATCGCGGCCGCGGCCTCCGGCTGGTATTTCCTTCGCCGAGCAATTATGACGCCACTTGCTGAAGCGCTCGGCCACTTCGAGCACATCTCGGCCGGCGATCTGACGCGCGATGTGACGATTAAGACGCAAGACGAGATGGGGCAGTTGCTTGCTGGCATTGCCACCATGAAGAGCAAACTGGCAGACACCGTTGGCACGGTACGGGTGAGCAGCGAGGCGATCGCGAGTGCAAGTAAGCAGATCGCCGCAGGCAACACTGACCTGTCGTCGCGCACCGAACAACAAGCCGCTTCCCTGCAAGAAACGGCTGCGAGCATGGAAGAGCTAACGTCGACCGTGAAGCAAAACTCCGACAACGCCTCGCAAGCTAGTGGCCTCGCCGACAACGCGAACGTCGTAGCCAACGAAGGCGCGGCGATTGTTGGCGAGGTGATTGAAACGATGGCGGGCATTGAGCAAAGCTCTGCGAAGATTGCAGAGATCATAGGCATGATCGAGGGCATCGCCTTCCAGACGAACATACTGGCACTCAATGCGGCCGTCGAAGCGGCGCGCGCGGGCGAGCAGGGCCGCGGGTTTGCTGTGGTGGCAAGCGAGGTTCGCAGCCTTGCGCAACGATCATCGGCCGCTGCTAAGGAAATTAAAGAGTTGATTGAGACCTCTGGCGGCCGGGTTCAGGCCGGAACGGAACTGGTCGCGCGGGCAGGGGAAACGATGCAGCGCGTCGGTACCGCGATTCAGCGCGTTACCGACATCATGGGCGAAATTGCCTCGGCTTCGAACGAGCAGAGCCGTGGTATCGAGCAAGTTAATCAAGCCATCGCGCAGATGGACGAGGTGACGCAGCAGAATGCCGCGCTCGTCGAGGAGGCAGCGGCCGCGGCAGGCTCGATGGAGGACCAGGCCAAGCAACTGACCGCCGCCGTGGGCGTGTTCCGCACCGGTCAGACGCTCGCCGTCCAGCAAGTCAGTCATCGCGCTCCTCAGGCGCCGCAACCCGCGCTCGCCAAGAAGACCGGGACGACGACGCGAGTGCTGAAGCCGGTGGGCGCGCCGAAGCCGGCAGCAGTCGTAGCTTCGGCTGACGGCGACTGGTCCACATTCTAAGCGTGGTAGGCGTGCCAAAGTGTTCACTCATGCTTTGACGTCTAAAGCGGCCAGAACGCCACCGGCGCCGGTTGCCGGCAGTGCGGACCGGAAGCGACAGGTTCGCACGCAAGTCGGAGACATGGTCGTCCAACTTCACGAACTCGTCGCCGACTTGCGGACATGCCAAGTCGTGGGTCTGAGGACGCGATCCAGTCGGTCGTGAAGGCTTGCGTCGAATTGGACGCGTTGCTTCGATCGGATGTCCTTGCGGCCCGCTGAACGCCGGGGTGTCGGACGGCGGCCGCTGCGGTGGGTCGTCGCTCAATATCCTAGGTCGCCGGCGAACGGTGCCTAGGAACCCACTGGACGGAGCGTGCGTCTGGGCACGAACCGGAGCGCCTACATGCCGATGTACTCGTGGGAGGCCTCCTGCAGGGGCGGTCGCCCGCGCCATGCAAGCGTTGTTTCAAAGAAGGGATAGGGGAGGGTTCACAGATGGTAAATGCTCATACGCGTCTGCTGGTAGTCGATGATATGGCCACCATGCGCAGTTTGATCCGAAAAATGCTGAGGGCAATTGGGTACACAACGATCGACGAAGCAGAGGATGGAGTCGCAGCGCTCGAGAAGTTGCGCATTCAGAAATTTGATGCGGTCATAACTGATTGGAACATGCCCAACATGGACGGGCTATCCCTTCTGCAGGAAATCCGAAAGAGCGAAGAGCTCGCAGAGCTGCCTGTCTTGATGGTGACCGCTGAGAAGAGGCGCGAGAACGTGCTTGCGGCGATTGAGGCCGGTGCGAACGGCTATATCGTGAAGCAATTTTCCGAGGCTGCACTTGCGGACAAACTCACCCAGATTGCGCCACCCTCGGCAAGCGCCGCTTCGACCGAGGCGAACTCTTCGGTGTTCGCGGCAATCTTCGACAGGACCGCGTAAGTCACCAATCACAATTTGTTTCACTTTGTTGCAAATGCCCGCGGTCCTTGCCCGTCAAGGCTTTCGGGCGATCCCGACTGCTTTGAAGCAGCCGCCCGGTCGCTCCCATGGTAAAGATTTCAACGCAGGCAACCGTTAGAAGACACATGCCAGCGAGAAACGACACCATGAAGATTCAGACCTCAATCACGGCAGATACGTCGCGTGAATTTGCCGTTCGCCGTTCGACGAACACTAGCGCAGACTACGCCGCAGGCTCCGTTCAGCAATCAGAAGCCGTCGCGGCGGATAGCTCTGCGGTCATCCTTTCGTCGAGCTCGGTTTTGCGCCCCTCGAGCGCGATGGATACCGATACTGACAAAGTGGCTGCGATCAAAGCCGCGCTTCATGACCGTAGACCGCATTAAAGGTGTCACTCTTGCGCCAATAATTTTGTCACCTCGCGGTGGGAACCTATGCCCGCGCCCGCTCAGCCTTGTGAGGCAAGGACTTCCCGGAGCGAAATAACTGTGTCACGAGGGAAGGTCAGTTGTCAGGGTTGGGCGGCAGGCAGCGCACCAACGCCTCAGTTCGCGCCATGAGCCGCCGGTCGAGGTCGTCGTCCGATTTGGATGCCCGAGGCCTCATCTTCAGTTGTTCAATGACCGCTATCCGAAGAGGGAATTGCGGGCAGCTCCGCCTCAACCCGGCCACAACCAGCCGTTGGGCTTGGGGCTCGTTGTGACGTTCGAAGGTCCGCTTCACTCGATCATGGGACGCTGGTAGACATGGTTTGGAAGTCGCGTCACCTGACCAAGGGGCTCTTGATTCACAAGGGATTCCGCGTTGTGCTGTTCTGTCGTTGCGGCATGCGAGTGCCGGCGGCTATCTGTGCGAACAGCCGTTTGCCCAATCGCGGAACTGGATAATCTCCGGCCTACCAACGCCGGGCCCTATCAGCAGTCACCCGGTGAATGCTTATCCTCCACATCATACCCGTCAGCCAGCGCATCCCAACGACTCACGTGGCGGATTTCTTCGAACTGGTGAATCGCGGCGCGGACCGCTTCGTCGCCCGTGCTTCGCGCAACGGACATACGCATTAGCTGGCTGCGATGCGGATAGCCGGCATGGTCCAGTACTTCCTTGTAGAAAACAACTTCGAATGGTCGCGGCCGTGAGCGAAACCCATCAACATGAGTTATCAGCTCGATTCCACCGTGCACAACACGCAGTGCGCTGATATCGCCAGCGGATATGACGCCAGTGACTGCGGATCGGCGATCGAGCACGACCAGCCGGCGCAAATGCACCCGCCGCATCAACCGAACCGCTTCCTCCAGAGAGTCGTCTTGTGAGCAACAAACGGCGCCGACGCTCATGATCTCGCGCACCGTCGTGCCGTGCACTCCACGAGCGGTGGCGATCGCGCGCAGCGCGATGTCGCGATCTGTCAGCATACCGACCACGCTCCCGCCCTCGCAGACGCGTAAGCAACCAATACGCTCGTCGGTCAGCATGCGCACAGCGGTCGCCAACTGATCCTCCGGAGCGATGCATATGGCGCGATGCATGACGTCCTTGACTTGCATTTGAACCTCTCTTCCGATCCACAACACTCTGGTGCCCAAGCAGATGTCGCCCGGCAACATGAACTGGCCCCACCGCCTTTTTGGAATGCGTTGCAAAGCGCTGGGGGCGTCGTTTTCTAGCGCCAGACGAATCAATGCTGCCTCTGAGCATCGTTCGCTGAATTGATGAGCGTCAAAGAAAGTCAAGGCGGGCGGGCAGCACGCGTGCTTCTCACCTCAGAACGTTTCGCTTCGCCTCGCCCGAGTCGGCCCCGGGGAACCGAATAGAGGCATCATCAGGTTGGTGGCCGCTACGGGCGGCGGCTGCCAGACGACCACTTGGCGGCTGGCAGCGAGGCCTCCCCGTCCCAGGACTACATCGGCAGGCTCGGGGCCGGTCGTGGCCGTTGGATGCGTCGTGGTCGGTCGCTCCTTGGGTGGCGTCGAATCGCTGCCGGAACTCTTCTCTCATTTTCCTGCGGGGATTCCCGCTGCGTTCTGTGTCGTCCAACACCTAGGAGCGGGATACCCTGGGGAGCTTGACAGCCTGATTGGGCGACGCAGTCGCTTACCGGCGGAATTGATCCTGGCGGCAGAAACTGGAACTGGCGCAGCGCGCCGCGCATCACCACGCATCCAAACATAAAAACTGATGGGCCCGTGAGAAATGTCGCGGCTATTTTCGCGGTTTCGGCAATGGGAGACTGAGAACGGGAACGGTCAGTTTTGTCTCCAACAGGATAGCCTCTAGAGGCAATACCTCGCCGTGCGAGGCGCGTGGGAGTCTGAAAGGAAACCCCAGTGCGTCGTGCATCCTGGGGGCACTGCATAGACGCATTTTCCCATCTTTCTTGACTGGCCCTTCGCCGTTGTTACGCAGGCAGTAACCCACATAGCCGCATCATGCGGATGCAAGCCGGAAGAACGAGACGGCCCGCGTCAAATGGCGCCCTTGCTCATCGAGCGATTGCGATGCCGCCGCCGATTCCTCGACCAGCGCCGCGTTCTGCTGCGTCACCTGATCCATTTGCGCGATGGCCTGACTGAGTTGCTCGATGCCGCGGCTCTGTTCATGCGAAGCCGCCGCGATCTCGCTCATGATGCCGCTGACCTTCGAGACCGCGCCGAGGACATCGGCCATTGTTTCGCCGGCTTCGAGTGCAAGCGACGATCCTTCCGCCACGCGATCAACTGAAGCGCCGATCAGTTCCTTAATCTCCTTTGCCGCAGTCGACGAACGCTGCGCGAGACTGCGCACCTCCGATGCGACGACTGCGAAGCCGCGTCCCTCTTCACCAGCGCGTGCGGCTTCGACGGCCGCGTTCAACGCAAGGATGTTGGTCTGAAACGCGATGCCTTCGATGATGCCCGTGATGTCCGCGATCTTCGCTGAGCGCTCGCTGATTTGCGACATCGTCTCGACCATGCGGGCAACGACTGCATTGCCCTTTAGCGCGACGGCGGACGCGTCCGCGGAAAGTGTGTTGGCTTGCTGCGCGTGATCGGCGTTCTGACGGACGGTCGATGTCAGTTGCTCGACACTGGATGCCGTTTCCTCCAGCGAAGCCGCTTGTTGCTCCGTGCGCGTCGACAAGTCCAGGTTGCCGGTCGCGATCTGGCTCGATCCGGTCGCAATGTTGTCCGCGCACGTGCGCACGTTAGCGATCAGCTTCACGAGGTTCGCCTGCATTGCGTTCATCGAGGCGAGCACGCTGCCCTGGCGGGCGGCGTCGATACGCGCGACGGATGCAAGATCGCCGCTTGCGACGCGCTCGGCCACGTCGCTCAGTTCGCCGGGTTCCGCGCCGAGCGCGCGCAGAATGCCGCGCGTGATGACGAGGCCCGCCGCCACCGCTGCGACCACAGCCCCCGCGCATAGCGCAATGAGCCACATGCGCCAGCGTGCATAGCTTTGTGCGGACTCCGCGAGGAGACGAGCGCCGTGTGCGTCGGTCATTTCGGCGAAGCGTTGTGTCGCTTCCACAAGCGCCGCGAGCAGCGGCCGGCACTCGTCGTTCATCTTTGCGATGGCCGCTTCATGCTGGCCCTTCAGCGCAAGGTCGACAATTCCCAGTGCAACCGGCCCGTACAGCGATTCAACGCGGCTGATCTCGGCGACTTGGTTACGCGCGTCTGCATCGACATCTGCGCCGGTCTCCGTCAGTTGCTTTAGCTTCGTGAGGTTGCGCTGCACGTCCAGGTGCGCTTCGGTGACGGCGGCTTGCTCTAGATCGCGATCTGTTTGCTTCGTGACGAGCACGAGATTGCGCGCAGCAATCGCGCGCCGGTCGACAGCAGCGCCCACCTGTTCCGCAAGATTCGCGCGCGCGTTGATCTCGGAGACGAACGCAGTAAAGCGCTGATTCGCACTTGCGAGCGCCTCGATGGACATCACAGCGACCATGAACACCGCACAAGTGAGCAATCCAAATCCGATAGCCAATTTCGTTCTGACAGACATTCGCTTCGTTCTCATTCTTCTTGTTTTCCTATGGGTTCCGGGTTACAGCCGCTAAAGGCGCTGACGACTGTTAAACGACAATTAGCAGAAAGGCTGAAGATGAACAAAACTCGGACAATGCAAGCAAACGTTTAGCAGACGCAAAAAAACCTTAGGCGATGGCCTTTTACTTACAGGCCCGCGTCCCGGAAGCGGCAGGAACAAGCTGTCGTAGCGGGCTGATTGTTTGTCGTAAAGGTAGTCACCGAAAAGAGACGCAATGATAACCACTCACCAGCCGTTAAGCAGCGCTCGTTCCGGCCGATATATGAGGTGCGGCGCTTCAACGTATTCGCCATGTTCGCGCGTTGCATAACGACAAGCCAACACAGCGGACAGCGCAATTTAGGCGGAGTCGCTGCAGCCGAGCCTGCTACAAAAACCGGACAACGAATGGACCACAAGAACGCACCGGGCTTCCGAGTTATCGACTGCATGCTTCACGCGCACGACGCAACGCTTTTGCTGCTTGCTTGCCTCGTATGCGCCATCGGGATCTATGCCTCGTTCGCTGTCGGGCGACATGCCGCCCGCGCGTCGGGCAAAGTGCGGATTCACTGGGGCATAGTGAATATCGTCGCGAGCGGCTGCACGGCGTGGGCGACTCACTTTATCGTCCTGCTCGCTTTTCAGCCGCACATGCCGGCGGCTTTCGAACCAGTCCTGACCGCGGTGTCGCTGGCCTGCGCGATCGTCGGCATCGGCGCGGGCGTCACCGTTTCGATCGCCGGTCCCCGGCGGTCGCGTCAGTTCGTGGCGGGGCTGATCATCGGGACCGGCGTGGCGGCGCTTCACTACATCGGACAGAGCGCCTATCTGGTGCAGGGCACGGTGTCATGGGATCTCGCATTGGTCCTGTCCTCGATCGCGGTGAGCCTGCCGCTGTTCGGCGTGGCCATGCTGGCGATCGCCAGTCGCGACCGCCGCATCCGCCAGTTCGCCGCTCCGTTGATGCTCTTCGCAATCGCACTGCTGCATTTCTGCGGCATGGCGGCGATGACCTTGCAGTACGACCCGAACGTCGCCTTTCCCTCGGATGCGGTTCTTCCCCGCACCGTTACGCCCGTCGTCGCCGGCGTCTCTCTCGCGCTGATCATGCTGGCGGTGCTCGGCTGGCGATTCGACCTCGCGGCGAAAGCGCGAATCCGGCAAGACAGGCGACGGCTGCGCGACCTTGCCGACGTCGCACTGGAAGGGCTGCTCATCACCCAAAGCAACGTGATCGTCACGTCGAACAGCAGCATCGAGCGCCTGTCGGGCTTTGCGCAGGACGATCTTGCAGGCAGAGATGTGAGCGCGCTGCTTCCGCACATCGACCTCGCAGGCTTGCCCGAGAAAGAGGAGCGCGAAACAAACCTGGTCGGCGCGACCGGGCAGAGCATTCCGGTCCGCGTTCTCCGTTCCGAAGTCCCGCTGGGCCACAAGCTGCAGACCGTCATCGCGGTGCGCGACCAGCGGGAACGGCTGCGCACCGAGGCGAAGATGCGCGCGCTCGCCTTCAACGATTCGCTCACGGGGCTGCCGAACCGCGCGAGCTTCTATGAACTGCTTACGCTGCAAACCGCGCTTCCCGCCGATGCGGACAAGCCATTTGCCGTCATCATGGTCGATCTGGATCGCTTCAAGCAGGTCAACGATACGTTCGGCCATCCCACCGGTGATAACGTCCTGGTGCAGATAGCGGCTCGCTTGCGGGCGCTCGTCAATGGCGAAAACGTCGTGGCACGCCTCGGCGGCGACGAGTTCGCGGTGATGCAACACGGCGCTCATGCGGAAGCGGCCTGCGCGCTATGCGTGCGCATCGTCGAAGCATGCAATAGCGAGACCTTCGTCGTGGACGGTCAGGCTATTCACCTCGGCGCGAGCGTCGGCTTCGCGCTTTATCCGGAAGACGGCGGCGTTCCGGCCGAACTGCTGCGTAACGCGGATCTCGCGCTCTATGCAGCGAAAGCGGATGGGAAGGGCACGTATCGGCGTTACGAATCCTTATTGAACGACAAGAATCAAGAAAGACAAGCATTGGAAGCCGGATTGCGGCGCGCACTAGCGGATGGGCAACTGGACGTTCACTATCAGCCACTCGTCGATGCCAAGACCGGGCGCATGGCTTCCGCCGAAGCGCTGGTACGTTGGCGGCATCCTGAGCGCGGGCTCATTTCTCCGGCTGAGTTCATCGAGATCGCCGAAGAGACGGGCCTCATCGTTCCCTTGGGCAACTGGGTCCTGCGGACGGCATGTCTGGAAGCGGCAACGTGGCCTGCGCACATCGGTGTGGCTGTCAATCTGTCGCCGGTGCAGTTTCGCGACAAGGCGCTCGCGTCCAATGTGGGATCGGCGCTCCAAGAGGCCGGGCTCGCGCCCCAGCGACTGGAGCTGGAAATCACCGAAGGCGTCTTGCTTATGGACGAGGCGCGGACCCTTCATACGCTGAGTCATCTGCGTGCCATGCATGTGAGAATCTCGATGGACGACTTCGGCACGGGCTACTCGTCGCTGAGCTACATTCGCAAATTCCCATTCGACAAGCTTAAGATCGACCGGTCATTCGTTCGCAACATTCCTCACGATGCGGAAAGCGTCGCGATCGTGCGGGCGATCATCACGATGAGCGCATGTCTCGGGCTTTCGACAACGATGGAAGGCGTGGAGACGGCCGAACAATTCGGCTTTGCCGTGTCGGAAGGCTGCAGCGCAATTCAAGGCTATTTTGTTAGTCGTCCGGTGCCGGCCGCTCAACTTCGGGCTGTGCTGGTGAGCGACGCCTCAGGTGCGAGCATGGAGGGCGATAGTGTTGGACGCTCAAGGATCGACGACAGATGCGACGAACGGCAGACAGCTCATTAAGCAATGAAGCGATCCTGCGCGAGCCACAATACGAGGTGCACGGTGACGCGATCAAACGTCACAGGCGCTGCAAGCTGGTTTCGCGCTCCCCTCGAATGGATGTATCGAGATCGGTGGCGGAAGTCGCGTATCTCGAGAATGGAACACTGAGATCCGGCGGTCGCGTTGGATTAAGACGCGACGAGCATAAGCAAGTTGCAACTCAACTGAGTCCGGATGACCATGTGCTGACGGCGTCCGCCCGCAAGGCCCCGGTGAAACGCAAATAATATATGGTTATCGGGCTGGTCGTTTCATCCGTCGTATAGATGATTTTTCGCAACTCGGGCGGATAGGCAAAGAACGAGATTACACCTTCTGTGCAGCCTTCGTTGCGAGGGGCGTAGCCCGCAGCGCCGAACGCCGCACGCCCGCTATGCAAGACGCAGTGACTCGGTCGCCCGCCGAACACCGTGCGAAGATCGCCATGGGGCCTTGTTCACTGACGGGGCGCTGGCAGGTCCGGGGATGCTCTAAAAGCGACCGCTTGTTTCTAGCGCCCATCCAACCGGAGGCGCAGGTTCGCAACGCCCGGCGCAGTACTGGGAACACACTTGAAGCAATCCGGGAGTGCTGGTTGCGGGCACGGTCGTAAACCAGCTTCTCATCGGACGCTGTACACGTTCGCCAGCCAAGGCGTCGTAGGGGTAAGCGGCATACTTCAAGTCCACTGCCAGCTTTTCCACTGCGCATCTCAAAATAGCGGACCGCTCGCTCGAGGGGTGCAAGCGATAGAGCGCCTTCATGACCCGATTGCGCTCCGTCGCTAGTCGCGCCGAAAGCAGGAGCGTCTGCTGAAAGACAAAGTACAGCGGCGCTCGCGAGTCCTCTGGGAGCCGGGTAAGAAGCGGAGAAAGAGGTGGACTAACCCCGGTCCAGTTCGCTGCGCCGACCATCACGCAGGCAAGTCGTGCCCACTCGCGTTTCGAAAGACCGAACACTGCGCCCTGCGCGCTTCCCGACGCCAGCTCGATGACCTGCCCAAGACTCTTGGCTCCCTTGGCTCGATTCGCTTTGACGCACATCACCATAAGGTTGCCGGGTGCATAGGCGCCGTCATTGTTGATCCGATCGACCGACCAGTCGCTTTCGACTAAAGCAGAATGTGTCATGTCGATCAATGTGATCGGACACCTCTCGCAGTCGATCTTTCTTAGGTAGGCAGGATTTACTTCCACGTCGAGAATTCGGCGGCGTCGAAAGGCGTTCAGCCGAAGCTGCAACCATTTGGACACGAAGCGATCGGGGACATGCTGCGGAACGCGAAAATGCTGGCGTCCCGCGCGGTAACCAGCCAGTACACTGTGCTCGCAAGATCCGCAGCCCAAGACACGACCAAAGCGGGCGAAATCCCAACCGATGTCAAATCCGGTTTCCGCAACGTTATCAGCTTGCATCGCGCTGGCCCTCCCAACTTTGCCCGTCCCCAAATACAGCGATTTGAGCGAGACCGCCTGACGCGGCGGTGCAGCTAGGCAGCTTCACCAGATCATGCGGAGCAATGCAAGTGCCATCCTGCGTTGCTGACTGCCCGGAGGGCAGCTAACAGCGTTCGTTATTCAAGACCAACGGCCGTTGGAGCGTCAACTTCGGGGCATCGCTGACTGTCTCGCACTGGCCGATTGCCGTCGGAGGGGTCCGCAGGAGCCGCCCCGACTCGGCCGCTCCACTCTTAGGATTATGGGCGTCTCTTGACGAAGTGCACAGCCAGTCGCTGGCGGTGTTGCCGACGCGCAGCTGGCGAGCAAACACCTCGGCGAGTGCACAGTCCTCACCACCTTGAGTGCAGACTGTCTTGTCGTTCCATTTTCCCAACTATTTCCTGCTCACTGAGATCGTCAATCTCGATCCATCACCGAGCGTTATGGTTTTCTTGGCTCCAGTGGCAGTCCACATGGAAAATCTCATGAGCTCGTTATGCGACGCGCCCGTTGGGCACTGGAAGGTCTTGCCCGCGACCGCGACGGCGTCGGTTCCTCGCGGCGCATAGCCCTGAAAGATGATTTGGATGGTGGCCTTACCGTCGGGCTCAACGACTGGCGTCAGACGAACCTGGATCTGCCGGACTGGCGAGCCGTCGCCGCTTCGCGGAATATTGGACGCGCCTGGGCAGGCATCCGGGACTGGCTGGGAAACGCTCGGGGCCACGTCCTGCCACGTGAAGTCGTCTGATTGGCCAGAGCGAATCGTACGCGTTGCGCGTTCGTGTCCGAACACCTTCGAGTCCATCGTAATGGTGTATCTTATCGGCCCATCGTTTTGTGCTTCGGCACTCGCCTGGATGCCAGGCGCGGCATAGGCGCGCTGAAGACCCATACCGCCTAGCATAACAAGGCTAAGCAACACCGCCCCGTAGGCGGGCCAAGAAGTCTTACGAGTACCGGCTCTTATAGTGCACGGAACTGACATGACCATACACTGCTCCGTCGATTAAATTGGACTCGCGCTTGGCTCAAGCGGAGAAACGGGAAGAGTTTTCGTTTGAGCATCGGAATAAAGGCCCGCATTTCTTCAGTCACTTCAAAGCGAGGCCCTTCGCATAATAAGCCGCTGCCGCGTCGATTTCTTCCGGCGTCATGTTGCGCGCGACGTTGCGCATAACTTCGTTGATGTCGTTGGTGCGCGTGCCGTTGGCGAAGGCGATCAGTTGCGACTTGGTGTAAGCCGCCGGCAGGCCATCGATCCACGGGCTGCCCGCCTTGTTGTCGATACCGCCGTGACAGGCCGCGCACGGCGCGATGTTGCGCATCGGCGCGCCGTGCGAAACGATCGCCGGCGCGAGCGCATCGCTTACCTTGCGCTGCGCGGGCGGCCTCGGCAGGCTCGCATAGTAGACGGCGAGATCGCGCATGTCCTGATCGCTCAGATTGACGGCCATCGGCGACATGACCGCGTTGTTGCGCGCGCCCGTCTGGAAGTCGATCAACTGCTTGTAGATGACCGACGCATACTGCCCCGCGAGATTCGGCGAGTTGGCCTCGCTCATGCCGCGTTCGCCGTGACACATCGTGCATCGCAAGGCGAGCGTCGCACCGCGGCCGATGGAATTCGCGCTCGCGCTGACGAGCAGTTGCGGCGTCACTTCGACGCCAGTGAGCTTGCGTTTCGGCTCGACGTTCGTTTCGCCCGAATACCAGTTGCGCGGCACGCCCGCTGCGCTGCAGATTGCGTTCCAGATGCCGGTGAACGACGCATCGCTTTGAGCGGACGGCAGCCAGACGAAGCCGATCACCGCCGATACCGCCGCGATGCCGATGGTGCCCAGGACGCTGGCCGCGAACCAGCGATTGCGGAAGGTGAAGAGGCGCTCGTCGCTCATCGCTGCGCTCCGATGGGAACGGCGGGCACGGAGGTATCGGAGCGCGCGAGAAGCTGCGCAATCGGATAGCCGTAGTTCACGAGCGTGAGGCCGATCATCAGCGCGAGCCACAGCGCGAAGCTGTTGAGCGCGACCGGAATCGTGCGCGGCTCGTGCACCGCACGGCTGAACGTATATTGCTCGACGCTCACTCGCGGCGCCCGGTGCCCGCGTATCAGCACGACGAAGAACAGCACCGCCGACACGACAAGAATGAAACCGCCGACCACCGACATGATGACCGACGCCGCCTGATGCGCGATCTGCGGGTCGCCGTAGTCATAGAACGCCATGCGGCGAGGCATGCCGAGAATGCCCGTGTAGTGCCACGGGAACGTCAGCACGATCATGCCGATGAACCACAGCCACAGTTGCCAGCGCATGAGCCTGATGCTCTGCAGCGCGCGGCCGGTGAGATGCGGCCACAGGTCATAGGCGATTGCGAAGTACATGATGACGATCGCGCCCGCGAAAATCAGATGGAAGTGCCCCGTGACCCATTGGGTGTTGTGCACGGTCGAATCGAGCTGATAACTCATGTTGATGAGACCGCCCGCCCCGCCGAAGCCGAGCATCACGAACGAGAACGCGACGGCCAGCATCATCGGGTTGCTCCACGGCAGCGCCCTGACCCAGCCGAACGCGCCCTTGCCGCCACGCAGCCGCGCCGCGATCTCTACCGATGCGCAGATGGTGAACACGGTCAGAAGCGTCGGCACGGCGACGAGCGCGGTGAACACCGAATGCATGAACTTGAAGCCCGAGCCCACTTGCGGGTCGGCGAACAGGTGGTGAATGCCGATGGGCATCGACACCACGAGGAACAGGATGAACGAGATGCGCGCCATCGCATCGCTATAGAGGCGTCCGCCGATGGCGCGCGGAATGATCGTGTAATACGCGATATACGCGGGCATCAGCCAGAAATAGACGATGGCATGCAGCGTCCACGAGAAGAAGACGCGCGCGAGGCCGGCGTCGATCGTCGACTTCCAGCCGAGCGCCACCGGCAGGATCATGAACAGCACTTCGATGGCCGCGCCTACCGCCGTCCAGCCCCACAGGTACGCGCCCGCGACCGTGGCGAACATCGGCAACGGCACGGTCGTGCCGCGATTGTCGCGCTTCCAAGCGTGCAGATTCACCGACATCAGCGCGACCCAGATCCACGAGCCGACCACGACGAGCACCACGCCGAGGTAGTAGAACGCGCTGCCGATCATCGGCGGATAGAACGTGTAGAGCACGGAGGCTAGGCCCATCGCGACCGGAATCATCGCCATCACCGAGCCGACCGCGACGAGCCAGAAGCCGGCCCACGCCCAGCGCAGGCCCACGAGCGTGCGCTTGAGCGAAAGCTCCGTGACCGCATAGCCGAAGCCCATCGCGATGAGCGTCGGGAACACGTAGCCCATCGCGGAGCCGTGAGCCGTCACCGAGCGATAGTAGATCTCGGGATTCTGCAGCCCCGCGAAAAGCGGGCTGCGCGCGAACATCTGCCACGCGCCGAGCACGAGCGCGACGCCGAACGCGATGAACGCCAGCCAGAAGTGCGCGAGGATGAGGCGCTTGCTATTTAACACAGGACAGTCTCCGCGAATCGGCCGGCAACTGCCCGGCCATCTGCATGAACTCGTTGCGATCGATCACCTTCACATGCGCCCACATGCCGTGATGCCCGACGCCGCAGAACTCGTGGCACGGCATCAGATGGTCGCCGGGTTCGTCGAACGTGGTCTTGAAGGTCGAGACATAACCCGGCTCGAGCATCGAATTGATGTTCGTCTTCGTGATGAGAAAGCCGTGCACGACATCCGAGCTCGTCGCGCGGAACGTGACCGGCACGCCGGCGGGCACGAGGATGCACTGCGGCGTGAACGAGTACTGCTGCGCCACGACGCGCACCGTCACCGAGCCGTCGCTTTCGGGCGCGGTGCCGAGATTGCTTTCGATGAATTCGCCCGACACGTGCAGCGTTTCGGGCCGCACGGTCTCGACGCGCGAAGGCGGCATCATCGCCCAGTGCAGGCCGGTGTAGACGACCATCGCGACGAGCACGACGACGATCGCGATGACGAGCATCGCCCAGCGTTTCTCGACGCGTTCGGCGACTTCGTGTGAATGCGGATGAATGGCCATGGGTTCACTGAATGACGCCGCGCGGCAGGAACACGGCGAAGTAAAAGACGAACCAGCTTCCGATGACGATGGCCGTCGCGACGCCCGCGACCGCGAGCGCGCCGGCGGGGCCGCTTCTCACGATTTCGTCGAGCTTCGCGTCTTCGCTTTGATCTTCGTTCATGGTGTCGTCGATGCTCAATAAAGTGGTGCGGAGCGCAACTCGTTCACTTCCTTCACCGATACCGGCGCGCCGCGATTGCCCCACGCCGTGCGGATATACGTGACGACCGCCGCGACCTCCACATCCGACAGCGACTGCGCGAACGGCGGCATGCCATACGGCTTCGGGTTCTTGAACGTGCCGGGCGGATAGCCGCCGTTCAGCACCATGCGAATCGGGTTCACCGCGGAACTCATCACGATGGACTGATTGTTCGCGAGCGGCGGAAAGTCCGGCGGCTTGCCCTGTCCCTGCGCGGCGTGGCATTCGGCGCATTGCGCGTCGTAGATTTTTTTGCCGAGCGGCGAGAGGCTCGTGCGCTGCTCGGTGGCGGCCTGAGTCGGCGGCTCGGACTTGTCGCCGGCGCGCGCGGGCAGCGCTTTCAGATAGACGGCCATCGCGCGCACGTCTTCTTCGCTCAGATATTGCAGGCTGTCATAGACGACCTCGGCCATCGGTCCGTACACCGCGCCGCGATTGCTCACGCCCGCATGCAGCAGCCCGACGATATCCTCGATGCTCCAGTCGCCCAGCCCCGCCTCGCGGTTCGACGTGAGCGAAGGCGCATACCAGTTCTGGATCGGGATCAGCCCGCCCTCGAACGCTTTCGACGACACATTGCCGCCGAGCGCGTTGATCGCGGTATGGCACATCGAGCAATGCCCGAGTCCTTCGACGAGATACGCGCCGCGATTCCATTCGACGGACTGCTTCGGGTCCGGCTGATACTCGCCCTGCTTGAAGAACAGCGACCGCCAGCCGAGCAGCAGTTCGCGCCGGTTGAACGGGAAGCGCAGTTCATGCTGACGGTTCGGCTGATGCACGGGCGGCGTCGACATCAGAAACGCATAGATGGCGTCGGAGTCGGCGCGCGTGACCTTGGTATAGGAAGTGAACGGCATCGCCGGATACAGCAGCGAGCCGTCGCGCGAGCGGCCCGTGTGCATCATGTTGTAGAACTCGTCGGCGGTCCATTGGCCGAGTCCCGTCTCCTTGTCCGACGAGATGTTCGGCGTGAAGAGCGTGCCGAACGGCGTTTCCATCGGGCGGCCGCCGCCGAAGATCTTGCCCGCTGGCAGCGTGTGGCATGCGATGCAATCGCCCGCGCGCGCCAGGTACTCGCCGCGCTTGACGGTCGCGGCATCGAAAGTCTTCGCCTGCGCCGCCGCGTTCTGCACATGTCCGGCCAGGGCTGCGATCAGGACCGTCACGGCAAGCGCCCCAAGTTGTCGGAAACGAAGCACGTCGGGTCCTCTTCAGTTGGTAACGCTGCCGCACGCCAGCGGCATCTTCAATGAACCGGCCGCGACCGGCGCCGGATTGGCCGGCGCAGGCAGCGAGGCGAGATAGGCGGAGATCGCGGTGATGTCGCGTTCGCTCAGAAGCTGCGAGACCTGACGCATGCAGTCAGGCGCGAAGGTCGTGCGCGTGCCGTAGCGCCATGCGCCCAGTTGCGCGCTGATGTAGTCCGCGTGCAGGCCGAGCAGGCCGGGAATCGCGGGCTCCATGCCGGTCATCGACGCGCCGTGGCAACTCACGCACGCCGGCACCTTGCGCGAGGGATCGCCCTTCATCACGAGCGTCTTGCCGAGGTCGAGCGTTTTGGCGTCGACGGTGACGGGCGCGGGCGGCGGGAACGGCGGACGCTCGGCGGCGAAGTAATCGGCGATCTGCTTCAGATACGCATCGGGCAGATACGCGAGCAGGTAGTTCATCGGCGGGTACTTGCGGCGCCCGTCGCGAAATGCGAGCAACTGGTTGTAGAGATAGCCTGCGGGCTTGCCGGAAAGACGCGGGAAGTAGTCGTTGTCCGTGCCCTCGCCGTGCGCGCCGTGGCAGGTGGCGCATCCCATGACGCGGGCCTGCATCGTGTCGGGCGCGCGTTCGATGGGCGCGGCTTCGACTCTTTCACTGAGCAGAACGGTCGCCGCAAACACAGCGACGACGAAAAGCAACCGACCTTGTATGACCCTTATCATCTCCAGCCTGTTATTCTTCATTGCTACTCCGCCGAAGGCACTAGCTGAACAAATTATAACTACCGCCGCTATTAATCCTTAATAGTCGAACAGTCCGCTGGGTTTTAATTGCTTTTTTGGCAAATCAACGTGAGCGCGTTGCAGCAATTAGCAGACCCACTTCTCAACAACGGATGCAAATGCGACGCGACCGGCTTTTCCGTTGCTCCCAAACTAGCACTTCATCGTTCGGCTGTTCGCCCTGCCTTCGACGGTGCGACAAGCAGCGCACCTACTGGCTCCGGAAACTAGACAAAGTAATTTTCTTCCCTGTATCGACGCATTTTCTCGACTGAGCAGGTCCGTACATTAAGGTGGGCAATTTGCCGCACTCGGCACAAACACTGCGAGACTCCAGTTTCCGCTACGAGCGCCGTTAAAAACGCCAGCGCGCCGGGTTTTCGAACGAACTCACGAGGAGTTCGCTCGTTCATCCTCCTCGCCCCCTCTTTTTGTCTAAAAGCTCGGAAAATACATGCAGTTCACGAATCTTAGAATCAGGACCCGAATGACAGCGGGGTTTGCGGTCGTCCTTTTGCTTGCGGCGATCACGATCGGTGTCGGTATCGCGATGCTTGGACGTCTTAACGAACAAGCGGCAAGTGTTGAGCAAGCCAATCTGCCCCGCCTTTTGAATGCGAATTTAATCAGACAGCAGTTGGACTCCATGGCAGTCGCTGTGCGGAATTTGCTTCTAAACGACGACCCCGAAGTGACGAAAGCTTCCCTTGCACGGATCAGCTCGGCGCGCGGTATCACGCGCGAAACGATGCAACGACTTTCGTCGACGCTCGCACGTCCCGATGTGCGCGAGCAGCTTCTGAAGTACAGCGCGGACTATGACCGCGAAATCGCCAACGTTTTGCAGTTGCAGACACAAGGAAAGCGCGTCGACGCGATTCAGCGCCTGAACAATGACTTGTTTCCTATCTATAAGGGCTATACGGCTACGCTCGACGACATCAACCAGTTTCAGGTGACCGCGACGCGCCAGGCGACGGCCTCGATCGGCGAGATCGCCAGCGAAAGTCGCATCCTCCTGATCGGCCTGGGCGCAGCGGCTCTCCTGATGAGCATTGGCGCAGGCTGGGTCATCACAAGGAGCATCACTGCTCCGATTGCCGATGCGGTAGAGATCGCCGCTACAGTTGCAAAGGGAGATCTCACGCGTGACATCGCTGTCACGCGTGAAGACGAAACGGGGCAGCTGCTCGCTGCTTTGCGTGAAATGAACGACAGTCTGCGCAAAGTCGTCACCGACGTTCGGAAAGGATCGGACGAGATTGCGATGGCTTCCAATGAGATTGCGACCGGCAACGTCGATCTTAGCTCGCGAACGGAAGAACAGGCTGCGGCGCTTGAGGAAACGGCTTCGAGCATGGAAGAGCTGACCGCCACGGTGCGCCGGAATGCCGACAGCGCGAAAGAGGGGACTCTGCTTGCACAAAGAGCCTCCGAAGTCGCGGCGCACAGTGGCCGGGTGGTCGAGCGTGTCGTACAAACGATGCACCAGATCTCAAACCGGTCAGCGAAGGTTGCCGACATCATCGGCACGATCGACGGCATCGCGTTCCAGACGAACATTCTTGCGCTCAATGCAGCGGTTGAGGCCGCGCGGGCTGGCGAGCAAGGAAAGGGCTTCGCTGTCGTGGCGAGCGAAGTGCGAGCCTTGGCACAACGGTCCGCGGCTGCCGCTAAGGAGATCAAGGAACTGATCGATGAGTCAGTGGCGAGCGTCGAAGCCGGTCAGGCGCAGGTCGACGAGTCCGGCCGCACAATCAGCGAAGTCGTCTCCTCGGTGCGCCATCTGACGGATCTCATGGGTGAAATCGCCTCGGCATCCGACGAACAGCATCAAGGCATTGAGCAGGTGAATCAGGCGATCGCGCAAATGGACGAGGTGACGCAGCAAAACGCGGCTCTGGTCGAGCAGGCTGCCGCGGCGGCCTCTGCACTTCGAGAACAGGCGACTCACCTAGTCCGACAAGTCGCCGCGTTCGACGTGGGCGATTCGGCTACTCTCCGCGCCCGCGCTGCGTAGCAACTACTCGCTAATATCAGATCTACGCGATCCCCGAGCGGCTCTTGTAGCCGATCGGGTGAGGTCGCGAATGGCCGTTGACTGGCATTCCATTCGAAACTCGACGTTCGCTGCGTGACCGGAGTGGGAAAGTCTTCTTGCAAGAGTGGGCCGTCATGAGTTAATGGCGTCCGCCCGCCGGACAGCCGCTGTTCGAGGATCGAGACCTGCCGAAGCATGGCTCCGGTTACAGACGTGCTTCTTGGCGGGGCGTTGCGATAAGTTTTCTTATCGTAATCGCTTGATTTCGTGTCTAAACTGGAAGGCATGAAAACGCGTCAGTCTCCGGCGCCTGCGCTCGCTGCACCTGCCTCGCCGCACTTCCCCGATGCTGCGTCGCTCGCCGCGCTGCGGGCTTGGTACGCAGGCCTGACAGCCCGCGCGGCTGTCGCCCGCTACCTGTCCTCCACCAGAGCCGACGGCCAGTCCGCGCGCGGCATCCTTGGTCGAATCCGGCGTCAGCTTGCCGCCTTTGCGCACAGTCGCCAGCGCGACGATCTGGCGGTCCTGTTCCAGCATCCCGTTGGTGAGCGGTTAAAGCGGGCGAGCGCTGTCGGCCAGACGATCGAGTTCCTGCGGTCACAGCCCGTGCCCGAGCCGCACATCAGTGACGACGTCGGCCTGTGGTTTACGTCACGCGCGGTCAGCGCCTTGCGCGCACGGGGCATCAATACACTGGCGGACCTGACGGTACGCATTCCGCGCCGGCGACGCTGGTGGGTTGTGGTTCCCGGTCTGGGGTCCGCCAGCGCCCGGCGGATCGAAGCTTTCTTCGCCGCCTGCCCGCACCTGACGGAGCGCGCCCGCCAACTGGTCGCCATGACACAACCGGCAATCGTCGTCCCTTGGGAATCGCTACGGCTGCCAGAAGAAGTCAACGGCTCGCAGGGCACCTTTCGCGCACCGCAAGCGACATGCACGCTCGATGCCACGAACGACTACGAAGCCGTTCAGGCCTGGTTGTCGCTGCACGAAGCACCGGCCACGCAACGTACCTATCGCAAGGAGGCGGAACGCCTGATCCTTTGGGCCGTTGTCGAGCGCGAACGGGCGCTCTCGTCGCTCACCACGGACGATGCGGTCGCCTACCGCGCCTTCCTGCGCCGGCCGACACCACACGGTCGCTGGGTCGGTCCGCCCCGGCCGCGCACTTCTGCCGAATGGCGGCCTTTCGCACGCGGCCTGTCGGCGCGCTCGGTTGCGTACGCGCTGTCGGTGCTCGGCGCACTGTTCAGGTGGTTGATCGAGCAACGTTATCTGCTAGCGAACCCGTTTGCCGGCATCAGGGTGCGTGGCGGTGCGCGCGCCACAGCGCTCGATGCGTCCCGCGGTTTCTCCGAAGGCGAGTGGCTGCTGGTTCGCGCGGTGGCCGATGGTCTGGAATGGTCGTATGGCTGGGAGGCGCCAGCGGCCCAGCGCCTGCGCTTCCTGCTCGACTTCGCGTATGCAACAGGACTCCGTGCCGGGGAACTGGTTGGCACAAACCTCGGCGGCGTCCAGCGCGATGCTCACGGTGATGACTGGCTGCATCTGACAGGCAAAGGAAGGGGTGGCTTTGATTTCGGTGTAATTTCCGGGTTAAGGCGCTCTATCTACGAGAAGGCCTTGCCTTCCGGCACTAAATTAATAATGTTCAAAATCAGAGGCTTGCTGTCTACCAGAAAACGCGTCGTCGCTTCCGGCCGGCGATCCACCTGCAGCGCTGGCGAGTCGGACAGCTGGTCGGAGCCGCTGCTCTGCTAAGATGGCCGTACCGGCAAGGAGTGCGACAATTACCGAAAGGCGATGAGCATACTTTCTTGTCAGACGTCAGGCTAAGATAAGCAATGATCCAAGCAATCCGGTCGGAGCGTCGAATGCGAGGTCTCGTACATCCAGGCTTGCAAAAGGTCATCGTAGTCGGAAACATAGCGTGCAACGAATGCCACTCGAGCGACAAGCGAGCCGACACAAATCACAATCGCGACGTCTGCCTCGGCGGTAGCGCGCCCGAGGCCGAGCACATCGGCAACCGACAGAGCGGCAATCACCGCCAACAAGAAAATCGACGGAGGCAGCGGTATAACAGCATCTTCAATCTGAATAATGGGTCTGCCGGCACTAAAATGTCGTTGACCGCAAACGATTCCCGATAAGCCTGCCGCCTAGCATGCCGATCATCGCGCCCGCGGCGAGAGGCACACCGACCTGCCAGTTCATTCGCCCCGTGAGCGCTGTTGCGTGCAAATGGGTTATTCCACGCTGGGCGGTTGACGAGGTGCGTATTCATGCCCGTTGCATGGTCGCTTTCGCCCGCTCCGCGAGTTCGAAGATGACCATGCCAGCGATCATCGCCGCCACGAAACCGACGGCTTTCGGATAGCCCGCGCCGAGCGCGATCAATGCCGGGCCTGGGCAAAATCCGGCTAAGCCCCAGCCGATACCGAAAACAGCGCTGCCGAAGATTAGTCTCGACGTGATGGCCGTGCCGGCCGGAAGTTGCATAGGCGCTCCAAGGAGCGAACTGTTTCGGCGATTCGCGACAAAAAATGCCAGAGAGCCGACCGCGATGGCACCGGCCATCACAAAGGCAAGCGATGGATCCCAGCGGCCCGCGAGATCGAGGAAACTCAGCACCTTGGCGGGAGTCGCCATGCCGGAGACCATCAACCCAATACCGAAAAGCAATCCAGCGAGTAGTGCCGCGAGGCGTGTCATGAGGGCAGTCATATCAGCCTCCGATCAGGTGACGTTCCACGAAAACAGTCACGATTCCGGCCAACATGAAGGTAGCGGTTGCGGCCAGCGAGCGCACCGACCCACGCGACAGGCCGCAGACGCCGTGACCGCTGGTACAGCCGCTGGCGTAGCGGGTGCCAATACCCACGAGAAACCCGGCAGCGAGGATAGCTCCCCAGCCTGCTTCAATGTCCACGTGAGTGGGCCTGCCGAGGACGCTTGCTGCGACGGGCGCGCCTAGCAGACCGGTGAGGAATGCAATCCGCCAGCCAATGTCATTGCGCGGCCAGCTCAGCAGGCCGCCGATGATGCCGCTTATTCCCGCGATTCGGCCGTTGCAAAGCACGAGCACTGCGGCGGCGATGCCGATCACGAGTCCCCCCGCCAGCGACATGCCGGGTGTGAAATGGATGACGTCAATCAGCATAATGGATCCCCTTACTGCTGCGGGCAGAATTGTTCATAAAGTACCGCCATCACCGCGAGGGCTTGCGGACTGGCCACCGAATAGAAGATGTTTTTGCCCTCGCGGCGCGTATTCACCAGGCCGCTTTCCCGCAACACGCCCAACTGCTGCGAGAGGGTGGGTTGCCGGATGCCGAGCAGTTGCTCCACTTCGCCGACGGACAGCTCTCCTTGGGAAAGCTGGCACATCAGGAGCAGGCGGTCCGGGTTGGCGAGAACCTTCAACAGGGCGCATGCATTTGCGGCGCCGGCCTGCATCGTGGCCAAATCGAGCGTCGGATTGGGATTGGAGGGTTTCATAAAATGTTCACGATCTATCTGAACATAGTATATTGCAAAACATAATGTTTGTGAATAGAATGCGCGCATCCAAGGAGCTCCACATGAAGCCCATCATTCACCCGTTCTTCGACTCAGCGACCTGGACCGTGACCTACGTGGTTTACGAGGAAGGTGATTCAGCGTGCGCGATTATTGACTCAGTGCTGGATTACGACCCGAAATCGGGCCGCACGTCTACGGCCAGTGCCGACAAGGTGATTGCTTTCGTGCGCGAGCGCGGGCTGCGTGTCGAGTGGATTCTGGAGACCCATGCGCACGCCGACCATCTCTCCGCCGCCACGTATCTCAAGCGAGAAGTCGGTGGCCACATCGCGATCGGCAAGAACATCTGCCGAGTGCAAGGCGTGTTCAAGAAGCTTTTCAACCTGGAGCCTGAGTTTCGCCTCGATGGGTCGCAGTTCGACCATCTTTTCGCCGATGGCGAAACGTTTGCCATCGGAGGCTTGACAGGAAAGGCGATGCATGTGCCCGGTCACACGCCAGCTGACATTGCCTACCGGATCGGCGACGCCGTATTCGTCGGCGATACGCTCTTCATGCCGGACGTGGGCACTGCTCGTTGTGACTTTCCGGGCGGCGATGCGCACGAGCTCTATCGCTCCATACGCAAACTGCTGGACCTGCCGTCGCACACACGGCTCTTCATGTGCCACGACTATCCGCCCGTGGGGCGCGAACCCACATGGGAAACGACAGTGGGTGCGCAGCGCGATGGCAACATCCATGTGCATGAGGGCGTGAGTGAGGAGCAGTTCGTGGAGATGCGTCAGGCACGCGATGCGACCTTGGCGATGCCCACGCTGATATTGCCGGCGGTACAGGTCAACGTCCGGGCGGGCGACCTTCCTCCGCCGGAAGAAAACGGAATCCGTTACCTCAAGATCCCGCTCAATGCTGTTTGATGCAGTGCTTGCCTGGCGTGGCGTCGAGAACGCTAGGCCGGCGCGTGCTTCAATGCTTTTAGGAAGTACCTCATGATTGTGCATCCCCTCGCCACCGATCTTTCGGTACCTCTTCAAATCAGTACTACTGCTGATGCCTCAACTCTACAGGAGCTCCGCTTTCGGTCGATTGTGTGCCTCCAACCGGACGGAGAGGTGCGGAACCAGCCTTCGTTCAGAGAGATGGCTCACGCAGCGAGGCGGATGTCCGATCAATCACCACAAACTGCCGAATCACGACAACGCTGGCACTTTACTGCAGAGCGTCACCGGGACCCAGTTCCGGGTCCCCGTCTTTTGAAGTGACGCCACCGGCGTGCTGCTTTGACTGATGGAGCGGTTCTAATCGGCACGGTAACCTTGCGGTCGCCCGGTTGCCGATCAAACCGGCCAGGGCTGTGTCATTTACCTGTCGGCGCGACGTCAGCTGATCTGTCGTCGGTACGCGGCGCTACTCGCCATACCGCGTTGCCGACGTCGTCAGCCACAAGCAAGGCACCATGCGCGTCCAGTGCGACGCCAACGGGTCGGCCCACCGCGTGGCCGTTTGCCGTCAGAAAGCCGCTCAGGAAATCCTCAGGCAAGCCAGCAGGTTTTCCATCGACAAATGGCACGAACACCACCTTGTAGCCGGTACGCGGTTTACGGTTCCATGATCCATGCTGGCCAACAAATGCACCTCCACGATAATGAAGCGGAAAAAGCGTCCGGTCGTAAAAGACCAGACCGAGCGAAGCCGTATGATTGCCGAGCGCATAGTCCGGCACGATGGCCTTTGCAACCAGATCGGGGCATTGCGGTTTGACGCGGGTGTCAATGTGCTGGCCGTAATAGCTGTAGGGAAAGCCATAGAAAGCGCCATCTTTCACGGCGGTCATGTAGTCGGGGACAAGATTGTTGCCGAGATCGTCTCGCTCATTGACTGCCGTCCACAACGCGCCGCTGTCCGGTTGCCAGGCAAGTCCGTTGGCGTTACGCAATCCAGTCGCATAGGGCCGCACATGACCGGTGTCGATGTTGAACACGAGGATGCGCGCTCGACCTTCTTCGGCGTCGACTCCATTTTCCCCCGCGTTGCTGTTCGATCCCACCGTGATGTACAGATGCTTGCCGGACCGATCGGCCAGGATGTTCTTGGTCCAGTGATGGTTGATCGGCCCTGCCGGCAAGTCGGCAACCTTGACCCCGAGGCTTGTTATCTGGGTGGTGCCCGTCACATAGTTGAAACGCAGCAGAGCGTCCGTATCGGCAACATAGAGTTGATTGCCGATGAGCGCCATCCCGAACGGCGAGTGGAGGCCACCCAGAAACACGGTCTGAGTCCTCGCGACGCCGCTGCCATCCACATCGCGCAACAGCACAATGCGATCGGGGCTCGGCACACCGGCGCCGGCGCGCTTCATGACCTGCTTTCTGACCCAGCCGAACAGGCCGCTGCCTTTATCGTGTTCGTTTGGCGCGTCGCTTTCCGCGACCAGCACGTCACCATTGGGCAGCGTGTAAAGCCAGCGCGGGTGGGCGAGGCCACCGGCAAACTCCGTGACGCGAAAGCCTGCGGGAGCAGTGGGCGTGAAACCGTCGGGGCGCGCCTGAACAGGCGCGATGTTGACCATCGGAATCAAGGACGATTCCGGAGCCGGCATGACGGGCGACGAGCCGAAGCCGGCGTTGCTTGAAGCTGATGGCCCAATCGCACAAGAGGCCAGCGGAAAAACCAGTGAAATAGCCAGACGGTTTAGCAGGCGCATGTAGGTTCCGAGTGAAGAGCGTTAATCGACGGTGCACGGGACGAACAGCAATAAACCGGCCATGACGTTGCCTGTTAAATGCGCAAACTATTCCGTGATTCAAGTGGAAAACCTCGGGCTCCCGGCTTCGGTCGTGCTGACCCCCGTTGGCGGTCGTGCGGGAATAGCAGCGGAGTCGAGCGTCCGAATCGCCCCTCCCCGGCGTCAGCTTTCCTTAAGATAAAGTCGCTAGCATCTATCGGATTTGCGTAGTGCTTCTTTCAGGCCATCAACTCAAGATTCGCAGGCTGCGCATCCCCATCAATTCATCAAGTCGTGACAACTTGAGGAGCAAGAATGGCGAAGGTCTACAAAACGCAGCGTCCGGCATATGACGCGGTCGCACGCACACTGCACTGGCTAACCGTCCTGTTGGTCGCAATGCAATTTGTGATCGGCTGGACGATGCCGGACGTTCACAAAGACACGCAGCCGGTTGATCTGATCGCGTGGCATCTTGGGGTGGGCGCGACGCTCGTCGCCGTCATTGCAATCCGGGTGATCTGGCGATTGACGCATTGGCCCACGCCGGATGAACTGCCACCGCTACTCAGCGTCGTCTCGCGCATAACGCATGTTCTCCTCTACGCCGCCCTGGTGCTGGTGCCGCTGCTCGGCTGGATCAACGCGTCCTCACGAGGCTGGACGGTCCGCTTGCCGGGCGTGGTGTCCTATCCGGCGCTGAGCGAACCGGGCTCGGCCTTCGGCCACGCAATGGGGGATGTGCACGGCATCCTCGCATGGGTGCTCTTCGCGTTGATTTGTCTGCATGTCGTCGCAGCGCTGTTCCACCGCTTTGTCCTGAAGGACCATGTGCTGCAAAGGATGCTGCCCCACGCAGGCCCGTCGCGTGATCAGGGTCGAGATCGCTAGGGTCCGCCAACGCCCAAGGCTCACAAGAAACCGCATCGAATCAAGGCGATCGGGTGGCGACGCGCGGCGGTCCTTGGCGCGAACGACGGCATCATTTCGACGGCAAGTCTGATAATCGGCGTCGCGTCCGCGCACGCCGAACACGGCCATCTGGTGCTGACCGGCCAGGCCGGATTGGCAGCCGGCGCGATGTCGATGGCGACAGGCGCGTACGTATCGGTCTCGTCGCAAGCGGATACAGGACCTGCGGCGCTCGCCGAAGAGCAGGCAGAGCCCAATGCGGAGTCGTCTTGATCGATGCAAAAGTCGGGTTCGGAGAACCTAAACGCGACGCGGTTTGCGAGATGTCCCTATATAAGAGTCGCGAAACATCAATGGTTTGCTGTTTGCAAACAAATCGGCAGGCAATCCTGGAAAAAAATTGTGCAGTTCGCCCAGTTTAGCTTTCGGCTCCGCTCCAGCACACCGGGGCGGGCGGTGCTGATCAGGCGGGGTGGCCGCTCTGTCAGAGGATCCGACACGCTGAGGTGCAGCAACGCTGAAACCTAGCGGATTCATTCGGATGACTCTCTAGCTTTCGCCTTGCCGACTCGATTCGTGCCGTACTGAGGGCGCAGCGCGTCGTGATTGTTCGTTCAATACCGACGAACTGGAGCTCGAGCGGGCGATGACCCGATTCGCCACCGGCTAGCCCGCTGCCCATTCAAGCCAGTGGTCGAGCTTTGAAATGTTTCTTTCGGGAAGCCGAGCTTTCAATCTTCCTCTCGCCAAAATGTGCTTACCGACCGTCAGGATCAACGATGCGCAGCGAAAGCACTTGCCAAGTGCGTGAGGAAACGATATCGGTTTGCAACTGCCAAGCATCAATTCTGCGTGTACTTCGCCGCGGCGAGGGCACGCGCGACGTTCATTTGGTGCGTACGTCGGTCGACATCTAGGGGGAAGAAGATGAACCTTGGTGCATGCTTTACGGCAGTGGCGAAGCCCGTAACACGCGCACCGTTCGCCCTTGTGGCGGCCGGCCTGTTGAGCGTGGCAATCTGCGGCCAGGCTCAGACCCACTCACCACAGACCTCGAAGCCAAACATCATATTGATCGTCGGAGACGATGTCGGCTGGGGCGATCTCGGCGTCTATGGCGGTGGAGAGGGGCGCGGCATTCCCACACCCAATCTCGACAGAATGGCCGACGAAGGCATGACCTTCTTCGATTTCTATGGGCAGCCGAGCTGCACGCCGGGGCGTGCAGCGCTTCAGACCGGCCGCAACCCGAACCGAAGCGGCATGACGACAGTCGCGTTTCAAGGGCAAGGCGGAGGGCTTCCGCACGCCGAGTGGACTTTGGCCTCGGTGTTGAAGCTCGCCAACTACAAGACGTATTTTACGGGCAAGTGGCACCTTGGCGAAGCGGATTACGCGTTGCCCAACGCGCAGGGCTACGACGACATGAAATACGTCGGTCTCTATCACCTGAACGCCTATACCTACGCCGATCCTAAGTGGTTCCCGGAAATGGATCAGCCGACCCGCGACATGTTCATCAAGGTGACGACCGGCATGCTCTCCGGGAAGGCTGGTGAAAAGGCTCACGAAGACTTCAAGCTGAACGGTCAATACCAGAACGAACCGGACAAACGGATCGTCGGCATTCCGTTCGTCGATCGCTACATAGAAAAGGCCGCGCTCGACGATATCGACGAGGCCGCGCAGAGCGGGCAGCCGTTCTTCATCAACGTGAACTTCATGAAGGTTCACCAGCCTAACATGCCTGATCCCGATTACATCGGCAAATCGCTGGCGAAGTCCAAGTACGCGGATTCGCTCGTCGAGCTCGATGCGCGGGTCGGCCACATTCTCGACAAGCTGCGAGAGAAAGGTCTCGACAAGAACACGCTCGTTTTGTTCACGACCGATAACGGCGCCTGGCAGGACGTCTATCCCGACGCGGGCTACACACCGTTCCGTGGCACGAAGGGCACGGATCGCGAGGGCGGCACGCGCGTGCCCGCCATAGCGTGGTGGCCCGGCAAGATCAAGCCTCACTCACGAAACTACGACATCCTCGGCGGTCTCGATTGCATGGCGACGTTCGCCGCCGTGGCGGGCGTCGACTTGCCGAAGAACGATCGTGACGGCAAGCCGATCATCTTCGACAGCTACGACATGTCACCCGTACTGTTCGGCACGGGCAAGAGCAAGCGCACAGCGTGGTTCTATTTCACGGAGAACGAGCTGACGCCGGGCGCGGTGCGCGTCGGTCAGTTCAAGGCGGTGTTCAATCTGCGCGGCGACGCCGGGGTGAAAACGGGTGGCCTCGCAGTGGATTCGAACCTCGGCTGGAAGGGGCCCGAAAGTTACGTCGCGACCGTGCCGCAAGTGTTCGACCTTTATCAGGATCCGCAAGAGCGCTACGACATCTTCATGAACAACTATACGGAGCATACGTGGACGCTGCCGGCCCTGAGCGGGGCAGTCAAAGAGGAGATGCAGACCTACGTAACATATCCGCCGCGCAAAGCGCAGAGCGAAGCCTACTCGGGCCCGATCACACTGAGCCAGTTCGAGCGATTCAAGTACGTTCGCGACGAACTGGAGAAAAACGGGTTCAGCATTCCCTTGCCGACCGGAAACTGATGAGCGTCGCGATCATGAACGCGGCCCGTTTCCTGATCGACGGGAACGGCCGCGGCGCGTGAAGCGGATAGGCCCGAGACGAGAGGGTACGGATGCGTTCGAAAGCACACATCGCGCCGAGACGACGCGCGCTGCTCAATCTGGCGAGCCTGTTCATATGCGCGTGCGTCGCGCTGACAGGATGCGCGAACCACGAGCAGGCGGCTCCCGCCAGCGTCGGCGCGCAGCAGCAATCTTCCGCAACATTGCCTTCGTGGCAGAACGGCGCTGCGCGCGCGGCGATTCTCAAGTTCGTTTCCGACGTGACGCGCGAGGGTACGCCGGGCTACGTGCCGCCGGAAGCACGCATTGCCGTATTCGATAACGACGGCACACTATGGAGCGAGCAGCCGATGCCGTTCCAGCTGCTGTTCATGATCGATCAGGTGAAGGCCGCTGCGCCGCGGCATCCGGAATGGCAGAATAATCCCGCCTACAAGGCCCTGCTTGCGCACGACGCTGCGGCGCTCGCGCAGAACAAGAAGGCCCTGATACAACTGCTCGCGGTCGCAAATAGCGGCATGACCACGGACGAATACGACCGCGCGATCAGCACCTGGCTTTCCGGCGCCCGGCATCCCACGCTTAACCGGCCTTTTACAGAACTCATCTACCTGGCGCAACTCGAGTTGCTGGATCTCTTGCGTTGGAACGGCTTCAAAATCTGGATCGTTTCGGGCGGCACGGCCGAATTCATGCGCGTCTGGGCGAGTCAGGCGTATGGCATTGCCCCGGAGCAGATCGTGGGCACGGAAGAAAAGCTCAGCTACGCCCTGCGCGACGGCAAGCCCGCGTTGATACGCGAACCGGGCTTCGCTTTCGTCGATGATGGTCCGGGCAAGCCGGTGGGCATCTTCCGCGCAATCGGACGGCGTCCGATCCTCGCGTTCGGCAACTCCGACGGCGATCGCGAAATGCTCGAATACACCGCGGGCGGAGCCGGCCAAACGCTGGCGCTGCTGCTGCATCACGACGATGCCGAACGGGAATTCGCCTATGACCGGCAATCGGCGCTTGCGCGGCTCGACAAGGCATGGGACGAGGCGCTCGCGCGCGGATGGGTGGTCGTCAGCATGAAGCAGGACTGGAAGACGGTGTACCCCGCGCCGAAACCCTAGCGGGGACCGCAGGCAATCCGGAATCAGCAGGAGTCGACAGGCATGAGATCAGCGGCAGTACGCGCGAGCAGCCGGTCTTCTTTCACGCGACGCGCCCGCGCGCGCCCGAACCCGCCGCGCCCGCGCAGAAAGGCCGATTCCACACGATGGCCAAAGCCATCGGCTCGACGTGCAATATCGACTGCACTTACTGCTATTACCTGCAAAAGGAACATCTGCTCCATGCGCATCGCGGCCGCCGCATGGAAGTGTCGATGCTGGAGCGCTACATCCGCCAATACATCGAGGCGCAGAACGGCGATGAGATCATCTTCTCGTGGCAGGGCGGCGAACCGACGATGCTTGGCGTTGAATTCTTTCGCGACATCGTCGAGATTCAGAAGATGCATACGCCGGCCGGGCGTCGCATTTCGAACGATCTTCAGACTAACGCGATGCTGCTGGACGACGAATGGTGCGCCTTCCTGAAGGAGCAAGATTTCCTCGTCGGCGTGAGTATCGACGGGCCGCGCGAATTGCACGACGCGTTTCGCCAGGATCGCCGTGGCCAGCCGACCTTCGACAAGGTCATGGCGGGCATCGGCTGTCTGAAGAAGCACGGCGTGAAGTTCAACACGCTCACGGTCGTCAATCGCGTCAACGCCAAAAGGCCGCTCGACGTCTACCGCTTCCTGCGCAATGAACTGGATTCGCGCTACATCCAGTTCATCCCGTGCGTGGAACCGAAGGACTTTCACAGCGTCGCGCCCCAGCACTGGTCCGCCGAGTCGATGCCCATGCTTGGCAGCAGCGCCGCCAGACCGGGCAATGCCGATTCGGTCGTGACGGACTGGTCGGTCGACCCGGACGATTGGGGTTACTTCCTGTCGCGCACTTTCGACGAGTGGCACAAAAGAGACGTCGGCCGCGTGCTGGTGAACCTGTTCGAAACAGCCGTCGTCCAGACGATGGGGCGTCCCGCGCAAACTTGCGTAACCGCCGAGTTTTGCGGCAAGGCGCTCGCGATCGAACATGACGTCGAAGTCTACGCGTGCGATCACTATGTCTATCCGGAGTGGTCGCTCGGCAACATCCACACGACGCATCTCGGTGAGATGGCGTTTTCGCAGAAGCAACAAAGCTTCGGCTATGCGAAGCGGGACAGCCTTCCGGCGTATTGCCATCAATGCAGGCATCTGAAGCTGTGCTGGGGAGAATGCCCGAAGAATCGCTTCGTGTGCAGCCCTGATGGCGAGCCGGGTCTGAATTACCTTTGTCGCGGAATCAGGCGTTTCCACGATCACGCGGGGCCGGCGCTCAGGCAACTCGCGAGGCAATGCGCGTGAAGGATCATGTCGCCCACGCGGCGACAATGACGCACGGGGAGACCGGATATGCTTCCTTGCAGATTCTCGATCCGGACAACGGCGCTGCGTGCTTCTGCCGAGGCCGCTGACGTGCAAGCCGCTCAGCCTGTCGAGCCCGCGTTCGCGCCGGCCGCTGCGAGTACATCGCCGGCGTCGTCTGTCCCAGCCAGGCAACTGAGCCTGACGACCAAGCCATGGACCGGCGATTTCGATGCGATGCTCCGCTCTGCCAAGCGGATTGACGGTGCCTCGAAGGAAGCGCCCAGCCTGCGCGCGGCAAATCAGCAGATTTTCGCCGATGCCAACTGGCCGCGACTCTGGGCTGTGTTGCTCGTGATGTTGCTCTTCATGCATTGCGTCATCACCGAGCTGTCGCGGGTGATTGGCCGCCGGAAACTCCAAGCGATGTTCTTCGGACCTTACACGCGCGGCCGGAATGAGCCGCTCCTTCTCAACCTGCATCTCAGGTAAATCGAATGACAGTGTTCGTTGATCACCCGGCCGTGCTTTTTTTAGTTCTTCTTGCGTTGTTCGTCGGTGCGGTGGCGCTCGGTGCGTTCGTGCTGCGTCGTCTGGCGGTGCTGCCAGAGAAGGACCGCGAAGACTTCGTCATCATCCAAACGTCCACGCTGACGCTGCTCGCGCTGCTGGTGGGTTTCAGTCTGTCGATGGCGGTGAACCGCTACGACCTGCGCAAGACGTTGGAGGAAAGCGAAGCCAACGCCATCGGCACTGAGTATTCCCGCGCGGATCTCGCTGATGCCGCCACCGGCGAGAAGATCAAGTCTGCGCTGCTCCGCTATACCAGATTGAGACTGGCCAACTACCGGACGCGTGCGCCCGAGGAACTCGCGAAGATCGTCCGCGAGACGGCTAATATCGAAGCGGAATTATGGCAACTCGCGACGCAGGCGGCCAACGGGCAGCCGACACCAATCGGTGCGCTTGTCGTCGCCGGCATGAACGACGTCCTGAACTCGCAAGACTACTCGGAGGCAGCGCGCATCAATCATATTCCGCTGGGCGCGTGGTATCTCATGATCATCATCGCGTTGCTCGGCTGTGTTGTGCAAGGCTATGGCGCGAAGGGAAGCCTGCGCAAAGGACTGCTCATCACGATTCTTCCGGCGACGGTCGCGCTTTCACTAGCGCTCATTGCCGACATCGACAGTCCGAAAGGTGGACTCATCCGCGTCGAGCCCCGGGATCTTACGCGGCTCATGCAGTCGCTCGAATCATGAACAATGGCCTGTTTTGAACGAAGAGAGACGCAACCGTGATAGTAAGTCAAACGGCACAACTGCCTGGACAGTCAAGTTCCTAGACCAAGTCGCTCAACACCCCGGTCGGCGGCGCGATGTGTTGCTCGATTTTCCAGTAGCGCCAATCCTCGCGCCAGTCGTACCAGCGCTCATCCCAATTCACTCGGTCGAATTGCCGCAGGTCGACGAGATCCAGGCGGTCAGCGACGGAGCAGAGGGTGCAGGCGGAAGGAAAGCGGCGGTCTGCGGATGTTCACCCAGCGCCGTCCATTCCTCCAAAGACAGCTCTAGTCGGAACCGATTCCATGCACCGAATCTATCAACAAACGATCAGTCAATTGGCCGACCGCTGCGAAGTGTTGATGAATACGCCGATCGGTATCGGGCCGAGAAGTATCGGGATGCTTTGCTTATTGATGTGCCCCGGTATATGCGGGAGATTGAACGACTGATGACGCTCGAGTCATCCGAACGCGAACGTTTGATTAGTACCCTTTACCTCTTCGAGCAAGGCGATATTAAAAAAGGCGATGCTTGAAGTCCATTCGCTCCTCCAACGACCATCTTAAGCAGATGGTAAAACATAATAAGGACTATTATTCAAAGCATTGGTTACTATTGTTCTCGCGCGGGGCGATTGAAGAGGACTTTGATCGGACACTCTAGTTTCTCTCTGAGCACAGGCCGGTGCGGGACCGTGCAGCTGAGCGCGTCGACAACTTCGTGCGCGGCATCGACCACTGCAGCTTGGGCTTGAACATGCGGGCGCCTCTAAGACGCGCTCCACAACAACTTTACGAGCTACGAACAAGGCGCTGACCCCGAGCTCGAGGTGGCATCGTTCGCCGTTGGATGCGGTGGCCGGATGATCGACATGCAACCGAGAACTTCCAATGCCTTTTTATGCCGATGCAATCGCCTGGTGCAGCATTTGTCGGCACTGAACGCGAAATCGAGGGCTGATCCTTACACGGACAGCCATCGTCCGATCGATGCGTGAGGCATGCCGCGTCGATCCTCGCCTTGGACCGCGGTTTGCTTCCACGGAAGCATCGATCTCGCATTTTTAGGGGCGCGCGATGGGGACGAACACCGGTACTAGGCAAGCGATAATTCACCGTATGGTGATGCCCGAGCACGTTTGCCCATACGGAATCAAGTCCATGGACCTTCTTCGTCGAGAAGGATTCAGGGTTGAAGACCATTGGCTGCGCACACGGGCAGAAACCGACGCTTTCATGGCCGAGCAACAGGTCGAAACGACACCTCAAACTTATATCGATGGCCAGCGCGTTGGTGGCTACGACGAACTGCGACGTTACTTCGGCCGATCAGTAAGAAGTCCCAACGCGACCAACTATCAACCGGTCATCGCGGTATTCACAATCGCAGCGCTGATGGCGTTCGCGGCGAGTTGGGCGGCTTTTGGCGTGGCGGTCACGATGCGCACTGTCCAATGGTTCATCTCGATGAGCATGTGTCTGCTCGCCATGCTCAAATTGCAAGATATCGAAAGCTTCTCAACGATGTTCCTGAACTATGATCTGCTTGCTCGGCGGTGGGTACGCTATGGCTACCTTTATCCTTTCGGCGAGGCTCTTGCTGGTGTGCTGATGATTGCCGGCGCACTGAAGTGGGTGTCGATACCGATTGCATTGCTGATCGGGTCAATCGGTGCAGTGTCAGTTTTCAAAGCGGTGTATGTCGATAAGCGCGAACTGAAATGCGCTTGTGTGGGCGGCAGTAGCAACGTCCCTCTTGGGTTTGTGTCGTTGACAGAAAACCTGATGATGATCGGAATGGGCCTCTGGATGTTAATTGAGTAGCAAGGCGAGCGGTGATTCCGTGGTGGTTCTCGGTCGCTCGCGGCGTGTTACGGCGTCGACTATCGACTCTTTTCAAGCTGCATGGTAGAGAAGTGATGTCAGGTTGCCGTCCTTCTGCGGCGGAGCGAGCCGACCGACGTGAACGGAAGCTTTAACGCTACCACAAAATCTCCTGATCTTTACGGCTAAGGCGAATGACGACGTTTTACCCGAGAGAATCGACGTTGGATACCAGCGACCGAGACTGGCCTGATCGAGACATCGCGAAATTCACCATTGAGCTGCGGGCGGCGATCGTATCTTGGCAACAGGCGATCTAAGCAACCGACGCCGATGCGAACGCTTCAGCGCCGTTGCGGTTACCGGACGAGCGGCATTGAAGTTGCCGTATTCACCGCACCTACGCAGACCGATGGCATGGCGGTCGTGAAGGTCGAGCGCTTCCTGCCGATGCTTGCTTCGTGGCGGCATGCGGTGCGCCGGCACTTGTGCGACGGGTGTTGTGGATCGCGCAATTTGAGGACGGGCGGTTGAGCTGCGCTTGTTTGCTGCGCGTCCGGCCTTTCTTCTGATGCCGCGGACTTGGCCCAATGTATTTGTACCTCAGGCTTTCCCGAGCCTTTCGCATGAATCAACCGGCGAACCACAGCCTTCGTCGCGAAGGCTGGCATCAAAATCAAGAGGACGGACTGTTGAAGCCTCAGAGCGGGTGTGGATCGGAAAGAAAGACCGCCGTTGCCGAGCACCGCAGCCGCGGATTGCCCGTCGTTAGAGGAAGAGGAATGCCGCGCCTGCGGTGATGGTGGGCGCGAGCGCGGCGCCGAGCAATCTCAGGGGGCTTACCGCGCCTCCAGAGAACCGATGTCCCAGTATCGCCAAGCCGGCCGGGTTGGGCGCGTTAGCAATTACGGTCAATCCGCCTCCAGTAACAGCGCCTGCCACGAGCAGATACTTTGCGCTGTCAGACAAACCAGATATTAGTGACCCCAGATAAGTGATGGCGGCATTATCCATCACCGCGGTCAGCCCGGTAGCGCCGAAGAAGAGAGTCAGCGCATCCATAGAACCCACGACAGGCCCCAGCCACCATTGTTGCAGTCCGCCGAGCACAATCAAGCCGCCGAGGAAGAATGAAACCAGGAGGCTTTCACGAAGCATGAGCGGCGATTGATGGTGCTCGTAAGCCTGGGTATATCCAAGGAAAAAGAGAAAGGCTCCGATGAAAACGACCGCATGATGTGAATTGACGACGACCAGCGCAAGAAATCCTAGATGGACAAGCGTCACGCCGACAGGGACGCGCTTCAGTCCCGAAGTCCCGTCGTCTTTGCTGATCTGTAGCCTCGGTATGCTTTTCCCGGTTAGCATAACGAAGACAGTTGCGTTAAGAAGGACAGCGGCCGCCGCTTTCCAACCGAAAGTCGCCGCCATGAACGCGGTGTTCCATCCCCACGCATTTGCAACCATTAATACCGGCGGGGCCGCATATGCAGTTATAACGCCGCCGATCGAAACATTAACGAAGAGCAACGCAAGGCCAAAATATTTGACGCGCTCCGGCGTCTGAGCAACGAACAACCGATCACGTAGCAAGAGCGCAGCGAGCGTCATAGCAGCCGGCTCCGTTACGAAGGAACCGAGAAGGGGGATGGCAGACAAGGAGAACCAGACGATCGCCACTTCCGTGCGCACCGGAAGGAAGCGAGACAGCCAGATCACCGCATTCGTGACAAGCACCAAGATCGGCCGGCTCGCCGCCATGACCATGATCACAAAGACAAAGAGCGCTTCTGTGAACTCGCGATGCTCTAGGTAGCCGACGGTCGCCTTGGCCCCAACAACCACCCACATGACAAGACACAGCACAAGCGCCCAAAAGCCAAAGATGACCTCGACCTCTGCAAGAAAGTGAAAGAGACCTGAGTGCTTAGGAAAGCGCCGGGCAAGTGTCTCGATTCGTGCTACGGCGAAAGTATGGATTAGTGCGAGTGCGAAAATGACAGCGGCAGCAATTTCAATGGAATGAGGCATCGGTGGAAAGCGTGTGCGGAAGCGAACCCGCGAGTTCATTGAATTTATATCTTACAACAACCATTCACCGCGGAAAGCGGACGGGCGCCAGTCCATTGAGGCAGTTCGTGAAACACGAGCAGCGATACCCAAGACGGAGCGATCAACGCGCTGGGATCTCTTCCTCAGGCTACAACGTCACTGAAGCGGCGATCGTGGAGGAAGCGGGCTCGTGCCAATACGGTATCGGCTAGCATCTGCTATTGACCGCGCCTTTAACGCGCACAACCTCGCCGCCGGCAGCCTCAATCGTGGCGATCAACGTGCAAGCAACGGCGAGTTGAGCGGGCAGAAGGCGTCGCGTCTCTAAGATCCGCGTGAGTGGCTGGACAGCTCGGGATTGCGAACCCGTCACTCCGGATGCAAAAAGCGGCCCTAGGCATTTATGGCACAATATGCTTCTTCTGGAGTCTGGTGCTCGCAATGCCTATCAGCCGATCTCAACTCGCGTGAAGTTTCCCCTAGGTTCACTTTGGTAACGTTGTGGCTTCCCGCGAGCTTCGCTTGATACGCGCAGATCGCGAGGGTGCGCGCGATGGGTTGAATGCAATCAAACTCCGTTGGAGTTTCGACTCACGTTTGAATCACGGCGAGGGCCCAGTAGTTCATGCCAGTCGTCGCGGGACAAATTGTGCAAATGTCACGAGAACAACCGAAAGTTAATTATCTATGCCGTCGTTCGTAGCGACACCGCGGACCCAGGCAAATGGCGCGTGTTCGTCGCGTTTCCCGCTTGTGAGGCGTCAGCTTTTTGCATCGCTAGTACTTGTCGTTGCGCGCCGCGGAGCGAACAACTCTTCTTCTCAAAGCATCAATCGACAGACGATCGCGATTGTTTGTGTCCAAGTTATGAGAACTTCCAGAAAATTCGTGCGCTTGTCCAGCCACACCCTTGATCCGAATGTGCTGGAACGTTGGCGATCGAGCGTGCTCAGCGGCGGCTTTGCCGTTTTGTTCGTAGCACTGATCGCACGCGCATTTTGGGTACAAGGCATTAACGATGCGTTTTACCGCCAACAGGGAGAATTGCGGCAGGTGCGCGACTGGCCAACGCATGCTTCACGCGGTAGGATCCTTGATCGTAACGGATTGGCGCTTGCCATCAGCAGTCCAACTCGTTCGCTCTGCGTGGACGCATCAGGCACCGACGAGCGCGTTTCGCGACAGCAGATCGACGCGCTCGCTCGACTTATAGACGTAGAGCCGACTGCGATCGAGCAGATTTACGCGGCACATCGCGGATTCGCGTATCTGAGGCGGGGAGTGCCACCTGATGTCGCCGAACGTGCGCTGCGTCTCGGCCTTCCCGGACTTTTTGCGCAGGATGACTATCGACGGTCGTACCCGGAAGGCGAGATCGCCGCCCAGATCACCGGCTTTACGGGCCAGGATGGAAGCGGGCAGGAAGGGATGGAGCGTTTCGCTGAACAGCGCCTGCGCGGAGCGGACGGACATCGACGGGTGCTTCGCAATGCGCGCGGACAGGTGATTGACACCCTCAGCGTTCAAGCGCCCCGCAACGGCCGCGACCTCGCGCTCGCGATTGATCGTTCATTGCAGTATGCTGCGTTCGGCGCTTTGCGCGACGCGGTGACGCGATCAAATGCGAGATCAGGTTCCGCTATCGTACTGGATGCACACACCGGCGAAGTTCTCGCCATGGCCAACTGGCCGAGCTACGATCCGAATCAGCACGATGCGCGAAGTGGCATGGAAGTGCGCAATCGCGCCGTGACGGACGTCTTCGAGCCAGGCTCGGTGATGAAGCCGCTGACTATTGCGCTCGCGTTGCAGCGAGGAAGAATTGCGCCTAACACAATCGTCCCTACCGACGGTGGGAAACTTCGACTCGATGGGCGAACCATTCACGACGACAAGAACTTCGGCACTCTCACCACCGCAGGGGTCGTTGAGAAATCGAGTAACGTGGGCACGACCAAGATTGCCTTGCTGCTCTCGGCTGCTGACATGTACGGAAACTTTCACGCGCTGGGGCTCGGTCATGCGCCTCGTGCTGGACTTCCCGGCGCGGCGGCAGGAAGGGTGCGCCCTTATCGCCACTGGCGCCGGATCGAGCAGGCGACGATGGCTTACGGTTACGGACTTTCCGCGTCGCTGCTGCAGCTTGCCCAAGCTTATACGAGCTTCGCGAATGGCGGGCGGATTGTGCCCGCGACAATCTATCGCCGAGATTCAGGACTATCGATGCCAGTGGGACGCCGCGTCTATTCGGAACGGGTTGCACGACAAGTGCTTGGGATGATGGAGAATGTGGTTTCCGCCGACGGTACTGCGCCGCAGGCCGCCGTGCCAGGTTACTCCGTCGCCGGTAAGACGGGAACCGCGTACAAATGGACGACAAAGGGCTACGACCGTCAGCAATTTCGGGCTTCGTTCATCGGCATCGTGCCTGCTAAGCGGCCAAGAGTGGTGATTGCGGTATCGATTGACCGGCCACTGCATGGATCACATTTCGGCGGCGCCGTTGCTGGGCCGCCATTTGTCACGATCGCAACGCAAGCGATGCAACTCTTGAATGTCGCGCCAGACAAGTCCACCGGGAAGAAGGCGGGCGTCCACGCGACGATGTAGCGCCACTCACTGGTCGGCGAGCGACATGACGGTCTCACCGGGAGGTTGCTCGACGCCTTAACATGAAGTAGACCCACCTGATTTACGCCACGGCATATGCATATACCATTTTCGAGAAAGCTTCAGGAAACAAGAGTGAGCGCGCGCCAGCTGCTTGCGTTGCTGTGTCTTGTCGGTCCAGTGTGCGCGCACGCCGCTACTTGTAGTGAGACGCAAGAGGTACGCATCGTCGGTGATGCGCCTGCCGCGATTAGCTACGACATTTTCGAGGCGAGTCGACCAGTCGATGCGCGAAAGCTTCCATCGTTCATCGCTGCGCAGCAGGTGAAAATGCTTCAGGATGGAACTCTCGCATGTATCGTTACCGACGACGGTGTCGCTGACCCGGCGGCGATTCTGATTCAGGTCCCAAATGAACCCGTGAACTATTGGGTGAGGAGTTGGAACGTCGAGTTCCTGAGCGCTGCCTACTAGACGCGTGTGCGCATGGTGTGCGTCGAGCGAACCAGTTGAGCAACCGTCGTAGCGTCGCGGCGTTCGTCAGAAGCCTACCGCCAGCGCAAACGACTGCGTTGCGGGCCGCTATGCGCGATGGTCAACCGGTCGGACTCGACGTACCGATTTTGCCTACCGCTTCGGGGCGTATGGTAATGTGAAAGCGGCTTGCACCGATGGATGTTCTCTCTTAGCCGCCGCCTCGTTGCAAAGTCGGCCCGCAGAGTCCTAACGCGGTGTTGACGATAGCGAGGTGTGTGAGGGCTTGTGGGAAGTTTCCAGCGAGTTGCCTGCTCGGGACGTTGTACTGCTCTGAAAGTAGGCCAAGATCGTTTGCAACGGAGAGTACGCGTTCGAACTGCATCTTAGCTTCCGCTGTGTGCCCTTGCATTTGCAGACAATCGGCCATCCAACACGAACACGCCAAAAAAGCGCCTTCGTTCGGTTCGGCCGGAAACTTCTTGTGCCGACGTATCAAACCCTTCTCATCCAAGTCACAGCGAATCCTTTCGATGGTCGAGGCCATGCGAGCATCGTCGGCAGGTAGGAAGCCGACGAGCGGCATCAAAAGCAGACTTGCATCCAACTCGTCACCTCCATAGAACTGGGTGAAGGCGCCGAGTCCGTCGTTCCATCCCTCACGGCAAACCTCCGCGTGGATGGTCTCACGCAATGCGCTGAACCGCGCGATGAGCTGGGCGTCCGCGCCTTCGATCGAGGATCGATGTCTGACGAACCGATCAAACGCGACCCACGCCATCACCCGAGAGTAGGTGTAGTGGCGTGGTTTGGCGCGCGACTCCCAGATCCCCGAACCGGGTGTGTTCCAGACGGTTTCAAGATGCTCGACAATGCGCCGTTGCACGATATCATCCTGGCTTGATGGCGGCATGCCCGCGCGACGTGCCACGTCGAGGCAGTCGATGACTTCGCCGAGGACATCCACCTGGTGCTGCCCCGCAGCGGCATTGCCGATGCGTACGGGGCGTGCGTAACGGAAGCCCTGTAGCCAGTCAAGGTTCCATTCATGCACGTGCCGCCCACCATCGACGCGGTACAGGACCTGGATGTGCTCCGGCGAGCCGGCAATGGTGCGCAATACCCAACTGCGCCACGCGTATGCCTCTGCATCGAAGCCGGCATTCAGGAGCGCGACCATGGCGAAGCTTGTATCTCGCAGCCAGCTATACCGGTAATCCCAATTGAGTTCGCCCGCGGGCGCCTCAGGTAGCGATGTGGTGGGCGCAGCAACGATCGCGCCGGTACCGTGGTGAGTCAACGCTTTCAAGGTGAGGAGCGAGCGTTTCACGGCGCCAGGCCAATCGGTGCGCGCGGTATCGAACTTGCCGATCCAGCCACGCCAATAAGTTTGCGTATCGAGAAGCGCGGCCTCTGCATTGACGGCGCGCGGTAGTGGCTGATGCGACCTACCGTAGCTCATGACGAAAGCGATACGGGCACCGGCGGCAACGTCGAATTCAGCTTGGATGATGTCGTCGGCTAATGACAGTTGCACATCGGTGCGCAAGACAACCTGGTCAGGTCCGATGCTAGCCTGTAGCGTACAATCGATCCGCTCCGCCCAAGGCGAGAGGCGCCCATAGTCGAAGCGCAGACGCAAAGTAGAACGCATGGTGACGGTCCCTCGCAATCCGACGACGATGCGTACTACCGAACTGGGGAAGTTGCCGACCGGCATGAAGTCGATGATGCGGACATGGCCGCCAAGCGTTTCAAAGTCGGTTTCGACGATGACGGTGTCAGGCTGGTAGCGGCGGTCTTGCCGGACCACTGCCTCGTCCGGTGCTAGAGACCAGGAGCCGTTCTCGGGGGTGCCAAGTAACGCTGCGAAGCACGCATCGTCATCAAAGCGCGGCCAGCAAAGCCAGTCGATCGAGCCGTCGCGGCTCAGTAGGGCCGCCGTGCTTCCGTCGCCGAGCAGTGCGTAGTCTTCGATCTGGCGGGTCATTTCGAGGAGCCCGAGCGCCGCAAAAGACTCACCAAACCCATGGCGCCAAGGCAAGCAAGCGACCAGAACAACGTGCGATGGCGATCCGTGAACATTTCCCAGCTCTGCTGCTTGGCCTGCTCATCGAAGCGTCCGTGTGCGCTGAAGTCGCCAGGTACCGGTTCGAAGAGATTATTGGGCGAACCCGGCGCTAATGATTCGGCGGTCAACTGACCGCTGTAACCGCTTTTCGCAAGATAGCGATCAATGAGCGCAGGCGCGACACGGTTGGCGAGGATCGCCTTGACTGTCGGGAAGCCCACCCAGACCTCGCGCCGACGGTGAGTCGCGGCGAAGTAAATGGCGCGCGCGGCGACTTCAGGCTGGAAAATAGGAGCGACGGGCCGCGCACGCTTGCCCATTTTGTTGAGCGCCCAGTCGAACTGGGGGGTGTTCACGGCAGGCAGGTCGACCATGCTCAGATGAACGTTCAGCCGGTCGTGAATGATTTCAGATCGTAACGAATCGGTGAAACCGCGAATGGCGAACTTTGCGCCGCAGTAGGCCGATTGAAGGGGAACCGACCTGTACCCTAGGGCAGAACCCACGTTCACGATCGTGCCTCGATTGCGCACACGCATGCGTGAAAGTGCGGCCATCATGCCGTGCACCTGTCCGAGATAGGTGACTTTGGTGGCGCGTTCGATTTCTTCGGGGGTCAACAAGGACACGGGCGCAAAGGCAGTCGCCATCGCGACGTTCACCCAGACGCTTATCGGCCCGAGTGTCTTTTCAGCTTCTGTTGCCGCGGCATCGACCGCGCCTGCATCGGCTACGTCAGTTGAAATGGGCAGTGCGCGCACGCCGTAGGCGTTGCGGAGTTCCTTGGCTGCGCGTTCGAGCCGCCCGGCGTCGCGCGACAGCAGCGCGACATCGAAACCATGACGGGCGAACTCTTCGGCCGAGGCTCGTCCTACTCCCGCGCCTGCCCCCGTCACAACGACTACCTTCTCCATAATAACCTCGTCCTAGAGTTCGCCCCTTGCCGCTAACGCCTCGATGCGATCCGCGGTGCGCATCGCGATCGCCTGAATGGTGAGCGACGGATTCACACCGCCGACGGTCGGAAATACCGAGCCGTCGCAGATCCACAGATTGTCGATGTCCCAGCTCCGGCAGTCCGCATCGACGACGCTCGTCGCGGGATCGTCCCCCATGCGCGCGGTGCCGTTCAGATGACACGTATCGTCGTCCTGGCGCCATACATCGCGCGCGCCGGCTGCATCGAGCGCCATGCTCATGTAATCGAGCGAATGCTTCACGAGACGCCTGTCGTTGTCGCATAGCGAATAGGTGACGCGCGCGACGGGCAGGCCGTACTGATCCTTCTCGTCGGCGAGCGTCACGCGGTTGCGCTCCTGCGGCATCGTTTCGCCGACGATCTTCAAGCCCGCCTGATGGTTGTACTTGCGCATCTCGTCGACGAGCGCCTGGCCCCACAATCCGCGCCCGTTCTGCACGGCGGCCCATGCTACCGGCAGCGGCCCCTGACTCATGTAGCAATAGCCGCCGAAGAAGTCCTTGCCCTTGTCTTCGTAATTCCAGTGCTCGGTCATCGAAAGCGACGGCGGCCCCTTGTACCAGCGCACTTCTTCTTCCATCGTGCCCCACACGGCCTGATTCAACTGCACCATCAGATTCTTTCCGACGAGGCCGGAGCTGTTCGCGAGTCCATCGCGATAGCGGTCCGTCGCGGACATCAGCAAGAGACGCGGCGTTTCGATCGCATAGCCCGCGACGACGACATTGCGCGCGCGCTGGAAGCGCCATCGTCCTTCGCGGAAGTATTCGACGCCGGTCGCGCGGCCATCGCTGCCCATGACGATGCGCCCGACCATCGCGAGATCGCGAATCTCGGCACCGGCGCGCACTGCACGCGGTATCCATGTGACGAGCGCGCTTTGCTTTGCGTTGGTCGCGCAACCCGACACGCAAAATCCGCGGTAGACGCACGGATGCGCCTCGCCGCGCGGCGCGGATACGGTCGCGAGCGGCGTCGGCGTCCAGTCGATGCCGAGCGCTTCGCAGCCGCGCGCGAGCACGAGCGCAGCCGCGTTCAGCTCATGCGGACGATACGGATAACGCGGCCTTTTCGGTCCCCACGGATACGTGACCGGTCCCGCGATCTTCAGCGCATTCTCGACTTGCGCGTAGTAGCGCCACATCTCGCGCCAGTCGAGCGGCCAGTCCGCGCCATAACCGAGCAAGGTCCGCGACTTGAACCACTCGGGACGAAAGCGCAGCGACACCATCGCGAAGTGCACGGTGCTGCCGCCAACTGCCTTGCCGCTATTGTTGTTGCCGAGCTTGAGCGGATCGTCGCCGTCGCAGATGCGCTCGTCGGTCCAGAAGAGTTTCGATTGATGCGTCTCGTCCGATGCGAACTCTTCGAGGGGACGCCACCATGCGCCCGCATCGAACGCGACGACGCGAAAGCCTTTCTCCGCGAGACGGCATGCGAGCGTGCCGCCGCCCGCGCCCGTGCCGACGATCGCGAAATCGACCGCATCGTCTTCGTCGTATTCGCGCATCGGCAGCCACGCGCCATGATGGAAGACATCGGGCGCGCGTCCGTGCTTGCCGCGCGGCGCATGTTGCGGATCATCGGACACGCTGGTTCTCCTTCTTCGCGCGTGCTTCGTCGCCGGGCTTCGCTTCGACCGCGTCCCACGGATCGCGGCGATCGAACACCATGCGGACATAGCCGCGCGGATTCGCCGGTCCGCCGAAACCGATCTCGCTCCACGCGCGCGGATGCGAGTAATACGCACCGCAGATGTCGTGCAGCACGCGCATCGAGAAGAAGAGCGCGGGCGGCATGCGGCGCCATGCATCGTGATTCAACGTGCCTTGCTGCATGTCGCGCAGCAGCGCGTTCTGCGCTTCTTTGCCGATGCTCGCAAAGGGCAGTTCATGACGCGCGCGGCTTTCGGCATCGAGTGCGGCAAGGCCGATGCGCCATGCTTCGCGCATCGGTGGAAGACGCGTATCGCGATATCCGTCGCCGGTGTCTTTCACGAGCTTTGCATCGAGCAATGCGGGCAATGGCACGGGCTCGCGTTCTTCGTCCTGCGGCACGATGCACGCGCACAGCGCACGCAACGCGATCCATTCGACGGCATCGAAGAAGCGCGCATCTTTCGGCGTCGCGAGACGTTCGTCGATGACCTTGCGCGTGATGTCGTCCCATGAAAGCGTGTCGCGTTTCTTCGTGACGTCGTAGCCGGGATAGCGAGGCAGCGTCATCGCTCGGTCTCCCGCAGGCGCAATGCGGCGAGTCCCGCGAGCGCGAGCGCCGAAAAGCTCGGCGGCGCGGGCAAGGGCGGACCGTTGAAAAGATTCTGGCTCCAGTTGCGCCAGCCGCCCTGATTGCGCGCAATGCCGCGCGCATGAAAGCCCACGCCGATGAAACCGAGCGCCGTCGTCATGCGCAGCCAGAGCCGCGTGAACCAGCGCTCGCGCGGTGCGGCGATCGCGGCGTTCACGAGCAGCGCGGACGCTACCGGCGGAATCACGATGGGCGCATACATCACCGGGTTCTGAAACGAGCCACGAAAATGCAGTAATGCGACTTCGCCGAGCGTGCCGGCGATGCCCGCGCCCGTCAGCAGCGCGAGCGCCTGTCCCGCGGGTATGCCGAACATTCGTGGCTCATGCGCGGGCTCGTCGCGCAGTCTTTCAGCGACGGCACCCAGCGCGCCCGAAAGCAGCAAGGCCATTGGGGCGCCGATCGGCGCCGCGTAGAAGAGGTTATGCCAGCTCCATCGACCAGGACGCTTGGCGATGTTGTAGAGATGAAATCCCGTGCCCGCGATGCCCGCGAGCGCCGCGCCGAGATAGACCGAATCGCGTACCGGATGGCGCTGCGTCTCGTGATCGCGTCCGCCGTGCAGGCCCGCCAGAAGGGAGAGAGTGGAGGCGACGAGCGGCGTGAACATCGCGGGGTTGTCGAAGGAGCCGCGGTAGTGCTCCATCGCGCTATCCGCGAGCACGGAAAGCGCGAGCAGCGCGGAGCTGCGATTGAAGGTGCGCGCTGTATCGATATGCGTCTCCATCGGCGCTTCATGCGTGCGCGTTTTTCTGCCGATCAAGGCCGCGCCCGCAGCGGCGATGCCGCAGGCAATCGCGATATTCCCTGACGTGATGTGCTTCATCGATCATTCCGTTGTCGTCTACGCGGCGAAGCGTTGCGCGTCCGCATGTTTGAAATCGAGTCCGCAGCCGGGCCGCGAGAGGTCCGGCGCAATGGCGCCATCGATCGCGCGGGGAGCGCCGTCGAACAGCATCTGCTCGATGCGGACGTGATCGTGAAACCATTCCTGATGCCGCAAGCGAGATGCGGCGCACGCAACATGCAAATGCATCGCGGGCGCGCAATGCGCGGAGAGCGGCACATGGAATGCATCGCACAGCGCCGCGACGCGCATGAATCCGGTGATGCCGCCGCAACGCGTGACATCGGCCTGCAGCACATCGACCGCTTCATTGGCGAGCAGCGCGCGGAAGTCGTCGAGGGTATAGCCGTATTCGCCTGCCGCGAGTTCCATGCGCGCGGGCAAGGCGCTTCTTATCGATGCGAGTCCCGCGATGTCATCGGATGAAACAGGCTCTTCGAACCACATGACGTCGTGTTCCGCGAACAAGGCCGCGTAATGGAGCGCCTGCTTTCGATCGAACGCGCCATTCGCATCGACGAACAGTCCCGCATCGCGGCCGATCGCTTCACGCGCTACACGCACGCGGTTCGGATCGCGCGAAGGCTCGCTGCCGATCTTGATCTTGACCCAGCGACAGCCGTTTTCGTGGACCCAATGCGCGAGCTGATCGCGCATGTCGTCGTCGGTATAGGTCGTGAAGCCGCCGCTGCCATAGAGCGGCACGCGCGCGCGCACGATACCGAGGAGCCGCGCGAGCGGCATGTCGAGCAGACGCGCCTTCACGTCCCACAGCGCGCAATCGATAGCGGAGATCGCCGTGGCCGCGAATCCCGAGCGGCCGATGTTGCGCACGCGCTGTTGCAGGCGCAGCCAGAGCGGGTCGATATTCCAGGCGTCCTCGCCGATGAGCACGGAGCCGAGCGTCGCTTCGACGAACTTCGCGACGCTCGCATCGCTGTACGTGTAGCCGATGCCAGTCTTCCCCGCCGCGACGATCTCGACGATGACGAGCGTCGTCGAATTCCATGCGAAGGTGCCGTCCGCTTCGGGCTTGTCGGTGGGAATGGTGTAGGCGCGCGTTCGAATCGTTTCGATCGGCGCCTCGCGCTTGGACAGATGCATGAACGATCACTTTTCCTTGTGGCCCGGCAGCACGGCGCTCAGCACCTGCTTCGCCGTATCGACGATCACATGGCTCTGGCTCGGATCGCCCTTCATGAGCGTGGTCGCGAACGCCTTCGCCTGCGCGATCGTGATATGCGGCGGCAGCGGCGGCACGTTCGGATCAGCCTTCACTTCGATCACGACGGGACGGTCCGCCGCGAGCGCTTCGTCCCACACGGCGGCCATGCGCTCGGCATCGTCGACATAAAAGCCCTTCAGCCCGATCAGTTCCGCGAACTTGTGATAAGGCACCGACGGAATGTTCTGCGATGCCTCGAACTTCGGATCGCCTTCCATCACGCGCTGTTCCCACGTGACCTGATTCAGGTCTTCGTTGTTGAGGACCATGCAGATCCAGCGCGGATCCGACCATTGCTTCCAGTACTTCGCGACCGTGATGAGCTCGGCCATGTTGTTCATCTGCATCGCGCCATCGCCGACGAGCGCGATCACCGGCCGCGCAGGGTGCGCGAATTTCGCCGCGATCGCGTAAGGCACGGCCGCGCCCATCGATGCGAGGCCGCCCGAGAGCGAGCACATCATGCCGCGCTTGACCTTCAGATCGCGCGCGTACCAGTTCGCGACCGATCCGGAATCGCTTGTGACGATGGCGTTCGCGGGCACGCGCGGCGACAGTTCCCACACCGTGCGCTGCGGATTCACGCCGCCTTTCGCGGGCTCTATCGCGCGCTTTTCCAGCTTCTTCCACCAGTCGCCGATCCAGCTTTCGATGTCCTCGCGCCACGCGTGATCGGTCTTCTGTTGCAGAAGCGGCAGGAGCGCGCGCAAGGTCTCCGCGCTGTCGCCGACGAGATTGACCTCCATCGGATAGCGGATCGACAGCATGTCCGCCTTGATGTCGATCTGCACGCCGCGCGCCGCGCCTTCCTTCGGCAGGAATTCGGAATAGGGAAAGCCCGAGCCGATCATGAGCAGCGTGTCGCATTCGGTCATCATCTTGTAGCTCGGCTCGGTGCCGAGCAGACCGATAGAACCGGTGACGAAGGGCAGGTCGTCGGGTAGCGCAGCCTTGCCGAGCAGCGCCTTCGCGACGCCCGCGCCGAGCTTTTCTGCTATCGCGATGACTTCATCTGTTGCGTGCAGCGCGCCCGCCCCGACGAGTATCGCGACCTTCTTGCCGTCGTTGAGCACGTCAGCGGCGCGTTGCAGGTCGTCGTCCTGCGGCACGGTCTTCGGCGCGCGATACCCGACGCCCGAATGCAGCGTGCCGTGCTTGCGGCCTGGCGGCTCGTAATCGAGGTCCTGCAGGTCGTTGGGCAGTACGAGCGCCGTCACCTTGCGCTCCGATAGCGCGATGCGCACCGCGCGATCGACGAGGTGACGAATCTGCGAGGGCACGCTCGCCTGTTGAACGAAGGCGCCGGCGACGTCCTTAAACATCGCGGGCAGATCGACTTCCTGCTGATAGTGTCCGCCCAATGCCGCGCGCGCCTGCTGGCCCGCGATGGCGAGGACGGGCATGTGATCGAGACGCGCATCGTAGAGACCGGTGACGAGATGCGCCGCGCCCGGACCCGATGTCGCGATGCACACGCCCAGTTCGCCCGTGAACTTCGCATGCGCCGACGCCATGAATGCAGCCATCTCTTCATGACGCGCCTGAATGAATTCGATCTTGCCTTTAGCGCGACTGAGCGCGCCGAATACGCCGTTGATGCCGTCGCCGGGATAACCGTAAATGCGACGCACGCCCCAGGCATGCAAACGATCGACAAGGAAGTCGCCCACAGTCGCAGCCATCGCTTTCTCCAAAAATCGCCTCGGTAATTGGCCTACAACTGCATAACGATCAGAGAGCGTAGGCACGACGGTCTCGTTGACGCAATACCTATGCCGTCGCGCGTCACCGCGCGAACTTCTTTCCTCTCATTCGAAAAAGCTTGATAACCGGCTCGCGAGCAACAAGGATCAACCTGACACGGCGATCGTTAATGTGTCCGGCGACGCCTTTGCAAAACTTCCAAAATCTTGTAAATACGGCATGTTGTGACATATCGTGTTGTACCGGGGCCGTGGATCGCGCGGTGTCGTGAGAAGGCCATTTGTGTCACAATCTGCGCTGAATCTGAAACCGCAGGGTTGCAATGAAACTCCCGCGCTGGATAGACCGAAGAACGATACTGCACGGCAGGCGACTCTGGCTCCAGTACGGGGTGTTCTGGCTCGGAGCGGTAGCGACGGGGCTGCTCGCTGTGCTCTATGCGCGCGTGATCGATTTTGGCTACGACACATTTCTGCGGTATACGCAGCAATTCTGGTGGCTGCCGCTCTTATTGACGCCAACGATGGCTGCTACGGGGGCCTGGATCACGCGTAAGTGGTTCCAAGGCGCCGAAGGTAGCGGAATTCCTCAGGTGATCGCCACACTTCACGCAGGGCGTGAGATGGGTCCGCGCCTGCTCAATCTTCGCATCCTCGTCGGCAAGATCGCCGTGTCGTTTCTCTCGATTCTGGGTGGGCTCACGATCGGACGTGAGGGGCCGACTATTCACGTGGGTGCTTCACTGATGTTCACGCTTCGATGCCTCTATCCGGCGCGCCTGCGACGCATGGGCGGGGCAAGTCTTGAGCGCAGGCTGGCGCTCGCAGGCGCCGCCGCAGGGCTCTCTGCCGCGTTCAATGCACCCCTTGCCGGGGTTGTTTTTGCCATTGAAGAGCTCACGCGCAGCTTCGAGCAGCGCACCAGCGGCGTCTTGATTACCGCAATCATTTTTGCCGGCATCGTGTCCCTTGGGCTACAGGGCAACTATACGTATTTCGGCTCGATCGATGTGGGTAGCCACTTTCCGGATCTGCTAGCCGCGGCGGTGGTTCTCATCGGCGTGCTCGCCGGTGTCTTGGGTGGCGTCTTCTGTTGGCTATTGCTCAATACGCGCCGGTGGATGCCCGAGGCGCTCCTCGCCTGGCGGGCAAGGTACCCTGTGCTCTTCGGGGGGCTTTGCGGCCTGGTCATTGCGGTCATCGGCGTCGCAACGGCGAACCATACCTTTGGCAGTGGCTATGCGGAAGCACGCGGCATGCTCGAGGGGAGGGTGCAGTTGGGCGTCGAGTATCCGATCCTCAAAATGGCTTCGATGATCGGTTCCTACCTGCCTGGCGCTCCAGGCGGACTCTTCGCTCCATCGCTTGCTATCGGCGCCGGGATTGGCAATGCACTGCATCTGCTTTTCGAACAGATGCAGCTGCCGATGCTAGTCGCTTTGGGCATGGTGGGTTATCTGGCTGCCGTTACACAGAGCCCGATCACTGCATTTATCATCGTTATCGAGATGATTAATGGCCACGAACTGGTCATCTCTCTGATGGCAACTGCGTTGATTTCTAGCCAGGTCTCGAAGTTTTTTGCTCCGCCGCTTTATGAAGCGCTCGCTCAAAGGTATGAGTCGGCAGGCTGATGGTGGCGCGAGGGGCCGTAAAGGATCGCCGGAGACGCCCCGAGCCCTGAGCGGGCCTACCCCTGTGCCTCGACGCTGCTGGCTAACCAGCCAAACGCGCGGTACTCGGCGAAATGCAAGGAGGCCAGCTCCAGCAGGCAGCGTTCGCCTTTCGGTGTGAGGTGAACTTCAACTAGCCGCCGGTCGGCTTCACCAGGCTTGCGAAGCACAAGTCCCGCTGCCTCGCATCGATTGACTAGCGCTGCGGTGCCGTTGGGCGCTGCTTGGAGGCGTTCTGCAATCTCGCCAACAGTTGCCCAGCTCTTCCCCGGAATGCCCTGCACATGCAGGAGCAGTTGATACTGGAGCGGTGTAATGCCGGCTGCGTGAGTAATCTCCTCGGAGTATCGGAGAAATTTCCGGAGCTGATACCGGAAATTGGACATCGACTCGAGGTCTCTTTTGGTAAGAAGGCCGCCCTGAGCGCGACTCTTTCGCTGATTCATGAGGGTAAGTCTCGTTTCGAGATGGCGGAAACAATGGCTCCCGGTCGTTCAACTGGCCACATGTTAGCAGAGCCCGACCTTTATCGAGCATACCGCTTAAGCGCGCAAGTGAAAGCGGCACGATGTGACATGTAGCGAGCCTACCGTCTTGCACGGCCGCCCCCGCCGGCTCGCTATGGCCTCCAAGACTGCGTACGCGGAACACCGCTTGCTGCGTGTTTGCACCCTCATGCGGACCCGTTGGGTGTGCAGGGCAAGCGAGCGTTGGAGACCTTAGCGTCACCTTCGTCTGGTCTCATGTGCACGGGAGAACCTTCGATGCCAATATACGGATTGCCCGCCGCGGCGTCGATATGGCTTGCGCTATCCGTGCTATCGGCCATTATCGTCGCTTTCGACGTATGGCTAGGCGGACACCGGCAGCCGATGGTCATTATGTCCGTCGTCTGGCCGTTGACGATGCTTTACTGGGGTCCTGTTGGCCTGATCTTCTATTTTTGGTTTGGGCGGTCAACGGCGGGTGCTGAGAAAGCTGAACCTCCGATGTGGCAGGCCACCTTTCTCGGCGCGACCCACTGTGGCGCCGGATGTGCCCTGGGCGACTTCATAGGCGAATGGCTCGCGTTTGGGTTCGCAGTGACTATTGCCGGCTCCGCGTTGGCTGGGAAACTAGCGTTGGCCTTCGCGCTCGCCTACCTGCTTGGCATCGCTTTCCAGTATTTCTCTATTGCACCGATGCGTAGCTTGGGACTGCGCGACGGCATCGTTGCGGCTGTCAAGGCAGATACGCTTTCCCTGCTCGCTTACGAAATCGGTATGTTCGGTTGCATGATTGCTTTCTCCGAATGGGCCGCGTCGCTGGAGCCGACGAGCGCTGCATATTGGGTGCGCATGCAAGTGGCAATGGTCGCAGGTTTCGTCACGACCTATCCGGTCAATTACTGGCTCATCAAGCGTGGCGTGAAGGAGAAGATGTGAGCAGCGCACCTCGCCTCACTGCTCGGTCCGCCCGTTGTAGATTGGCGCTGACGATTGCGCTAGCTCACGACAAGGCTCGGGCGGGATTTGACGCGACGGCCCATGTGGCGACGTCCCTTGCCGGCACACAAACACCGCTCGCTTACTTCCTTCACAGCAAAGGTCCTGCGACCGAGCCGGTCCTTTACCTGGGATGGATACTCGCGGCCATCTGCACCGCCGTGTGCGCGATCATTACCGTTATGCTGATCATCGGGATGTTTCGGCGCCGTAAGCCTGAAGACCCAAGGTCGCTTAGCACCGAAGGAGGCACGAGCTTCGTTTATGTTGGCACGGCAATCTCCACAGTCGCCCTCCTAGGCATTACGGTGTATATGCTCGTCGTGCTCGCACGTGTCGCCCAACCACCGAACGAACCGGCGATGACTGTCACTGTCACGGCTTACGACTGGTGGTGGAAAGTCGACTACGGCGATGGTCCAAGTCATTTCTCGAGCGCGAACGAACTGCATATTCCAGTGGGCGTGCCGGTGCTCATCCTGCTGAAAAGCGCGGACGTCATCCACGCCTTCTGGGTGCCCGAGCTATCAGGCAAGACGCAAGCCATACCTGGCGTGACCAACCGTCAGTGGATTCAGGCGGACCGTCCCGGCGTATTCCGAGGGCAATGTACCCAGTACTGCGGCCTGCAGCACGCGCATATGGCCTTCGAAGTGTACGCCCAGCCGCACACGGACTTTGAGCATTGGATAGCAGCGCAGCGAATGCCGGCGCCCGTCCCCGCCAATGCTCAAGCGGCGAGGGGAGCCACGCTGTTTGAGAAGCGTTGCGCGGGCTGCCATACGGTTCGTGGCACCCGTTCCGCTGGCGTACAAGCGCCTGATCTCACACATGTGCTGTCCCGCCGATTGATCGCCGCCGGTACGGTCGCTAATTCGCCGGAAAGTTTGATGCAGTGGGTGCAGCACGTGCAGGAAATCAAGCCCGGTGCGCTCATGCCGGACATGAAGCTTTCGCCTGCGGAAGCGGGCGATCTTTCGGCCTATCTCGCTACTCTTAGGTAAGGAATAACGATGTCCGCGACGAGTGATCGCAGCGTGGTGCAGTCGGGGCGGGTGGCTTTCCGGCGAGAACCGGAATACGGCAGCGTGACCGAGGGTTCGGACGCGGAAAAACGTCTGCGTGAAATTTGGGAAGGCGAGTCTGGCTGGCGCGGATTTTTTACGACGGTGGATCATAAGAAGATCGGCTTGCGCTACATCGTCACGGCGTTCGCATTCCTCCTGATCGGTGGGGTTGAGGCCTTGCTGATGCGCCTACAACTGGCGCGACCGAACGAAACCCTGCTGTCCCCGGAGCAGTATGCGCAGCTATTCACCATGCACGGCGTGACGATGATTTTTCTTTACGCCCTGCCGGTGCTGAGCGGCTTCGCTAACTTCCTCTGGCCGCTCATGCTCGGTTCACGTGACATGGCGTTCCCGCGCCTGAACGCGCTGTCCTACTGGTTGTTCTTGTTTGCGGGACTTTTCCTCTATTGCAGCTTTCCGTTCGGCGAGGCTCCGAATGCGGGGTGGTTCAACTACGTGCCGTTCTCCTCGCTCGAATATAACCGCGGACCCAATATAGATGTGTACTCGCTCGGTATGGTCCTGCTAGGCATATCGACGACGGTAGGCGCGGTGAACTTCGTGGTCACGCTCTTTCGCATGCGTGCGGTCGGCATGTCGGTGGATCGCCTGCCGATCATCGTATGGGGAACGCTCACGATCTCGTTTGCCAATCTTTTTGCCGTGCCGTCCGTGAGTCTTGCATTTCTATTGCTGTGGATGGATCGCAATGTCGGCACGCACTTCTTTGACGTCGCCGCCGACGGCCGACCGCTGCTTTGGCAGCACTTGTTCTGGATGTTCGCGCACCCTTGGGTATACGTGGTCGTGTTGCCAGCGATGGGCATCGTCTCCGATGCATTACCGACTTTTTGCAGGCGGCCGCTGGTTGCGTACGCCGCCGTGGCGATGTCAACGGTCGCCACGATGATTATCGGCTTCGAGGTGTGGATTCATCACATGTTTGCGACAGGCATCGCGCCGCTCGCACTGGCGTTCTTCGGCGCGGCAAGCGTGCTCATTTCGATTCCGAGTGCGGTGGCGGTGTTCGCGTGGATCGCGACGATATGGATGGGCCGCCCAGTTTTTACGGTCCCATTTCTTTACTTCGCGAGCTTTGTCCTCATGTTCGTGATAGGTGGGGTCTCCGGCGTGATGACCGCCGCCGTGCCGCTCGACTGGCAACTGAACGAAACGTACTTCATCGTCGCGCACTTGCACTACGTCTTGCTCGGAATCAATGTCTTCCCGGTGCTTGGTGGCATTACCTACTGGTTCCCCAAGTTCACGGGGCGCCTCATGAATGAGCGGCTTGGGAGGATCGCCTTTTGGATCGTATTCATTGGCTTTAACGTCGGCTTTTTCCCGATGCACATATCGGGTCTGCTTGGCATGCCCCGACGCGTCTATACCTATCCCGAAGGAATGGGGTGGGACACATCCAATCTCATCACGACCATTGGCTCGTTTTTGCTCGGTATAGGCATTGTGCTATTTGCCATCAATGCGTTGCTCTCAGCCCGCCGCGGAAGTAAAGCCCCGCCCAACCCGTGGGACGCCTCAGGTCTTGAGTGGTCCGTCTCGTCGCCCCCGCCGCCCTATAACTTCGCCGTGCTTCCGATCATTGAATCACGCCATCCCATGTGGGAAGATCGAATTCAGCCGACTGGCCGGCGTTCGCATCTGAAGGAAGGGTACCTGCTGCATCACGGCCGGGAGGCGTTGGGCGTCCATCCGTTCAGTGGCAAGCCAGACGTCATCTTGAAGATGCCGGATGACGCATGGTCTCCTTTCTTCCTTGGGGTCTTTGCCGCGTGCATGTTTCTCGCGTTGCTGGTACGGTCGCCTTCGTTCACGATCATCGCTTTCGCCGCGTGCGGCACGACGCTGATTGCATGGATGTGGCCGCGTCGGTCATTGGCGCAGCGCGAGCCGCCTTCACCCAAGCAGGTGACTGCGGCGCCAAGCGCGCGAAAGGATGGTGCACTTCCCGTGGGCAGCGCCGGCGAACACTCCGGCGGGTGGTGGGGTGTCCTCGCGCTTGTCGCCACGGAGGCAAGCCTCTTCGGTTATCTGCTCTTTAGTTACTTTTACTCGCAATCCCAAACGCAGCTGCCATGGCCCCCCGAGGGCATGCCGAAGATCGGCGTTGGCGCAGTGAGTACCGGCGTGCTTATCTTTAGCAGCGTGTTCACGTGGTTCTCCGAGCGCACGCTCAAGAAGAACAAGCGATGGTGGGCTTTCGCATGGTTGCTGGTCGCAATCGTACTCGGGACTCTTTTCGTCGGCGTACAACTGAAGGAATGGCACGACCATCCGTATGGATTGACCGCGCACCTCTACGGTTCGCTGTACTTCACCATCACCGGCTTTCACTTGGCGCACGTTCTGGTGGGACTGGTAATCCTGATTTTGTTGGCAATATGGATCGCGTTGGGCTATTTCGACGAAGCGCGCAATGCGCCGATGCGCATCGGCGGCCTTTACTGGCACTTTGTCGACGTGGTGTGGCTGTTTATTTTCACCGCGCTCTACGTGACGCCGATTTGGCTCAGGGGTCAGTGATGCATCCGCACGTCCGCACAGACGAAGGACTGACACAGGCGGAGAAACGCCGCCTATGGATTTATGCTGGTGCGGGATTCTTTATCTCACCGGGTGCATGGCTTTTGCAGGTCATCGTTTCTGAGACCGTTTCCGCGCAGACGTGCGATGCAACGACAACGCCGCTCCGGTCGCCGGGTGTCACCCATATGCACACATGGCTGTACGCGACATCGGCCCTGGCACTTGCGATTTCGATCGTATGCGCGGCACTGTCCACGTACGGCTTCGCTCTCTTGCACGCGAGGCAAAACAGTATCAGAGAGCAGGGCGATCCTAACGAACTGAAGGAGCAACCGCGGCGCGAACAGGAAGAGATTAGTCGAAAACGATTCATCGCCCTATGCAGCGCATTGATCGGTTGTGGATTTGTGGTGGGACTAGTGTTCACGATCCTCGCGGAAGTGTTCCTCGATTCTTGCAGTCAATGGCACTGATATGAACGCGCCAAGAAGCTCGAAGCCGACCACCGTCCTGCTGATGCTAATTGTGCCACTCGCCGTTGGCGCGTGTAGCGGAAGCGCTGATGATCATTTGCCGACTGCCGTTACCGCGCAGTCGCCCGTGACTAGCGATCCGAAGCTCGTTGCGCGTGGCGAATATCTTGCAAAGGCGGGCGACTGCAGCGCGTGCCACGACGCGGCTGACCATACCCCGCTGGGCGGAGGACTGCCCGTTAACTCGCCTTTCGGCCCGATCTATGCGAGTAACATCACGCCTGATCCCACATTCGGCATCGGCCGCTACTCGTTGAAGGAATTTTCCGATGCCCTGCGCTACGGCAAGCGCCGCGATGGAAAGCGCCTTTATCCAGCAATGCCGTACGCGTCGTTCGCGAAAATGAACGACGCTGACGTGACGGCGCTGTATGCGTACCTGATGCATGGCGTGACGCCCGCAGCGAAACGCGCGCCGCGGACGCACTTGCCGTTCCCGTTCAATCAACGCTGGGGGATGCTGTTCTGGACTTTCGCTTTCGGTAACCGCGATGAGTTTTCACCTGATCCCGAACAAAGTGCTCAGTGGAATCGCGGCGCGTACTTAGTCCAAGGGCTCGGGCATTGCGGCGCCTGTCACACGCCGCGTGGCCCAGCGTATAACGAACTCGGATATAGCGAGGCGTCGCCGTTATACCTAACCGGTGGAGTAGTCGACCATTGGTTAGCACCCAACCTCACCGGCGATCGGGGGAGCGGATTAGGGCGCTGGTCACGGCAAGACATCGTCAACTTCTTGCGCACGGGCCACGGCGCTGGCACGATCGCGTTCGGCGCGATGGCGCCCGCCGTGGAGGACAGTACCCAGTATCTTACCGATTTGGACCTTAGCGCCATTGGCGAGTATCTCAAATCGCTCCCCCCGACGCAAACGTACGGTGTCTACGACAACGACGCGCGTGCCAAGCTACAAACTGCGCGCAGCCTTGAGACTGGAGAAAATGAACGGCCTGGCGCAGGTATATACCTGTCGTTCTGCGCCCGTTGCCATCAGGCCGACGGGCGCGGCGAACCAGGCAGAGTGGCGGCCTTGGCCGGTGCCCCTCTCGTTCTGGCTGAAGATCCGACATCAATCATTCGCATCGTCGTTGAAGGCAGTAAAAGCCCTGCCACCGAAACCGGCCCCGCAGCGCAGAAGATGCCTGCCTTCCATCACGAGCTGACGTCGCACGAGATTGCGGAGGTGATCAGCTTCATCCGGAGCACGTGGGGAAATCATGCGGCGCCGGTCTCCGACCGACAGGTCGAGCGGCTTCGCGCGGAGATTCATAAGTAGTGGCCTCCCTACGGGAGGTTCGGCGGCGCAGTCGCTGGGGCTCGCCGAACCCGCGAAAACGTCAGGGCTCGGGACTACATTTCTGTTGGCCCATTCCGTTCTCGAGCCGCCCCCGGATCACCGACACTGGCTCACACTGTAATAGCAGATAGAGGTGAGACGACTCCGAGGAACTTGCACCGGTGCGCGGTGGCGCTGAAAGAGCGAGGAGCCGAGGCCGAGGCCCTCCGGTCCGTTGCACCGTTGCCGCGCTTAACAAAACTGCTCACAGAGGCGATCAGGTCCCGCTGGTGTCGTAGCTACGACGGTGCGCCTCACATCTCCCACTTCTAGCTGCGATGGAGCAAACCCCAATATCACCAGTACAGGTAGATATGGCACACTGTGCTATATCAATATTGTGCGTCACGGTTGTACACGGCATAGAAGCCTAATGGATGCGGAAAACGCCCGATACGTGCGGAAACGACCGATAATGCTTTGGCGAGGATCTCGATGAAGTACCTTTCTTGGTTGCCGAAGCTATGGATCGTCGACGCTTTGTGTGGCTTTGTTGAAGTCGCCAACACTGCCCCGGGACTCATCCACGGAGCATTGACTTGTGACGAAGTTGCGCAGCTGAATGACCAAGCATCGGCAAGCCGACGTTACTTTTCGACATGCGACCTTCAGCATCGCGACCTTTTCGTGACTGTCGAGCACGCTCGTCCGGCGAGTGCAATCGGTCCGGACCGTTCTGCCTCGCTGGATGACGCAACTTTGTACGGTGCCGGCGCGACCTATATGCAGCGAGTGGGATTTGGCGTCGGAAGCTGCGCGCTGACAGCGCTGGGCTATTCTGCTCCTTCCGCCATTCATCCCCGTGAAAACGAGCCGTGATCGGCGGCTTGTAGTGAATCTAGTTTTTAAGCATGGTCAGAACTTCCGCGCTACTGTCGATTTCGACTCTACTGTTGTCGAGTGTTTGTCACGCCGATGGCTACGACCATACGGTCATTTATACAGGAAAGGCCAATAATGGTGCCATCGTGCATTTGCGGCTGTTCGAAGGTGACAACGGAGCCGGTGAGGCAATTGTCGAGTCTCGATTCCAGGTAAATCGCTTTTACGAGACGTTGACCTACCGGGTGGCGTGGGGCCGAAATGCGCTGGCCGGGGCGGGCGACTCAGTTCGCGTCTGGCTTCCTGGAAATCCGGTGGTGCACCTGTACTGCGGAGCTCGGAACCTGGCGTGTGCATCTGAGGAATCCTTCGTAATAAATGCTCTCGGCGTATCTGCGCAACAATGGGAGCGCACCATTGAGGAGGGTGGTTGAAGAATGGAAGGTTCTGACGAGCCAATCCCACCATCGCTCTTGACGCCGATCGAGGCAACGCGCTCGCCGAGCGCGGCGACTGATGTTCACCAGCGACCCAAGGGCCACGCACAGCGAGATGTTGCGGAGCGATCGGCAAGCTACCCGTACATCAGGAGTTTTGGCGCGGGTGCAAGCGACCTTGACTCCTTCGTCTTCTCGTGCGGCGGCCGACTGTTCTCGCAACAATCATCGATCTCAAATCGTCTCTCACGTCAATCATTCAAGATATTCTTGTGTCACGCCATTCTATTTTCAGTGCCGATAGACGATCTGCTCGTGAGGCGTTGATGTTGTCTAAGGCGATCGAAAAGCGGCTCGTGATCGGCTACGAGTTGGGCTTGCAATCGGCCGAAGACGCGATCACGGCAATACCGAACCTGTCGCGTTGCAGGGCCGGAGCGGCCGGCGATGCGGTGCATCGGGCGCCGAGTCGACGTAACATGGCGCTTAAATTCGTGGGCGCGCCGATTGTTCAAAATCACGCTATCGACGCCGATCGTCGCTGGAACGTTAGAAATCTCCGCGAACGTTTAGAAAAGAAGCAGGTTATGCCGCTCAACGACAAGGTCGTCGCGGTCGTCGCTGCATCAGAGAAGCAGAGAATATCGACCTCGCGCCTCACATCTCGTGTGAACTTACTCCGCCGATGGAAAGGACTCAGGCCTTCGGGATATCCTACCGTTAAGCAGAATTCAGGGGTGTCTCGTTATGATCGCTCGATGGCAGTGGGTGTTGAAAAGGATCAGCAAGCGGTTGTGGTTCCGGACAGGACTTTTCTCGGTGTTGGGCGTCGCAACGGCTTTGCTAGCGCTGGCAGTCAAGCCTTATATTCCAGACGACCTCTCCGCACGCGTCGGCGCCGATGCAGTCGACAATATTCTCGGCATCATCGCTTCAAGCATGCTGGCTGCGACGACATTCTCTCTGAACATTATGGTGTCGGCCTTTGGGTCGGCGACTACAAATGTGACGCCCCGGGCCACGCCACTGCTTGTTGAAGACACCACGACTCAGAATGTCCTGGCCACGTTCATCGGTTCGTTCTTGTTTAGCCTGGTGCGCATCATCGCCTTAAGTACCGGCCTGTATGGCAGGAACGGCCGGGTCGTGTTGTTCGCAGTGACAATTGCGGTCATCGTGTTGATCGTTTATACACTCCTACGATGGATTGACCATCTTGCCCGTCTGGGCAGACTTGGTGAAACGTCCGATCGCGTCGAGGCAGCGGCAATCGCCGCGCTTGATCAGCGACTCAAGCATCCCTATCTGGGCGGCAGTCCGTTTCCGGGCGATGAGTTTTTAACATCCGGCCGCGCTGTTTATTCTAATTCGATCGGTTACATTGAGCATATTGACATCAAGGCTCTCGGTGAAATCAGTCAAGCGTTGTCCACCGCTATCGCCCTTCGTGTCCTTCCGGGAAGCTTCGTCGATGAGCACACTGTTTTGACCCACGTCGAAAGATTGGATGGCGGGGATGTCGAGTCCATTCGGGCCGCGTTCACAGTCGGCGTGCGGCGCTCGTTCGATGAGGATCCGCGTTTCGGCATATCGGTTCTTTCTGAGATTGCGTCGCGTGCGCTTTCTCCAGCTATCAATGATCCAGGCACCGCGATCGAAGTCATTGGCAGAGGGGTACGCATCCTTTCACGGTGGGACCGGCGATCGGAGTTAAATGAGGAGCCGTTGCAGGGCTGCGACCAAGTTTGCGTGCCCGGCCTATCTCTTGCTGATCTCTTCGACGACTTCTTCGGTCCCTTGTCCCGCGACGCAGCAAGCATGCTGGAAGTAGGCATCCGGTTGCAGAAATCATTGGCGTTGCTTGCTCGGAATGGGGACACTTCGTTCGAGTTGGCGGCCGTGCGTCACGCTGCGCTCGCGCTGAAGCGAGCCGAGATTGCGCTCGACCTTGAGGAGGATAAAATTCAATTGCGGCGGCTGGCTCTGAAGGTGCGTGCCGTTGAGTAAGTTATTTGTAGAATTCAGTAAATTGCGGCTCATGGTGCGGTTGCAGAGTTACTCTGCTAGGGTCTGCCCGGCATTTCTGGATGTAGGCACGCCCGCACCATAGCCAAATAGCGACGATCAGCAAGCCGCCTTTCAAAATACTCAACTGTTGTGTGACCGGACTCTTCTTTTAAGCGTGCACCGATTCGGACGCCGGCGAAGAAGGTTTTCGCACTCAGTCGGATAGAATGTTTCGCCACGGCAATGCGCACATTGCGCGTCGCGTCGGCCCAGCGAGACTCGATACAAGTAGCCACCATTGCGGCGGACGCATCTGTGTGCGCCGATAAGAGCGGAGACATGGCAAAGGGACCGTCCTCACGGGAGCAAGCGAACAGGGTCAGGCTGAGGGCTAGCATGAGGGCCAGACGCTGCTGCGTCTTCGAGATTTTTGGCGATGATCGCATTCACACCCATGACTTCAATAACGCTGACAAGCCGATTGTCGCTGCGTAAAATAATAGACGCCACCGAAGAGGTGCCACGTGTCTGCCGGCAATAACGGATTGCTAGTCGACTCGCGATCTGTATCGCGCATCGATAAGGTGAGGCGTTAGCGTAGCACGTCGCTGTTGCGTAAACAGGAGCACGGCTGTCATTTGAGACTAGGTAGCGGCCAAGTTGATAACCTGTCTTAAGGCTGCGCTGAGCAAGATCTCACGGACCTGCAAGGCGCCGGAACCTCGCGTGCTGGTAGCACCGACAGTTGCGTCACTGATGATCAGCAAAGCCGATCGGACACTGTATTGCGCAAGTCCTGCTCCTTGATGGGAACCGTGGGGGTTCAATTTGGTCGACCTAACATGAGAGACGCAGGGCAAATGCAGGAGACGAAATGAGACGCCTATTGACCGCTGCACTTTTCATCGCTTCTTTGGTTTCTGGTGCGTCGTTCGCATCTGACAAGAACGCGACGCAAGCCGCAGGGGATCGCAGAGGGGCAGGTGCGCATGCAGAAACTTTTGGACTGTTCCATCCGAAGCTGCAAGCCGAGGGGTTGTCAGACAGGAATACGTTAGTACCCGGATCAAAGCTGTCGGGCTACGGTTTCACGTATGGCGGATTGTGGGCCTCGTCGTCCTCAAGGCATCCCAAGGCTCAGCGAAAGCGCTTGTATTTGCATCATTGATCGACAAGGCGCTTACGACAACGTTTCAGCCGACCGATCGACTTGCTAGTCGATTGCAGGTCCACTGCTTTCTCCGCGCTGCGCCTTCGGCATCTGTCTGGGCGTTCTAGCGACGCTCTTTTCAGCGTCCGATCAGGTGAAATTGTCCTCTTTAGACGCTTGCTGCCTGCGCCGCAAAAAGTGACAGCGTACCGAGAAGGATCCAGCCTCCTATGATGAGAACAACATGGCGGCGTCCTGAAGACGGTCGGACGCCAAAGAGACTGCATAACGCGCCCCACATGAAGGATACAGTGAACAGTAGCTTCGTGACGAGGTCGGGAAAGTAACCGAGCGCCAAACAACATGCAAACACGATGAGAATCAAGAGCGAACATCCGGCCATTGTGAGCGTGATATCCCAGAATGAAGGCTTGTTCAGTTGAAGACCAAATATTTGCATTCGACGTCTCCGGAATGAGTTGACCGTTTGAAGGATGTCGCCTCGCGCGTGGCCGGACAAGTCTCAGATGCTCATCGGCAATTCGGGTGTCAAGCTCTAGCATCGGTCTGCATCGGTCTGCATCGATTGCGCCGGCTCTCCTTGACGGACGGACTTACGTACGATGCGCCCAATAGTCAGTCCCTGTCCTAAGATTGAGACCATGACCACGAGGTACGTCATGGCCAAAATGACTTCACGTGCGTCGCCGCTCGGAAGTGAGAGGGCGAGCGCGACGGAAATGCCTCCACGCAAGCCACCCCACGTCAAAACCAGCCATGAGCCGCGCGGCAGTCCTGCGGCGCGCCGGAAAAAGGCAATTGGAGCACCTACCGTCAGAAGCCGAGCAGCTAGCGCAATGACATAAGCGACAACGCCGGCAAGTATCATCCTCGAGGTGAATGGGACGATCAGGGCCTGCATGCCAATTAGTACGAAGAGCAAGGCGTTAAGAATCTCGTCGATGAGTTCCCAGAACATGTCGACATAGTGGCGCGTTGTCTCAGACATTGCATGCTCGCGACTACGGTTGCCGGTCATCACACCGGCAATAACCATCGCAAGCGGACCGGAGATCTCAAGGTGACTGGCCAGCGAATAACCCCCAAGGACGGCTGCCAGGGTGAGCAAGACCTCAATCTGGTAATGGTCGACCGATGCGAGGAGTCGATACAAGGCATATCCTAATACCCACCCAAAAGCAATTCCGCCGCCAGCTTCACGCAGCAGGATGAGCGAAGCGCTCGAAACGCTCGGTGCGTCACCGCTTGTTGCGAGGGCGAGCATCAAGGAAAAAAGCACGACCCCCACGCCGTCGTTGAAAAGAGACTCCCCAGTAATGACAATTTCCAGATTACGTGGCGCGCCGGCGGATCTTAGAATGCCCATGACTGCAATTGGATCGGTCGGGGAAATCAGCGCGCCAAACACCAAACAATAGGGCAGAGACAGTCGCATGTCGAGAAGCGGCAGCAACAGCCATATTGCGACCCCGACCACGGCGGTTGAGACGCTCGTGCTCACGATGGCGAGCGCCAGGACTTGCCAGCGATAGTGCGCAAGTCTGGCAAAGTCAACATGCATGGCGCCCGCAAAAAGCAGAAGCGACAACATGCCCTGCAAGAGCAACTGACTGAAGTCAACAGAGTGAAGGAAGCCCGCTTCGGCAATTTTCAGACGATGGACGAACCCAAGCAGGTCCCATCCGAGCCCATCGAGCACCACGAGCAAGAACGTCACCCCCAGCGATGTCGCCATGACGCCAATGGTTGTCGGGAGTCTGATGAATCGATGATTCAAGTAGGCCAATACCGCGGTCATCGAGATGCTGATTGCGACGATGTCGAGCACTGTCGATCCTCTTTACGCAGGTTCTGTGCGAGGTTAAAAGCGGGCAGGCGCACAACGTGCGATGCAGTGCTCGCCAGAGCCGCGCGGCCTAACCTTTGAGCGGCGCTGATGCGGTGCCAACAGCGCGCACGCGTGGCCGAGTAGATTTGCTTGGTTCGTCTTCTTGCGCCTGATCCGCAGCGTCGCCGACAACGTAGAGAGTGCGTGTGGGGAACGCGAAATCCATGCCGCGCTCCGCTAACCCGGTCATAAGATCCAGATTGATTGTCTGCTGAATATCCATGTACAGGTTGAAGCTAGGATCGGTGACGTAATAGACCACTTCGAAGTCCAAGGAACTCTCACCGAATTGCTTAAAATGCGCGCGGTCAAAACGTGTGTTCCCCGCGGATTCGACGGCGGCCTTCACGATCTGTGGGACCTCTTTCAGTTGCTCGGGTTTAGCGTCGTAGGTCACTCCGAAGGCAAACACGATGCGACGCTCCGACATTCTCTTATAGTTGTGTATCGTGTTTTTGAGCAGTTCCGTGTTGCTGCAGACGATCTGCTCGCCGCTCAGGCTGCGAATGCGGGTGGTTTTGAGGCCGATGTGCTCGATGCTTCCAGCGACGTCATTGAACACGATGAAATCGCCTATCTCGAACGGCTTGTCCAGGCCGATTGCCAAGGATGCGAACAGATCGCTGAGAATGCTCTGGACGGCCAGTGCGACGGCAACACCGCCGACGCCCAAACTGGCGACGAACGCGGTGATATTCACGCCCATGTTGGCGAGAACGGCGAGCAGAAGAACAGACCACAGCAGCGCCCGGAGCATCCATGACATCATTGTGGTGATGACCGGATTGTGAGCCGTTGCCGCAGCGCTGGTGAGGCGCCGGTGGGTCCAGACCGAGACGCCGTGATTAACCCAGAGCGCCATCTGGAAACCAACGACGAGAAACCACAAATGGCTGATTCGACTATCCCACTTCGCCGACAGATCAATGAATTCGGTGCCGATCAGCAGTGAGGCCATCACAATCGTCAATCGGTGTGTTCGGTCAAGCACATCAACAACGATGTCATCAAAGTGAGTTGATGTCTTCGCCGCGATCCTGCCAAGACGTGCGACGCAAATGCGAAGTAGTCCTGACAAGATCAGGTAGCTCGCCACAACGGCGACTGCTGCGTAGAGCCATTCGACAGGCGGTATGCCGAACACCGCTCCGAGATCGAACCATTTTGCCGAACTGAACCATTGCATCGGTAATTTCCTCTCTTATCGTTACTATCACTTACAGTCTGTCTGTACAACGGTGCAAGAGTTCCGTACTCTCATTCAGAAAGTTTGATGGCGTTGTCCACCAGGGCACCCGCTGCGACAGGGCCCTTTTCGCGATGTGAACCGATGTGGCGATTGCGATGCTTGAAATGCTGGCGCACGCAAGCGTGCTGAGCATATGTTCGAACCGCTTTCGGCATACACCTGTTAGCCGTTCATCGGCTTGCTTTTCGAGGTGAATCGACCGTCTAAGGGTCCACGGGCGCTTAAACGCCGAAGCGACTTAAGATGGATTTAAGTGTCGAGGAAGAAAGTGGCTGGCTCCGAGAGCAACGGAGCAACCAGGAATGCGCGCAGGGGTGTTGGGCGAAGGGCTCGGTTCGCGTTCGGTCTGTCAGCCTCGCTTGCATTCCGATTAGAGGAGGACCACATTGGCGAAGAACATTGTGCACGGGGATTATGAGGTTATGCTCGATGTGCAGCCGTTTCGAGGGACAAATAGCGTCTGGATCGACGTCACGATTCGGCATGTTGTTACTGGAGTCGTGTTTTATTCATGCTTGGAGCCGTACCCCTGTATTGCGGGGAGCTTGTCCGAGGAAAAGGCGCTCAAATCGGCGATCACGAACGCATGTGGCCGAATCGAGTTCCTTGGTCGGATTGGCCAGTTATAGGGTATTTGTTTATTCAAGTCCGCGTCCGCCATTGGCCGTCGCTTGATAATTGCGTTTGTGACGCGTTTTGAGAAAGACGAATCATTCGTACACCACCATACGACGGGCCTGCAGGCGTCGGCCGTGTACGACCTATAATGGACTTGAATTTTTTGAGAATGCTGTGACGAGTGCGATGGCCTGAATCACGGACGCTGGTGGTTCGCTAAACGCTTCGCAGATCGTCTGTTAGAGTGCATCCCGTTGGAGTCAAGGCACGTGCTGACATCAGAAGGCGCCGACGACGCCGAAATCATTATTCGCCCGTGTTCAGGCGGTGGATGGCAGGTCGAAGTTCCGACTGAGCATGGCAAGCGCGTCACTTTCGCTTGCAGCGAACAGGAGGCACTGGTCTTCGCGCGTGAAAGCCGGCCCGAGGCGAACGTCCGTATTCTACCGGCAACCGACTAGGCGGGGGTGTCTTCAACACTGGCTTTGAACTCGAGCGAACGAGGCGACAGGTTGCTGAAGCTTGGAACTCGACCCGGTCAAGTTCGATCGGCTACGGCACCGCGCTTACCGCGCGATGCGGTCAGGAGCCGACCCATCTGCGACGCTCTCTTGGTGACATAGCAGCAGCATCGGCCAGTCGCGGATTCATCAAAGGCTATTGCAGCATTGCGCCACGCCAGCGCTATTCTGCGGAAGGCATGGTCATCGTTGGCGACTCACGTCGGAGGTATGCATTGGCGGCCTTTCGAGCGCGTTTATTCGATATAGCCACCCGGCGGGAGCGGGATCAGGCGACCGGATCGGCGGGGCTGTAACTGCGAGAATGACGATTCCGTCTTATCGATTCAGGAATTTCCTGGCAGTACCGAGCGCAGGGGCGGGACCGGAAGGTCGTGGCCTTCGATGAAAGCCGCAGCGTACCAAACCGCGAACCTGAGAGCGCTCTCTTCGGTGGCAAAAATACCGAGTTCGCCGAGCGACGTCGACTGTCCGTCCTCTTCAAGGATCGAAACGCTAGCGACGAATGCAGCGCCCTTACGGGTAACGGAGGGCTCGAATGCCGCTCCTGAATGATAGATCACCATGATCCTCCGTTTGGGCGGCGCTGTTTAGCGCGCAGGGTTCGGTGCCGCACTAGAGGCTTCGACAGTGCAGTGGTTATTTTCTTAAGACAGTGGGCTGTCTGTTGGCTGACCATTTTAGGCGGGGAAACGGGTGAAACGCACGTTCGTATCGGTAAGTTTTCGGACGCGTTCACGCGAGTCGCCAGTCGTAGTCGGTGCCGGGGCTAGCATGGGCAGCGCATCGGCCAAGATAACGTGACACGGATCGTGGGACACCTCGAAGGTGACGCACCGGGCAGGATCAGCGATCAGCATCTGAGTTAGCATTCCTATGTTGTTTGACGTACTTCCGACCGCCCGACACTTTCGATCGCTGCCACCGTCGTCGCCGGAGGTCGGTTCTTATCTGCCCGGCGATGGGCACTGACTCGACCCGATCCTAAGACGGGTGCATGCGGGAGAGCCGACAAGCATCGGCGGCGTGTTGAAAACCGCGCTCGCAGGGTAAGTGTTCGCGGGCCAGGAAGTCACCACGGCTTGGACTTGATACAACCCCGGATCGGATATACAATTATATTAAAGTGTATCCATGCCATGGGAGTTATCATGCAGGTCGCGAAATGGGGTAATAGCCTTGCCGTGCGGTTGCCCGCAAGTGTCGTCGATGCGCTGGGCTTGAAGGAGGGCGACGATATTGAGATTTACGCTGCCGATTCTGGCGCGTTCTCGGTCAGCAAAAAGCCGACCGTTGCCGAGCGGATTGAGCGACTGCGCAAGTATCGGGGACGTCTGCCCGCGGACTTTAAGTTTGATCGGGAATCGCTCAGCGACCGGGGATAACGTCGAATGACAGTGGCCGCACCGACTCGGTTCGCCGTCGATAGCAACATACTCGTCTATCTGTTTTCGGACGATGCCGCGAAGGCTGACAGGGCTGAGGCATTGGTGGCTAGCGGACATTTCAGGCCAGTCATCAGTACTCAGGTGATGAACGAGGTCACGCTTGTGATGAGCCGGAAGATGGGCTTATCGTGGCCTGAGATTGAGCACATCTTGGACGATGTCGAAGTGTTTTGCGAAGTCGTGCCGCTGACGCTTGAAGTTCATAAAGAAGCACGTCGGATTGCAGCGCACTACGGATTCAGGTTTTACGATTCCTGCATTATTGCTTTCGCATTGCTCGCGGATTGCGAAGTCCTCTACAGCGAAGACATGCACCACGGTCAAGTCATCTTCGGCCAGCTGACCGTGATAAACCCGTTTTCTTGAGCAGATGGGTCTATCGACTGAACAACTGCGCGTCTTACTGCTTGATCGTAGGCTCGCGGCGGAGCCGTACGCAGTCTTCTCTAAGCGCCATTATTTTACATAACCCGAGTTATCGCATTTTAATTTCGGGAGGCCTTATGTCAAGGACCATCGGCTGACTAGGCTCGTTACGCGTCACGTTATGTCAATCCCCTCGAATCGCCGCTGGTGCTGTCGGCTGGACAGCCGATGCCAGGTCGGCATCCCGATTTGTACCGTAGCGCCGCCGATTTTGCGCCGCTAGGCTGGATCGCTTCGTGATCGCCGCGGAGCACAGACGATGGAAAGCTGGCGAACAGGCTATCTTGGGATCCGTCAAGTACCCCGCGATCTGAGCGAGTTTGAACTCAACACTTTCTTCACGTTCTCGAAGCAAGAGATCGCGCTCATCGAGACGCGGCGATCTGATTTATATCGTCTCGCCGTTGCGTTGCACGTCGGGTTCATACGAATGTCCGGCCGATCGCTGGATTCCTATCGCCAGATACCTGCGATGCTGTGGCGGCACCTCGGTCGACAACTGCATGTCCAGCCGCCCGATCTCGGAACGCTGCGCTCGATCTACGACGGACGCTTCGATACGCTGTCCGACCATCAACGATTTGCTCAAATCATCGCGAACTTCCGCACGATCTGAGAGCACCAACGTCGATACGTGATCCGTTGGCTGAAAGAACAATTGACGGGTCGCCCAGAGCGCGGCCAATTGGGCAACGACCTGAAGCAATGGTTCTACGAACATCGGATCGTCATACCCAACGAACGGACAATCCGACAGTTCATCGTCCAAGCAGTTCGCGATATCGAGAGTTCGCTCCACGAGGAATTTCAGCGAACCTTCGGCCCGGAGAAATTGGACAGCTGGGCACGCCTTTTACCCCAGCCACACAAGGAGTACGTGAGCCTGCAGGGCTGGCTTTGGGCTGTGCCGCTCCGTGGTTCGACTCAGCAGATGGGTGAAGTGCTGGATAAGATTAATCTCCTGACCATGCACGGCGTTGCATCCCCATGGCCAAGCGCATGCAACGATGCAATTGTTCGCTACTACGCTCGTCGCTGTGCCAACCGCTCTCCATCCATCAGCAAACGGATCGCGCCGCAAAGCCGGAGGCTCGAGGCCGCCTGTTTCATGCGTTATTCGCTGTGCACGGCGACCGATCACGTACTCACGATGCTCCGGCGCTGGGTGCAGAAAGTCGTGAATGATGCATCTCGCGCGCTCGACGCGGCGAAGAACAAGCTTGACGATCAGCTTCGCGAGTTCGCCCTGGCTGTGAAGGCGTTGGCGATTGACGAGTCCCTGTCGCGCGAACAGCTTGGTAGCGCGCTCTGTGAACTGGCCGACACAGTTCTCTGCCCACCGCAAAGCCGCCGCAGCCTCATGCGGCAGCATCTAATCGGCAAGCGACACTCGGCACGGAACCTATTGATGCGGATAGTGCAACTGCCCTTCGAGGCTGATTCCACTCATCCCGTACTCGACGCGATCGTTCTGCTTCGAGATCTTTATCGCCGTCACGCTTACTTACTGCCCGATGGGTTGAATATTCGTCTGGGTCGCGCGTGGCGCGAAGCGATCGACGGATTCGACCGAATCAAAGCCATGAAGGCGTTCGAATGGGCCACGTTGTTCGCCCTGCGCGTCGCGCTTCGCAACGGATCCGTCTATGTGGAGCATAGTTTCGCGTTCCGTAGTCGAACGCGCATGTTGATTCCGATGGGCGAGTGGATCGCCAAACGCAACAATCTTTACGGGCAACTGGGTCTTCCGCAAGATCCCAAGGAATTTCTCGATCCGATCCTTGCACTTCTCGATCAAAGGCTTGATCTCTTGCTCGAAGCGGTGAAGCAAGGGGATGTGCAAGTTGATACGGCCGTGCATTTGAGTCCGCTCAATGCCCAGCCGGCGGACAACGAAGCGGATCGCCTGCGACAGGCGATCTACCAGGCGCATCCGCAGGGGCAACTACCGGAGATCATCCTCGAGATCGATAGCGCAACACGATTCAGTTGGCTTTTGCTCGGGCGTGAACCTCGCTCACGAGTGGAACTGCTGATGGTCTATTCTGCCGTGCTCGCGCATGGAACATCTCTCTCGGCCGCGGAACTCTCTAGGATGGTGCCCGAGGTGTCAGGCGACGCGATCCGCCAAATGATGAAACGCTTGGCGGACGAGAGAAAGCTGAGGCTTGCCGCCGATGCAGTTCTTGAGTTCATGCACGAGCACCCTATCGCTGCTCACTGGGGCCGTTCTGATCTCGCGTCTTCCGACATGATGTCGCTCGAAACCACACGAAAGGTATGGCAGGCTCGGGCAGATCCGCGGCGCCGCTCGGCATCCATCGGAATGTACACACACGTGCTCGATCGTTGGGGCATCTTTTACGATCAGCCGATCGTTTTGAATGAGCGGCAAGCAGGTGCGGCCATCGAAGGTGTCGTGCGCCAGAGTGCCACGAAAGACATCGCTCAGCTCGCTGTCGACACGCATGGGTACACCGATTTCGCGATGGGCCTGGCCCGCACGCTTGGATTTGATCTCTGCCCTCGCCTGTCGCATCTTCGTGATCGTCGGCTTCACGTTCCTCGCAGCCAGGACGTGCCGCAAGAGCTTTGTGCCGTGACAGACCGCGACATCAGACTTGATCTCATCGCTGAAGTCTGGGACGAGTTTGTCAGGATTGCTGCATCGATTCGCTCAGGAAAATGTACTGCAGTGGAAGCCCTAACCCGCTTCGGCTCAGCAGCGCGTGGGCAGCCGGTCTATGACGGAGGCGTCCACATCGGTCGGCTGTTCCGTAGCATCTTCCTGATCGATTACTTCACGAACACGACATTCCGGACGGAGCTGCAGCACGTGTTGAATCGGGGCGAGGCCGTGCATGTGGTTCAACGCGCGATTCATGTTGGACGCATCCCCGTCGAATTGGCACGGCGCGAAGATTCGCTCTCAGCCGTGTCTTCCGCATTGACGCTGCTTGCGAACATTCTGATGGCATGGAACACGACCCACATGCAGCATGCGCTCGAGGCGCTGCAAGCCTCCGGAGGCGAATCGCCTGGAGCCGAACAGCTCAGAAGGATTGCGCCGACGCATCTGGAGGGCATCAACCTGCGCGGGACCTTCATTTTTCCGGTTGGGCGCTACGCAAGCAGACTCCTTCCAAGCTTGGTTCAAGGTACGGCGACGCGTGAAGCCACTCAGCGCGCATAGCGATGCGCCGGATCACGCTGGGGGGTAGACAGCAAGTCCCTGATCTAAAGAGGTATTATTTTGGCGCCAGAACGCAAAGCCTTGTCGGAGCTAGAGCGCCCTAACCCGGAATTTGCACGGAAATCAAGGTCACCCCGGAACGGGGTCCGCGCCGAGCGTCGGCGAAAGAAGCTTCGGCAGCAGAATGTTAGGGGACCGCCGGCCGGCAGCGCAACGGCCTCTTTTAACGGTCTTGTCGAGTGTCCCAGACCCGAAGGATTGCAATAGCAGTGGGATCTTCCCCGTAGGCGGGCAGGACCTCATAGTGAAGCTCGTAGTGTCCCGCGAGGCACACCCACCGATGCACTTCGCGCGCCGGGGGGCCATCGTAGCCGTCGAGTTCTTCCCCGATACGATGGAAATGGTCCTGACCCAAGCGCTCCGCCTCGTCGAGCAGCGCATTGACAACCTTACGCGCGGTGGCCGCGTCGTTGTATTTCTTCACATGCGCAGCGATCGCGCTCAAATCGGACATCGCTTTGCTGGTGGGTAGGACTTTGACGGTCACGCCTTTGGTACCGGCAACTCGTTGTCCGTGCCAAGGCTATTTGCCCACGCACGCGCTTGCTCCATCGAGAGCAGGCGGCCCGCGCTGACATCGTCCAGGCCCTCCTGAATCAGGCGACGCCTCTCTGCCTCACGCGCAAGGAACTGGACCAGCGCCTTCTTGATAATCCACTGCCGAGGCCGTTCAAGAAGCTCCGATAATGCGTCTACTTCGTGAGCAAGTTCGACGGGCACTTGTGCCGTCAACGTTCTAGTTTCAATGGTCATCCTGGACCTCACGACATATTCCAATAACATTTATTGTAAAACAATAGGATAGTCCAGTGCAGGTTGATGCGCATTGCGAGTGACCTGCGTCTATATGCCCGAACCAGTTTCACCGGTGAAACTCGGCTCTACTGTCCTGCCGGCGAGGTAGCCGTCGCCGCTCCGTATAAAATACTCTACTTCGCGCTTAGGGAAGAATCTCTCGCACGTAACGGCGAAAATAGTCGTATTTTTCACCGCGCCGATCCGCCTAGGGTGCCTGACGCGTGTGGGAGAGAGCCACAAAAAGAGGTGTAGCGCGCAGGCTCATTCGGCGTGTCGCTGCTGTACGCACTAAGAGATCCACCACTATTACGCCCGGGTACTACCACGTGGTAGTCGCGCAAATGCTCGCTTTCTGAAAACGGGTACACACCAAACAACGATTAGGGGCGTACCCTTATTAGTTTCACGGGAAACGCACCTCGAGGAGGACTTAGTTAGCTAATTACAGAGTCATTCGATTCTTGGTACCTGTGGTGTGATGTTGCGCTGGTTTGGTTTTTCAGGTTTTGTTATCTTTTAATGGGTAAGGCGACCGAGTTATCCACAGGATATCCACTTTTTTCGCCTTTCCGTGTTGCGCACCGCGTCGTATGCTTGGTGTTGCGCTGAACGGCGGACTGCGGCACAACGCTCAGGAGACCCTGAGGAGTGGGATGAGCCGTCAGTGTTGCGCTTTTCCACTCATCCTTTAGGCCTGTGCGGGCTGCCAGGATTACCACCAGGACTTTCGGCGAGCGACGATACCGTTGCGGTTGGCACGGCACCCATGGCAATCAGTTTGTCGCGCGCTTCCCTGTGATGCTCGTAGAATTTTGCCCACTTGCTGAAGCCGCCTAGTTCGCCAACGGCACGTAGCATGGCAAGATGGGAAGCCGTTAGCAGCTGCACGGTGGCCTCGAGCTCTGCAATCCGGATGTCCTTGTCGGCAAGCGATGCGGCAATGTCGGCGCCAGACCGTTTGGCAACACGACCACGCCAGCGTCGGTATTCCGTCTGGCGTTGCTGATACTCGGCAAGCAACTGGCTTCGCGATTCGCTGCGGGTGATGGACGATGCCGCTTTGATGGACGGATGCAACCGAGAGACAGCGCGCGCCGTGATGTCTTCATCATTGGCGAGCAGCGTTTCAAGAATCTCGCGCATCTCGTTATCATCGACTTGCGCCGTATCGTTGGGCTTAGTCATCAAGTACTCCACGTTGCGGCGGCAGCGACAGGTCGCGGCCATCCGGGAAGGGGCGTTCGCCCGCAGGCGTGGCCAGCAACGTGCGAACGCCAACCAGGCGCTGTTCCGCATGTTCGAGCTGGTTCTTCCAGCCAATGCTGGTCGACGGCCTAGCCTTGATTTCCTCGACGGCAATTTTGAGCTTGCCCTCAAGTCGAATCAGATTTTCCCGGTTCTCAGGTAAATCGGTTGCCGAGAGATGGCGGCAATCGTTAAAGCATTCGAGATGGTTAGGGCACGGGTCAACCGTGAACGAACTCAGGCAATGCCCATATGGCGTGGCATGGAAGCCATCAGCTTCGACGCGCAGATACTCGTACGCGGCAGTGTCGCCTTCGGTCGCCTGGATGCGGCGAAACGCCTCCACGATAGGGCCGCTGGCTCGGCCGCCCTTGATGAGCTTTGCCACTGTGCTCGCTTTCTCGCCGAGCATTATCTCGATGTCCGGCGGAATTTCTATCTGGTCCAGTTCCTCGGCAAGACTGCGGTGGTCGTATTCATAGCTTTGAGCGACACTGCGCCGATTGAAGCGCTTCGAGATGATGGTGTCGGCTACGCCCAGCCGGAACAGTTCGGTGTTCTGGAGGTGGCGAAGCATGTGTGACTCGATTTTCAACGCCCGGTCTTCGTCCGTTTCGCCGTACTTTTCGAACAGTGACGGCAACTCCTTCGCGTCACCAAGTGCGTACCCAATGAAGGAAGGGTCGGGCCGGTTAACCGCCATGTACCGCGTGATATCGCACAGTCCGTCGTTACGTTCCTCGGCAAGCGAACGCTTGGGCTGCAGGAACAGCAACTCCCAAGGTTGAACCAAGCCGTCAGCGAGAGGCAGCGGCGCGGTGTCGGACACCTTCGTCGGTGTTGTCGAGCGAATGTAGTCCTCAAGCTCGCCGACACGCAGATAAGTGTCTTTCCAATTCATGCGCTCCTTCACCCCAATAGCCGCGCCATCAGCACGTCTGAATCGTAACGCAATGTGTTCGGCGCGCATCTTGTCTTGCAGGCGGTTCCCAAGCTTGTATAACGCCATATGAAGTGCGAGCCGACCAGTGCTTTGCTTCTGTTGTTGTAGAGCATAGAGGTCACTCAATACTGAGGGGTCGAAGCTTTCCCGATATCTACGGACGAACTCTTCACTTTCCATCTCTAACCAGAATGGACTGCCCGATATCCGTGTGTACAGTTCCGTGAACGGAACAATGTCGTCAGCCGCGTACCATGGGAGCAATCGCCCAGTCTCGCATTGAAGCTTCAGCGTCGCACGTAACGGCTCCGTCAGCGTGACTACATGGTCAAGCGTTTCCGTCAGTAACAACCGGAACATGTCCGGCACGGGCTGAGCGTTCTCCCGCAGGATACGGCTATCCGAGTCCTCATCCTGCTGCTTTTCCGCGAAGTGCCGGACCATGAGCGAAGTCGAGATACCTCCCGCTTCACCGGCTGGTCGACCCTTGGAATCCACATACGAACGCTCCCGCTTCCAGTCCAGCGGCAACAGGGCCACTTCGCCAGCGCGCATGCCCGTCACAATCATTGTGCGCGCAGCGGCGAATCTCAGGTCGTCGACGAATGTACGGGGTCTTTCGGTCATCACGATGCGCGTCAGTTCCCAGAACGCACGGCGTTCAGGCAAGCGCTCTGCACGCTTGCGAGCCTCGAGGTCGGCACGTAACGCCTCCTGCGACCAGATATGCTTGGCGCGAATGACACTTTTCGTTCGAAGGCGCGCGACATCAAGCCATGCGTACATCTGTCCTGCATCGCAGATGTGATTCGGGTCAAACAGGACTTTCACGATGCCCGCGACCAAGTCCCCGAACTTTCCAGATGCTTGAACCGCTTTCGCGATGCGAACGGCCTCTCGCAGGTCATCAATCGTCAGTTGCCACGGTTCGGAATCTACGCATGTTGCAATCGCTCTCAACGGGCGCGCGATACACTGTGACACGTGCGGAACCGTATTGCGCCGGAACAACAGTTGTTCGGCTACCGCTGCTTTCACGAGGTCTTGCCATGCCAGCGATAGCGGCTCCCGTACCTTCGGCGCCAATCCCAACTCAAGACGCTCGGCGTTGATGATTGCCAGCACCTTTGCTTCGGGCCCAAGGTCCCGGAGATAGTGTGTCGGAGGTGGTACATCACCTGCCACAGCGGTAAGATTCCAGCCGATACCATCGCGTGCGGTACCGTCTTCATTGAGGTCGATTTCCCACGGCAGGCCTTTTTCCTGAGCCAGCGCTTTGCCCAGCTCAATGAACGCGGAGTAGTGTGGGTTCATTGCCGGTCCTCGCTTTCCAGTTCTTCAATGACAGCCTGAATCTCGACGATGGTACGCTGCAATTGAAGGTAGGCGGGCGAGCGAACATCACCCCGAGAACTGCGTTCGAAGAACAGAACCACACCACGCATGTCGGCAAGCACTCGCTCATGCATCGCTTTGTCGTGCAAAGGCATGAACTTCCGGCATCCGTAGCACGACGTGATGGGGTTGTAAGGGCAGGCGGGCTGACCGGATTCACAGCCGCCGATGCCGGCAATTGGAGTTCCGTGAGGCACACCGGCAATCTGCTGCTCGCCCTTGAGTTGCGCAAGCTCCTCGGCGGAGATGAAGCGGTCATGCGCGATTTTCGCCACGCGCCGATAAACGTCGGACGCACCGAGCGCACGGTTCACCCGTTCCGCGTGAGTGGCCGACGTTGCAAAGTACACCAGTCCCGTTTGCACATGCGCGTGGCCCATGAATTCAGCCAATTCCTCGTGGCTCGCACCGGCGTCAACAAGTCGCTGGGCTGCCGTATGTCGCAAATCGGTGGCCGTGCCGAGGTCATCGGACCCAATCAATCTCCGCACCAACGCGGCGATGCGAATTCCTACCTCAGCAACTGATTGAACATCAAAGAAGCGAGCGGCACCGGCAGCACCTTCGGCCTTGCGCCGCTCATTGAACGCAACGAACAGCGGCGCCCACTCGCGCTTGACTCGACGCGTAAGGGGCCGTCTTTTCGAGTCGCTGTGCTGCTTGGCCATGTGGAAGGTTAAGTGAACGGTCGGCGGCTCATCCGGAGTAGCATGCCATATGCGAACATTTCGCATGGGTAGCATCGCAATCTGGATTGGTCGCATGGCAAACTGATAGGCGCACAGCATCATTCCTGCGTCGCGGACTTCTTCGTTCGACGGAGCTGCGGTTGCCGACGACCCAAGGACGGCAACCACTTCATCCAGGTGCCGCACGATTGCCGCCTCCTCGTCGACCGATAGGAAGACATCGCCCGAATGCACCCCTGCATGAGAGTCGCTTGCCGGACCCGGGAGAGAGGAGCGTATGAACTCACCGTATGTCGGCGACCATCCGCAGAGCCTGTGGATGCACAGTAACCGCAGCAACGTCTTGCCGAACCGGTACGCGTCCTGAGGCAGGTCGCGAGCTCGCATAAGAGTCCATTCACGACTCACCTTGTGGGGACCGGCACCCATCAGCTTCTCGACCTCGGTCATGGAGAAGTGCATCGCGCCATTCGCGGCCTTGAACGCAGACATGACATGAAGCCCTTCGCCGAGCAGATACAGGAAGAGCTGCTTTACCAGCAAGCCGTACGCAGCCGGGTAACGACTCAACTCCAGCCGGTGTGTTCGTCCGTATATCTGCAACTCAAAGGCTTCGGCTTCGCCGGGTGAGGCGATGGAACGCGTGACATCGTCGAACTCATCGTAGTACCGAATGAGGGGAGGGAGCGCGGGAAGTCCTGACCTTGCAGATATGCCCCTCGCCTACCCGCTCGTGCCTCGGTACGAAGATCGCGGCGTGCGGCATCGTGTGCTCGGCAGCTACCAGATTTCATATCGCGTCACTGGGCAACCCGAGCGCATCGACGTAATTCACGTCCTGCGTAGCGCCAGAGACATCGCCGCGGGCCTTTTCGCCTGAAAACACCCACGCAAAAAGGCCCAGGACGACTTAAGTGCTGGGCAAGCCACCGGCTAGGCCGGTGGCGGAGGTGTTGTTAGGTAAACTGGCCGTACCACCACAGCGGCCAGTCCTCTTATTGTGCGAGAGCCTTTCGGCTCTGCCGGTCGATTAGTGACCGAAATAGACAGGAGCGATGCTATTGCCGATGTGAGCTGGGCCGCCCGAAGCCGACGCAGTGTCAGCCACGCCGCCGTAGCTCGTTTGCCCGTTCTGCGCTGCGACCTTCGCTTCGGCTGCTTGGATCTCTGCCGGATACGTCACTCGATCCATGCTCGGGTTGTATCCAGCGCGTTCGAGTTGGACCAGTTCTGCTTTTACTTGCGCGCGGGTCACCGGTTGGCTTTGAGCGAAAGAAGAAACTGCCGGGATAGCGAGTGCAGCGGCGACGACGATAGTTGCAAGTTTCATGATACTTACCTCCGAGTCTTGTTTTTCGCAAACAGCCCTGTTTGCGTTTCAGTGACTTCAGTATAGGTAAGCGCCCGCTTAAGATTAATGAGCGTTTGAACAACAAATTCTTGCTGTATTCGGGATAACCCTAGGTCGAGCTACGCAATGGGTCACGGCTTTGCGGATCTTCGGTGCGACGGCCCTGCAACGTGCGCGGCGTGGCCTCATCGGTGCTGCACGTTCCGCGTTGCCATGTATATGTCAAAAAGGCCTGAATGCAGGCGGCGGATCTCTTGACGCAGGGCAATCAGTTCGTGCCGTTCACCTTCACGTTCCCGACGCAAAATCTCTCCGAGTAAGGCAGTGGCACGTGATGCCGGCAGATCGCGCTGTACGCGCGCCTCCCCGAGCCTGCCTGCGACTGCCGGTTTGATGATCAGCAGCCACGCTGGAAACCACGCGTAATCTTGGATTTCCCCTGTGCCTCGGAAATCTGCATCAAAGCGTCGACGCAGTACGTTGAGCGAAGCGTCCTGCAGGGTGACGATGAGCGCGGTGAACCGGGCCGGTGCCAACCACGCCAACTCCGCAATTAGCGGCCATGCGGCATCGACTCCGGCGGAACGATAGCGCGCCTCGGTCATCCAGGCGAGCGGCGATGGAATGCGCCACCAAGACCCAATCGATTCGATAGCATCGCTTGCAGCGGCCCAGTCACCTGCCCGAAGCCACAGAGGTGCGGCGTGACTGTCCGGGTCACCGGCACGGTACCTCAACGCTGCGGCGCGCTGAGCGAGTTCACGCCAGCATTGTGTCATCCACAACTGGGCGTACCGCTCGGGCAAAACGTTTCGGGCAGCGTGCGCCACGTCATTCTCAAAGTGACGGCAGATCACGGCCAACTCAGCGTGGTCGGTCACGGCGAGCGTTGATGCATTCTCAAGTTGCTGGACAAGCGCCGTCATGGAAGGCAGGGCACTGTCGTTCGGGTATTCGCCGGCGAGCACTGCGAGTGCCGTTCGCGCCGCGGAGGCGTCGCGAAGCTGCAACTGCTCCACCACATCATTGCGCAGCGCTACGTCGCGGCTGTCGGCAAATATGTCGAGTTGCTGCATTGTCGTCGCGCCCAAGAAGGTCCATGAAGACGATAAAGGCTAATCGATTTCGCCGCGTCAAAGAAGCTGCCATGCATCGTTCGACGAAACGCTGTGTTGATTCTCGACTGCCAAAAAAAGAGCGAGGCATTATTCAGATGCCCCCAAGTTCGCCGACGCACAAATGTCCGTGCGCCAACGAGGCACGCGCGACAATAACGCACCCTTCCAGCCTGTTATGCTTTTGCGGCATGCGTTTTCCAGGCACCTCCAGTTCCTTCTTTCCCGATGTCATCTCGTCGCTCTTCCTCGCAAGCTGCTCGATCGTTGTTTCGCAAACCGCTCAGCAAAGAGATGCTGCTGCCCCTGCCTCCGTCGGCGGCGCAGACCGTCGCGTTATCGAATCACTTGACGTTCGCCGCCTGTCGGGCCGGCGCTGGATCGGCCTATCTTTTCAACGAGCTTATTCAACTGGTCTACGTCACGTTCTTTGTGCAAGATGCGGGCTATGGGGACACGGATGTAGTTATTTATGCACGCGCTGAAGCTGCTTTGGAACGCGCCTTGCAGCGCGCCGAAGTCGAGCGCCGATGGGCATTCGAGGCGGCGGACCTGCCGTTGTTCGAAGCGGTGTTGCAGCAGGCAGACCGACAACTAGCGAGCGCGCCAAGATATGTTCACGTTGCTGCACGGGACAGGCTTAAACGATTCGCCACTAGCGGGCACGCCTCGCCGCTCCCGTACACGGCGGCACGTCACTAATCGCAATCGGCCATAGCGCGAAAGTGCCCATTAGCACCAGACTGTCGTGTGCGTGGCGATAGTCGCTCAGTTCGAATGACGGCCGATATAATGGATCGCAGAAATTTTACGCATTGCACCGGAGTTCTCCTATGATCCAAACCCGCGGACCGAATGCGGGATATCGGGGCAAGCCAAACAGTCGGCGCCAACCTCATCACCTGACGAATCAGAAGCGCCCCGCGCGAGGCCCATCTCCTTCAAGGGAGACCAATGGCGCAGCGACGCCGGCGTCGATTATTAAGACGCGTTCGTTGAGATTCCTCGTCGATGCGGTCGGCGCGGAGAACATCGCGCTGGGGCTCGATTCCAGCATGACCCGGATCGCCGAACTGATGCGCGGAGAGCGATTCACGCCCGAGACCGCCTTCCATATGGAAACGACGCTTGGGCTGCCTTCCGGCTTTTTTGACCAACTTCATCCGGTCCTTTCGCCGGAGACGATTGCGCGCCTGAAGGCGCCGCTCGAGTTCGTCCATGCCGACGAGACCGTCAATGCCGACGAGACCGTCAATGAAGGTGGCATCGAGCAAGCACCCCTTCTTTTGAGTGCGCAGGAGCCATCGCTGCTTGTCAGCAGTTTGTCCAAGGATACGACCATGCGGTCTAAAAGTTCGAAAGAAGCGTCGGGTGCGACCAAGACCCGCGCCCAAAAGGCGTCTGCGCAGGCAAGCGGTCAAGCTGCAAGAGCAGCAGAATCGTCGAAACCGCACCAATCGCATCAAGCGGCCGGGCGGAAACGGGCGCGTCCAAACGGCGGTGTGACCGTAGAGCGCATCAGGCAGGCCAACCTTCACGTTCTCACCACACGCAACGGTTCGAAGGTCAAGCTCGGCGCAGTCTTGGGTCTGAGCGGATCAAATATGGCGCACCGACTCCACGGTAAAAAGCGCATGGATGATGCTGAAGCCGAGCGCTTCACCGCGGGTCTGGGTCTGCCTGCGGGGTGGCTCGACACACCCCGCGGTGAAGCCGACATTCCCGAGTCAGTTGCGCAACTGCTCGCGCCCACATCACGCGTGCGCGCGCCTGGCCAAGCACCGGCGCCCACCGCTGTGGCGGCGTCTGAGGACACAGCAGTCGCGGCGGCGCAGACCAGCGAGATAGAACAAGCGCTGCCTGGCGCTTCGAGCAACGCGCACATTGAGCCATTGCCAGCCGATGCGGCAGGCGACGGCGACCACGTTGCAAGTCCTCACCACGAGAACGTCAGCAGTGCAGTCGCAACGCGCCGCGACGGTCCCGTGCAACGCATCGCAAGCAACACGCCGGCAGCCGTTCCTGCACCGGTGGCGTCGGAGCCTGCGGTGGCAATGTCACCGCCTACAGACACGGCACCCTCCTCCACTTTAGGGACCACCTTGGACGGCCTGGACGGGATTGCACCTATCGCAGAGGCGCTCCTGAAGACGCTCGCCGGCAAGGCCCGCACCGGTCGCCTGGATGAACTGAAGGCATTGGAGTTATTGCGCCAGGCCGTTTTGCTCTAGCGGCGACGTCACGGCCTGTGAGCACAGGGCTCCAGGGCGATAGAATTCGCGCTGCGCGCGGGCTTCGTGCCTTCGTGCGCGAATGCCGACTTGTCTGGGACGACGCGTAAGAATAGCGCCTGTCATAGTCCGCTTGCCGCGCTGAGTGTCTACGCCACACGGCGCTCGTCGCTCGTGCTGACGTCCACCTGTCCTTGTGCGATTTTCTCGACGTCAAGCTCAAGCACGGACAGTCGGGCAAGTTGGACAGGAAGCAACATGTAGCCAATGCGAAGCTCATGCAAGCGCACTTTCCAATACCGAACGCTTATCGGCAACGGCACGGATGTTGCCCGTACTGCGGTCACCACTTTCTGTATATGCGCGAGTTCACGGTCCGCTTCCAGGGAGGTCCGCTTTGGCACGGCGGGACAATTAGCCGGCACTTGATGATGTCGGTTTGCTGCGATTCGCTTCATACGCTGTGCATCTCCTGATCGTTGAGACCAGCGTATCGAGGCTCACGGAAAGTCAAGGAAGCATGCGGGCGTGTATGAGACCGCGGCTCTGGAGGGTCGCTCCTTGCCGCGCTCCCGTAAAGGCGCAAGCGGCGCCGACGCGCTACTTGAGCCCAACCCTTTTTCCTTCCGGTCTAGCGCCTGTCGGCTTCCAATCGCGCGCGCAACGCACGCCCAACAAGCGAGTCCGCATTGCCAATCAGGCGTCGCACGCAATCGTCCACCGCTGCCTTCGAAATCTGACTCGCAGTTGCCGCTGCGACGAGGGCATCGTAGGCATCAGTGACGTCAGCCATCGACACTTCATAGCCGTAGCCGGCCTCCATCCATTGCAGTGCGCACAGCGCGCAGTCCATCGCGAACCGGGACTGCTTCGTCTCGAAGTCTCGCGCGGCGCGTATGAGCGTTTTGGGATCGGTGGGGCTCTGTCTGGACAGCGCAATGGCCTGATCGAACAGCCCGGCGTCTTTGGCGGCGGCAAACCATTTGCCTTCCGACCCGGGCTCGCTTCGAACCAGGTCAGACAAGATCGTTTCCGCGGTTTTCTCGGGGTATTTTTTGGTGATGGCCCGGAACGTTGCGAGGTACGTGCCTGCACGATTAGCGGCGATCGCATAGCGCTCATAGGCCTCCTCAGACATGCCGGACTCGAGGAGGATCGTCTCGCAGGCGCGCGCGATCGCGCCCTCGGGCGCATTCAGCCCTCGGCTCGCTTCAGCAAGGCGGAGCGCGTCGCCCGGCCGCCCAAGGCAAACCAGCGCGTCGACGGCCCAACGTCGATACCACCAGGAACTCAGCCGATCGCGCCGCACAAGCTCAACGATTTCCTCAAAGCGGCCGGCCGCGTACAGCGCACTCAAGCACGGCACGACGCCAACGAAGTAGTTGAATCCTTTAGCCTCCAGCACATGTGTGACGAGCGGCAACAACCGGTCGGCCCAGTCAGATGCCAACGCGGGCGTCACGCACAAGGTTCCCCAATGTTCGCCCAGGCTCTCGATGTAGGGCATCTGATCGTCCTGCAACGCGTCGAATAGTCGTTCCAGCCAACGCTGCCGTGCTGCTGGAGTCACGTCGGCGGAGGCGATCAGGGGGACAAGCGCCTCGATTGCACGATTGACCGCGCTGCCAAGGGCGCCCGAGGAACTATCGACGTGCTCGAGTGCGGGCGACAGTTTTTCAAGAAGAAGAACGGCCCCGTCGGCCGCGAGCGGGCGATCGGTGCGTGCGACCGAACGGATCTCGGAGACCGCCTCCTTCAGGCGTTGGATCGGCAGCGACGATCGCCATCCGAATGCGTTGCGTCGAAAGCGTGAAGCAAATGTCCATTTCGGTGAGGGCATAACAGTCAGGTTCCGTCCACAGAGGGCAGCGTCAAAATCGTCGCGGCCGAGCCTGTGCGGAAGTTGACGTGCGATAGCCAGAAGCAGGTGTGTCGTTTCGTGAGCGCTTTCAGGACGCGGCCAGCATCGTTCCTCGACAGGTGTCCACACCGCACCGGCACGCATAGAGTTTTTTGAGCGCAGCCGTTTTTCGCCCTTGCACGATTAGTCCATAGTCGATGAACAACTCTTCGCCGGGCTTGATGTCGCGCAGCGCGAGGAAGAACACCCGGCTGCCGTCTTGCTCGGCCTCGCAGTTCGGCGCGCAGCTGTGATTGACCCATCGCGCCGAGTTGCCGCCCTGTGCACCATCGATCACGCGCCCGTCGTCCAGATCGAAGTAAAAGGTGTGGCCGTCTTCGGCCGCCGAACGCGCATACTGGCGCTGCGCTTGTGCCCACGACACGCGCTTGCCCTTGTATTCCAGAATCTGCTCGTTGGCACGGATCTGAGTCAGCGCGAATACGCCGCGTCCGTGGACCGGCGAAGAACGTACAACGATGCGCCGCATTATTTTGCCCTTCCCTATTGCTGTGAACCGGTGAGCGACACGATGTGCCGCCGCCGCATCTTGGCATGATACGATCGCCGCACGCCCGTCGATACCCTTATGCCGTCTTCTTCCACCGGTCGCAGCCGCATCAAACGCAAACCGCCCCGCGGTACCCTCATGCGGTATGAGGATCGCATCGTTGAGGTGCTGGGCGAGGCGCGTGGCCGACGGATCATGATCCGCTCGATTCACGCGGACGGCACGGAACGTCGCACGGCCGTCAAGCTCAATAGCCTACGGCCGCTCGGAGCACAACTCTTCTAAGTCGGCGGCATGAAAGGCGCCGCCCTCGCTCACGCTTGGTTGACGGCGTCCTTGAACGCCTTGCCCGCGGTGAATTTGACCGTCTTGCCTGCCGCGATTTCGATCGGCTCACCGGTCTTCGGATTGCGGCCCGTGCGCGCGGCGCGTTCGCCGGCCCCGAACGAGCCAAAGCCGATCAATTGCACAGCATCACCTGCCGCCACCGTCTTGGCGATCGTCTCAAACACCGCATTGATGGCCTCCTCTGCGGCGAGCTTGCTCGTACCGGCTCCGGACGCCACCGCGTCAATCAGTTCCTGCTTGTTCATTGAAACGCTTCCTTTCTATTAAAAACAAACCCGATCATACCGAACGCTGGACACCCATCGGATCGCGACCCTCTGCTATCGACGAGTCTGCGTCGGTCCCATCCAAGTCGAATAGATCCGAGGTCGCGCTGCGCGCGTCAAGCAGCTCAGGCAAATCGCCATTTCGGACCTTGGCGAGCGTCTGCGGCGACAGCCAGATTTCCTCCATGGCCTCGATCCCCTCTTCGATCATCCGCTGCAGAAAGAACGATTGTTTGCGCCCTGTCGCCTCTGCCAACACGCGCAAGCGCTGTTCGATGACGGGATCAATCCGCACCGCGACCACCCGCAGCTTGTTCTCTGCTGATCTTCTCATCTGTTCGCTCCTGTTGGCCGACCACGCGGATGGCGCGCAGGCCTTGGATGGCGCCTACCCGCGGGCGCGATCCGATTAGTATTTATCGACGACCTTTCACGCTCGCCGTTTTGCCAGCCGGCGCCTTTCGGGCGACTCGCCCCGAACGCGCTTCGGCGGCGGTCACGCGCGTCGACGGCCGCGCCGCGGTGCGCAGCGACTTCAACTGTTCCTGCAGCGCGTGATGTGCCGCTTCGAGCGCCGCGAGCTTGCCTTGAAGCATCCCGTTCTGATGCCGCGTGTCGCCCTGCTGCGCCTGCAGCGCGTCGACGGTGCGACGATGCTCGGCCTCTCGTTTTTCCGCCCGCTTGGCCGCCTCGGCCAGTTCTTTCTGCGCCTTGGCCCTCGCGCTGCGCTCCCGATCGATCTCCAGGAGCGCGCGCTTCTCCGATGCGCGCAAGCGCTCCTCGGCACGGCTGGCGGTTTCCCGCAGCTTCTCAAGGTCGCGCGAGAAGGTGTCGCGCACTTTTTCAAGTTCCCGCTCGCGCGTCACCGCCTCCTCGGCGAGACGCTGGATCTGCGCCTCGAGCGCTTTGCGCGTGGCGGCCTCTTGTGCCTGCTGCCGCTCCAATTCACGTATCTCGACCTGCGCTGTTAGCAATGCCGCGGTGCGTTGCTCGAGCGCCGTTTCCGTGCGGCCCAGTTCTTCCCGGGCGGCGATAACCTTTCGCTCGGCCTCGGCACGCTGCGCCTCGACTTCGTCTCGCAGCGACGTGAGCTCGGCCTGCGGGGGGGGGGCCGCGCGCGGCCCCACCGTCCCCCTCAACACCCCCCCCCCCTCCCTCACATACATACGCACCTCCCGGTGGTCAATGCGCACCCGGCTCTTCTCGCGCAGCTCCGCCCAGAACTCGCTCAAGACCGACGCGGGCGTGCTCATCGTGCCGCGCCGGACCAGGTTGTAGAGGCGATTGGCCGTGGGGGGCACACCGAAGCGGAAAAACAGCAGTGCGCACACCTCGCGATAGAGCTCGCGGGTCTTGGGAAAATCGACCTTCAGGCGCTCAATGTCGGCCGCGAGGCGGGTTTCGTCGGAGAGAACGTCGGACATACGCGCAACGGAGCAAAGTAATTCGTCCATAATACAACGTAATCCGGCGAATTCCCAATCCTCGACGGCATCCGATTTGACATTAGTGCTATAATGTTGATAAATGGATGACGACCCGATGTCAACACAAACGTGACCTCAACGCCCGATGCGCCGACCCCACCGCCGTACGCGTTGCACCTGACACCCCTCGACGCGCTCGTCATTCCAGCCGAGCTCGACGGGTCAACGGGCGTAAATCGCGCAGTGACGGGACGCGCACAGATTGCCGCCGATAACGACCTCGACGCGATCCGCGCCTGGCTGTCACGCTTCGTCGATACGAAAACCACGTTCGAGAATTACCGCAAGGAAGCTGAACGGCTCCTGCTCTGGTCGGTCGTCGAGATGGGCAAACCCCTCTCCTCTCTGACCCATGAAGACTGCCTGCGCTATCAGCAGTTTCTCGCCGATCCACAGCCTGCCCGCACTTGGGTGGCCGGGGGCGGGCGCAAGCATCCACGCAGCGACGTGCGCTGGCGGCCGTTCTACGGTCCGCTCTCGCCGTCCAGTCAACGCCAGGCAACCATCATCCTGAACGCGATGTTCTCGTGGCTGGTGCAGGCCGGCTATCTGGCCGGCAATCCGCTGTCGCTCTCACGCCAACGCACGCGCCACGCCGCGCCACGCATCACCCGGTATCTGGAGCCGAGCGTGTGGCAGGAGGCCAAGGACTTCATTGCGACCATGCCCAAGCAAACGGACCGGGAAAAAGCCCATGCGTCCCGCGTACGGTGGTTATTTACGCTGCTCTATCTCGGCGGACTGCGCATTGCGGAGGTCAGCGCCACCACCATGGGCGAGTTCTTCGTCCGACATGATGCGGACGGCGCGCTGCGCTGGTGGCTCACCGTGCACGGCAAAGGCGACAAGCAACGGCTCGTGCCCGCGACGCGCGAGATGATGATGGAACTGTCCCGCTATCGGCAGCAGCTTGGATTGAGCGCCCTGCCGTCGCCCAACGAAGACACGCCGCTTGTGCTGCCGATTGGCGTCACGGCGTCGAACGCACGTACCGAGACGTGCGCGCCGCTTACGCGTGCGGCGCTGCACGCCATCGTCAAGGGCGTCTTTGCGGGGGCAGCGGCGCGCTTGCGTGAGCGCGATGAGACGCAGAGCGCGCGGGCTGATCTGCTCGAAAAAGCGTCCGCGCATTGGCTCAGGCACAGCGCGGGCTCGCACATGGCGGATCAAAAGATTGACCTGCGCACGGTGCGCGACAACCTCGGCCACGCTTCGCTGACGACCACCAGCATCTACCTGCACGTCGACGACGATCGTCGCCATCAGGAGACCGAAGAAAAGCACCGGGTAGACTGGTGAAACTTCGCTAGATCGCCTATCGCGTCCCGGTGAGCGCACCGCCGATTCTAGCCGTCAACCGTAACTCTGCTCATGAAAGTCCTCGTGCCCGAACCCCAGATCTCAACAGACAAACAGGCCCTCAGCTTCGTCATCGATTGGCGCGGAGAAAGCGTGTCGTGCGTCGTGACGCGCAGGTGCTTGGAAGTCTTTTTCTGGCTCCCGCCCGACGCGGACGATAGCCGGCTGGTGAGCGTGTTCAGGGACGGGTTCGCCCGGATCGAAGCGGTCGCGCGACGGAAATTGCGGGCCCGGCCAACGAGTCTCGTCCGTCTCACAGAGGCTGACTTTTCAGGTGGTTGACGGTCTCGCGTCTCATTTTGCAAACCCACACTGAAACGCTGGGTGCACCGCAACGCAAAGGCGCATGGAAACAGAGACTATTAGTTGCATCCGGCGGAGGGCGAAACACCCCGGGTTAACCACGGCCGCGCCACCGGCGACACCCCCAACTCACACTTTCGACCCACTTCGGCCCGTCGTCATGCGTCGTCTCTTTGACCGTTCCCGGGCCATACCCGTCATTTAGATTTCGATCGACCCCGGCGTCGTGGACCTCGCTTCGGATTACAAAAATGCAACCCGCACTTTTACATCCCGGATCTGCAAGGCCCTTCCACAATCAACCAAAGACAAACAGATGCATCGTTAGTGACAGCCGAAACATTGAGCTATATCCGTTTGTGTAAAGACATTGCACGGATCTTGTCCGACACGCGTCGTCAGACGCCGCATTGAGCTCAAGCCTTGGCAGCGACCGGGAGTCGGAATGGCGCACCGAGACGGTTGAAAGCGTTCATCGCGGCAATTGTTATTGTGAGATCGACGAGATCCTTCGGCGTGAATGCCGCTGAGGCCGCTGCATAAGCTTCATCCGAAGCGTGCGTTTCGCTGACGCGCGTCACTTCTTCGGCCCAGGCGAGAGCTGCGCGTTCCTGATCGGAGAACAGGTGCGAGACCTCGTCCCACACCGGTACCAGCGAGATCTTGTCGATGGACATCGTCTTTCTGAGATCACGACTATGCTTGTCGATGCAATGAGCGCATCCATTGATCTGGGAAACACGGAGGAACACAAGATGAATAAGCTCCTCGGGCAGGTTGGTGCTTTTCGTCACATAGTGATGAACGCCCATAAGCGCCTTTGCGCCGTCCGGGGCGATCTCGTGCCAGTTCAAGCGGGTCATCTTCGTCCTTTACCTTTCGTCCGTTGGAAATGTCTCCTGCGCTTACAGGCGCAGGTCGGTTACTTCACCTTTGCGCACGGCTCGTGATGTTACGCCGGCGATGCTCAGCGGAGTTTTCCTGCCGACGAAGCCGTCCGACAGCGCCGCATGGTCGCGCACGTTCCACATCAAGCCGTGAATGTCAGAGACGCATCAGGCCGTTGCCGCATCCGTCAAGCGCATACGGTCCAGCCAGTCGCCGAGAGTCATGCGGCCCTGCCGCATCCCGCCTGTCGGCACGAGCGAATTTTCGGCCATTGAGCCGCCGAAGTAGGTTGCCTTGTCGTCGGCGACCACCCTGCGTGCGTCACGCGTGGCGCGCAGATAGGTGCCGATGAACGCATGCATCGCGCCGCGTTCGGGACCGGCGATATCCACGACGCCGTCGAGCGGCACGCCCAGGGCGATCTCGACGATGATGGCCGCGACATCATCGGCGGCGATGGGCTGGAACTGATGCGGTGAAAGACGCACAGTGCCGTCGGCGGTGCTCAGATCGGCGATGGTGCCGAGAAACTCCATGAACTGCGTGGCACGCACGATCGAATAAGGCACGGGCGATGCCGCAATCAGCCGTTCCTGCACGCACTTCGCCGCAAAGTATGCATTGCCCTCCATTCGATCCACGCCGACGATCGACAGCGCCACATGGTGCTGCACGCCGGCTTTGCGCTCGGTGTCAAGGAGATTGCGCGTCGCATCGCGGAAGAAACACGTAACGGCATCGCCTTCGTACGTCGGCGGATTGGTCACGTCGATCACGACATGCGCGCCGCGCAGTGCGTCGTCCAGGCCCGCGCCGGTGATCGCGTTGACGCCCGTGCTCGGCGATGCGGCGACCGCCTCATGTCCCTTCTCGCGCAACAAGGCCACAGCCTTCGCACCGATCAGTCCGGTCCCTCCGATGACGACGATCTTCATGACACACCTCGTTGAATTGATGAAAGTGAAATCATTGTGTGAGAATCATGTCTTGGTTAGAAGAGACAAGAATCGTCGATCTGACTAGTCCAAGGATCACTCATGCGGAACCCGCAACACGCACTGAAGATTGATATCGACCGGCGGCACGCACTGCCGATCTATTTGCAGATCTGCGAGCGCTTCAAGGCCGCGATCGGCGCGAGACACCTCAAGCCCGGCGACCGTGTTCCCGCGCTGCGCGCGCTTGCCACGCAGCTCAACACGGCGCGCGGCACGGTGGAGTTGGCCTACGACATACTCGTCGACGAGGGCTATCTCCAGATGCGCGGCGCGGCGGGCACTTTTGTGTCGTCGTCGCTGCCGGCATCGGTTTCGAACTTGGCAGCGCCTCGAGTCTTAGAATGCGCTGATGTGCCGCGCGCGAAACCGGCACCGGAAATAGGACTCGGCCATGAAGCCCGCCCGCTGCGTCCCGGATTGCCCGCGCTGGATGCTTTTCCGCGCAAAGTGTGGAGCCGCATCATCGCGCATCGGGCGCGCAGCGTAGATCTAGCCTCGCTCACCTATCCCGAGCCTGCCGGCTTCGGGCCGCTTCGCGAACGCGTTGCGACTTATCTGGGCCTGTCGCGCGGTGTCGAGTGCGCGCCAGAACAGGTAATCGTGACGAGCGGCTATCGCGCGTCGCTTGAACTCATTCTGCGCAGTCTCGCGAAACCGAACGACAGCGCCTGGTTCGAAGAGCCGGGCTATTTTCTGGCGCGCGACTTTCTCAATCAGGCGGGGCTGAAGCTCGCGCCGGTGCCGGTCGATCACGACGGAATCGACGTCGATGCCGGGCAGGCGCACGCGCCGCACGCGCGCTTCGCCATCGTGACGCCGTCGCATCAAAGTCCGCTCGGCGCGACGCTTTCGCTGCCGCGGCGCATGAAGCTGCTCGACTGGGCGAGACACACGGGAAGCTGGATCGTCGAGGACGACTATGACAGTGAGTTTCGTTACGCCGGGCGGCCGCTGCCCGCGCTGAAGAGCCTCGATGTCGACGACCGCGTAATCTACTGCGGCACCTTCAGCAAGGTTTTGTTTCCCGGGCTGCGGCTCTCATATGTGGTCGTTCCCGAGCGGGCCATTGCACGCTTCGCGCAACTCACGACGAGCATGAACGCCGGACCGCCTTACCTGTTGCAGGCGGCAGTCGCGGACTTCATCGCACAAGGGCATTTTGCGCGGCATCTGAAGCGCATGCGCGCGCTCTACGCGGAGCGCCGCGAGGTCTGCGCCCGGGCATTGGAAAAAGCGTTCGGGGAGAAGGTACGCATCGAGCGGCCGTCGGGCGGCATGCATCTCGTGATGCTGTTCAACAACGTCAGCGGCGTCCCCGTCGACGATCTCGCCATCGCCGCGCGGGCGCAGGAAGCCGGGCTGGCGGTGAGCGCGCTGTCGTCGTGGCATATCGGCGCGCGCACGAAGCGCACCTTGCGCGGCCTGGTGCTCGGCTTCGCGAACGTCGCGGACGAAGCCGAAGCGACGCGGCTCGTGCGCCAGTTGCGGCGCGCGTATGACGGCTAGAGCGTCACGGTGGCGTTCTGAGCGTTGAAGAGATTGTGTTGCGCGAGCGTTTCGCGCGCCGCCTTCAGTGCTTCGGTCACGGCCGCTTCGCCGCGCACGAGACCTTGCAGAAGCAGAAAATGCACATCCGTTACGCCGATGCAGCCGAGCGCATAACGCAGATACGGCGAGAGGAAATCACGCTGTAACGCGTGTTCGCCGCTGTGATGACCACCCGAGCCGACGATGACAAATGCCGGCCGATCGCGCAACAGTCCTACCTTTCCTTCCGGCGTGCTGGCGAAGGTGCGATGAATGCGCAACACGTAGTCGATCCACAGTTTAAGCGCGGCGGGCACCGCGAAGTTGTGCATCGGCGTGTTGATGATGAGCACGTCCGTGGTTTCGATCTCGCGGATCAGTTGCTCGGAAAGTTCGAAATGGCGCTCATCCGGCTCGCGCGACGTGATGGCGCGCGCGTAGTCGCTGGTGAGCGGCGGCAAAGGATCTGCGGCAAGGTCCCGGCTAACCATGTTGCTTTGCGCGCGTTCGCCGAGCTTCCTGATCATGTCGAGCGCAAGCTGATAGCCGTGGCTGGCTTCGCGATGCGGGCTGGCATTAATGAACAGCACCTTCATTGCGCGGCCTCCTTGTGGATTGTCTGAAGCGACTCGACGAGATGCATGCCTTTTGCAAGCAGGCCGTTGCGGAAGTAGAAGCGCTGCGCGAACGGCATGTGCAGGCCGGTATCGAGTACGAGATGCGTGCACGCTGATCGGCTCGCGATGGCGCGGACCTGGTCGAGCAGCCCCGCACCGATGCCGCTGCGTTGCTGCCGCGCGGTAACAATGAGGTCGTCAACATAGAGGAAACGACCGTACAGCGTATTCATCTGCAGACGATAGCCGGCGAGGCCGAGGATGGCGCCCGATGCGTCGCGAGCGGCCAACAGGCGATAGTGTTCTTCATGCTGACGCTGAACCTGTTTAGCGAAGCAAGTGGCGTCTCGCAGATGCGGACGCAGTTCCTGCATGATTGGAAAGGCTTCGACCCATTCGTCGGGCGAATCAAGATGCTGGAATTCAGGTGGTATGTTCATTAGCGTTCTCCACAGTTTATGACACACACGATATCGGAGCGATGACTTAGCAGGCCGTTGAAATATCCGTCGTTGGCGCGCTAAGGCGCGTTGCGACGGATGCTGAACTCGCATTTCTGAATCGCACAAAAGCCTTTGTGAGCGTTCGAGGCTGCTCGTGAGTTCACGAAACCGACCCTATCGATGCTTCCTGCCGTTCAAGCGGCAAGTGTTCGCATACGCGTCAGGTTGTAGCCAACCTGGGTCAGCACGAAGAGCTGGTCTACGCGTTCAAGTCCCCGACACATCGCTTGTCGAATTCGCCCGACCGTCTTGCCCCATCCAAACACCTGCTCAATCCGTTTACGTTTTTGCTGGCTCACCGCGTAGCCTGGCCAACGTGTAGTTCGCTCATCAATCGCTGAGCCTCCTGAGCGCCCTTCGTTTTGCGCCACATGAGGCGTGACGCGATTCGAGCGACAACTGGCTACGAAGCCGGCGGTGTCATAGTTCTTATCCGCACCGACCGTGATGCCGCTCGGTGCGACACTCGCAGCATCGGCAAGCATCTGCGCCGCGCAGTCTCGCTCGGCGGTGCCGGTCGCCAGCGTCACCTGCGCGTTGACAACCAGTCCGTGTCGGTTATCGGTCAATACATGGCCCATATAACAGAGCATCGCTCCCGTTCCCTTGCTCTTGCGAAACAGGCGCGCCTGCTCGTCCGTCGTGGACTGGTGCGTTTCGTTACTGCGTTTTTGCCCATGCCAATTGTCATTCGGTGCGGGCGGTTCGTCTGGAGGCGCATCGTCGCCGCTCGGACTCGCCTTGGGCACGAAGCTCTTATGCCCGGCCCACGCCTGAATCAAAGTGCCATCGACGCTGAAATGCTCGCCAGAGAGATAGCCTCGCTCGCGGGCCGTCTCGACCGTCTCGTTGAAGAGCAACACCAGTACATCGTGTTCGAGCAAGCGGTCGCGATTCTTGCTGAACGTCGAATGGTCCCACAGCGTTCCGTCCATCGGCAGACCGACGAACCAGCGGAACAACATGTTGTAAGAAATCTGTTCCATTAACATCCGTTCGCTGCGAATTGAGTACAACACCTGCAGCAACAGCGCCCGAACTAACTTCTCCGGTGCAATGCTTGGTCGGCCACCTCTCGCGTCTGCCTCGTACATTCGCGCGAACACATCATCCATGCGCTTGAGCGAGTCATTGAGCCATGTACGAATCGGACGCAACGGATGGTCCTTCGGCACGAAATCATCAAGCTTCAACACCGTGAACATCGACTCGGTAAAACTATCGCTGCCGCGCATCCGTTCCATCTCGCTCTCGTGAATGACATCAGATTCAACGTTCACCCTTTTATTCAGGATGACCGTTCGACGAGGTATTTCAACGACCTGCTATTAGAGGCCTTAACAAAATGAGCTGTTCAATCTTCGCCAACAGATGATGCAGCAAGCGATTTTCATGAAGGCTTCGTGGATGAAAGCGAGCCGTTCGAAGCGGATGCGTAGCCGGCGAAAGTTGTGAAGCCACGAAATGGTTCGCTCCACGACCCAGCGTGTTTTGCCTAGTCCGCTGCCGTGAGGCTGACCGCGCCGAGCGATTTCGGTAGCAATGCCGGCGGCATGTAGTGGACGTCGATATTTGTCGTGGTCGTAGCCTCTGTCGCCTTGAACGACCCGAGGCTTCGATAGTGGTCGGCCACGCTTGCCGCTGATGGGCGGGATCGCCTCGACCAGCGCTTGAAGCTGAGTGACGTCGTTGCGGTTGGCGCCGGTCAGTATCACCGCGAGCGGGATGCCCTGCGCTTCGGTGATGAGGTGGTGCTTTGAACCGGGTCGCGCGCGGTCTGTGGGATTCGGTCCTGTTTTTGACCTGAGCCCACAGCGCGGATGAGGAGGAATCGACGATGACGCGAGACCAGTCCATTTGGTCGGCGGCACGTAGCCGCGCAAGCAGCAACTCGTGCAACTGGTCCCAGACGCCTGCCTCCTGCCAGTCACGCAGGCGGCGCCAGCAACTCATACCGCTGCCGCAGCCCATCTCACGAGGTAGCAGGTCCCACCGCAGGCCGGTCTGCAAGATAAAGAGGATGCCTGTGAGCACTGCACGATTGTCGAGCGGCTTGCGTCCTGGGTAACGGTGGCGCCGCAGTTTTGGAGGGGGCAGCAACGGTTCGATGAGTGCCCAAAGTTCGTCGTCGAGTATAGGTTTAGCCATTTCCCTTTCGTCGTCGAAACAATGAGCAGGTTAACAGGATTCATCGCGGGTTAGCAGCCCCTTTCTTCTTTTTGTTAAGGCTTCTTAGACGTTGCGGCCCAGTCTGCTGAGAGGATTCGAAATGCGCATAAGTCGCACTACTGTTGATATGCTGCGCGCCTATCTCATGACGGCTTCGATGGTAGCCGTGTGTATCAACGGTGCAATTGTGATTGCAGTTATAGTCTTTCATGTTTCTGAAACTATCTTTGAGGGCTCACCATTCCGACTTGTTGCGATAAGCGCTCTCGTCGTTTGCACCATGACAGTAAGACGTTGAGCAATGCGAGCTTTCCGGCGAGCCCTCGCACGTCACAATGCCGTCGACGCAGGCTCCGGATACCCTGTGCTTGTTGACAGCAGTTGTCCCTCGTTTGCGCTCGTGGTTCTCTATCTCCGCCTGTCCCGAAAGGAATTTATCCTTCGACCGTGATTGAACGGCGTCCAGGAAATCGCTGCAACGTAATATCGATGGTCAAGCAACTGATGGTCGGTCATTGTGTGCAGACGTGGTTCTTCCCGAGCACGGGAGGCTGCCGAAGACTGGAGCTACCGGAAAGGCAACACAAACTCCAAGCCCTTGTCCGTTGAGGCCGGAGTCGAAATTCATCCCGCTTCCACACCGAGTGGCGACACGGGAAACGATAGAAAGGCCTAACCCACTACCGCTTGCTGTCGCGGACGAGCCCCTAAAGAATCGGTCTGCGAGACGCTTCATCTCCTCAGCACTTACACCGGGGCCATCATCTCGCACTGTCAAACGAACAAACCGTGAGTCCATGTCGAGATTGAAGTCAACGGTCCCTCCGCTTTTCCCGTACTTAATCGCGTTGTCAAGGAGATTGTCGACCAGGACACGCAAGAGAACTCGGTCCGCGTAGACTTCAGCGCCTCCGTCGCCGGTAATTCGCAGGCTTATCGACTTGTCATTGGCGACTTGTCGTCTGAACGCTATAGCCTCAGCAACAACATCGCGGAGTACGAACGTTGACAATTTGAGCCCTGCATCCTCATCGAGACGTGCGAGCAACAGCAGTTGCTCGACGAGGTGAGCGCTCCGGTCCACGCCGAGGACGACCCGCTCAAGTGCCTGACGCTGTTGTCCAGCATCTTTCGAAGCCATGGCAACTTGTGCCTGCACTTTAATGGCAGCAAGCGGCGTTTTCAGTTCGTGCGCTGCATCTGCTGTGAACAACCGCTCTCGTGCGAGTGATATGCGCAAGCGCTCGAGAAGGCCATTTGTGGCAGTCACGACTGAGCTAACTTCGCTCGGAGACCGCGAAATTTCGATGGGTCGAAGGTTCTGACCATCACGCGCCTGCACCGCTTTCAAAAGCAACGCGAGAGGTCGTAGACCAATCCCGATGCTAACCCAGACCACAGCCATCATGACAGGAAGGATGAGAAGAACAGGTCGCGCAATGCGTGCCGCTACGCCGCTTACGAGGTCGCTGTGCTCGTTGACTGGTTCCATAAGACTGATGGTTTTCCCACTTCGGGCATCGCGAGCGGTGTATAGCAGCCATTTTTCCGCCTTTCACGTCGACGTCGGTCACGGCGTTACGAGGATAGGCGGCCAAGTCGATAGCTGGGAAGTCACTGCTTCTGGCGATAGTCCGGCCATCCCGGTCAATCACGTAGAAGTGCACAAAGCGGTCTCCGAAATCAGAGTCACGCTCCACGGAACGAGAATGATGAGGAATCTCGTTACGAGCATCGATGCCGTGCTCTGCCAACTTCGCGAGGTCGCCGGCGTCGAGCCCGGAGAGAAGCGGAGCAAGTTGAACAAGTCGAGTCTCGTCCCATTGGAAGACTTCATTCCGAGCAGCGTGGAAGCTCCATGCAAACATCGCGGCCCAAGATAGACCGACGCTTAGCAAAACAAGCCACATCAATCGGTGCCTTATGGACGTCTCTCCCACGCTCATGGCTTCTCTATCACGTAACCCACTCCACGAATCGTTCGTATCGTATCGGCACCAATCTTCTTTCTGAGCGTAGAGACGTGGACCTCAATGGCATTACTCTCCACTTCCTCATCCCAACCGTAGATACTTTCCTCGATTTTGGCTTTCCGTTGCGGTTCGCCAACATGCACAAGCAGATGAACTAAGATGCCAAACTCGCGTGTGTTGAGTTGGAGCGGCATCTCACCCCTCGAAACGGTCATCGTCGCCGGATTCACTGTCAGGTCGCGCCACACAAGTACCTCGGAGGCACGACTTTGCGAGCGTCTCATTAGGGCGCGACAGCGCGAGATGACCTCGCCGAGGTCGAAGGGCTTTCCAACATAGTCGTCGGCACCGGCATCCAATCCTGCTATTCGGTCTTCCGTGGTGTCTTTCGCCGTCAGCACGAGAATAGGAACGGGGTTTCCTTGTGCGCGCAAATGCTCGAGCAGACTTCTTCCCGAAAGACCCGGAAGCCCCAGGTCCAGCACAACCATGTCGTAGCGCGTAGTCACAGCGCGAGCTTGGCGTGTTGTCCATCCTTCGCCCAATCCACTGCGAAGGACGCGTTGCGCAGACCTGCTTCAAGGCCGCTGCCAATGAGGTCATCATCTTCAACCAGAAGTATGCGCATGTGGTGTCCACCGAATCTTCCACCCGAATCCCGTCGTTAGTCTAAGCGGTTATTCGCGCGGTGGGGCAGCTGTCCCTAAGTTTGTGTTCAGGTTCGACGCGTTAATATCTCAACCTAAGCCTTTCTGAGGAGCGACCAACGTGGTTGAGAATCATTTGCAGAGTTACGTGTATAGTCCCGTCGCTCGTATACTTCATTGGCTTATTGCGGGCCTCATCCTTGCTCAGTTCATCATCGGTTGGACGATGCCAGATGTGCATCGCGATACCTTGCCAACGGGCGAGATTGCGTGGCATTTGAGCGTGGGAGCAGTGATTGTCGCCGTAATGGTGGTTCGAATCATCTGGCGGATGACGCACGCGCCCGAACCGGCTGAACTCTCGCCGCAGTTAAGGTTCGCATCGAACGTAACTCATTGGCTTCTCTACGCCTTGCTGCTGGCTGTACCGCTTGCTGGATGGGCTAATGCGTCGGCAAGAGGTTGGATGGTGAATCTCCTAGGCGTACTTCCCTATCCGGCCCTAGCACCGAAGGGGGCGCCGGCAGGAATGGCGCTGGGCGACGTCCACAGCGTGCTCGCTTGGGTGTTGCTCGCGGTGATTGCTTTGCATATCGCGGCAGCCTTGTTTCATCGCTTTGTCTTTCGTGACTCGGTGCTTAAACGTATGCTTTGAACTGCGTGTGAAGGGTGTCGTCGAAGTAGGTTGAACAAGCCCGACCGTTGTGAAAATCGTTTCTTTGTTCGGGCAACCCAGTCGAATGACTGGCCGCCCGTTTTTCACGCATGCGCTAGGGGTAACTGTTTCAACTCGCAGATTTAGAAGTATTTTTATTCTCATCTAAGACTTAGCGTCTTGTATTTTAGCGGTGAGCCGAAGGCGTCCTGTCAACGAATTACTGCAACGGATGATTAAATGGCTTCCGCACAAGAGGTCCGAAAATTTCGAGCAAACCTCGCCGACGAACTTCACAGTGCAGCAATCTACGAGACGCTCGCTCAGGTCGAGCGAGATGAATCCCGCAAGCAGGTGTTCAGTGAGCTCGCGGCGTCCGAGCGTATGCACGCACGAGTCTGGGCAGACAAGCTGAAAGCTCATGGCAGAACGGCGCCATCTGGCTTCAACGCCAAGACGTATCTGATGAAGGGTCTCGTTCATCTGCTCGGGCCTCGCTTCGTCCTTCCGTCTCTCGCCGCCGCCGAGTTTGCAGACCGGAACAAGTACGCCGGCAACCCCGATACCGCACGCATGTCGAAGGACGAGCACGAACATGCGAACGTTGTCCAGGCTATGGCTAACGCCGGAAAGCCCGCCGCTGCTCAGGGCGCAGACATCGCTCAGGCGGAGTCGTGGCATCGTGGCGTCGCGTCAGGTAATGACTTGCGTGCCGCCGTGCTTGGTGCCAATGACGGCTTAGTCTCGAACTTCTGTCTAATTATGGGCGTGGCAGGCGCTGGGACCGGCAACAAGGCTATTTTGCTTACGGCGCTCGCCGGACTCATTGCTGGAGCGTGCTCGATGGCGCTGGGTGAATGGTTGTCCGTGACCAACGCGCGGGAGCTGGCGCAGGCTCAAGTCTCGAAGGAAGCGAACGAGCTCGAGCATAGCCCTGAGTCCGAAGAGCATGAACTCGCGCTAATCTACAAGGCAAAGGGATTGAGCGCTGACGAAGCGAAGCGAGTCGCCGCGCAACTGATGCAGGACAAGGACAAGGCCCTGGACGCGCTTGTTCGTGAGGAGCTGGGGCTGGACCCAGCCGAGCTTGGCGGCAATCCGTGGTCCGCGGCGGGCGTCTCATTCTGCCTGTTCGCGGTTGGAGCAATCTTTCCGGCTATGCCGTTCCTTTGGTCGTCCGGGGCCCCTGCTATCGTTCAGTGCATTGCCTTCAGTGTGCTGGCCCTTGCCGCCATCGGCGTGTTCACATCGCTGTTCAATGGTCGTAGTGCGGGCTTTTCGGCTGTTCGACAGGTACTCGTTGGACTTGCCGCTGCTGCTTTCACGTTCGGCGTCGGCCGAGTCCTAGGAGTGGCGACTTCGTAGAATTCGCGACTTTCTCCCGAGACCACGTGACGTAAATCGGGGTGTGACGCATCGGGCCTGTACAAAGTGATTCCCACCACTCAGCAGTCGAGCGAACATGGCGAGCATCCTGTCGGCATAACTGGCCCTCCAGGCGCGCCCGGCGACGTAGCCCACACCCGTCGTGCCCACCCATTCTTCACCCGAAGCGCGCCCGTGCGGGAGACTTGCCGGCCGATGAAAGCGCCAGTTGATAACAGCTCGGGGACCACGCCGGCCGTGTTCGCGGCTTAAGGAGCATTGACGATTGGATGAAAGCGGGCTTGCGCAATGGCAGAGGCAATGTCGTCCTGATTCAACGACGACACAACCTTCACCGTCTTCGCTGCAATGTCGATTTGTACTTTTGCCGCGGGGTCGAGCTTTGCAACTGCTTTCGTGATTGCGCTGGCACATCCGCCGCACGACATGCCCGGTACTCTGAATTCCATTTCCGCCTCCATCTCATCTGCGATTCCCCGTAGCATCAACTTTCCCATGGTGGGAAGGTCAAGAGGGTTAAGCGGGGCCAGTAGACGCGAACGTCGAACCGTTGAATGGAGTTCTCGCAATGAAGCGTGTAGGGTTGCACACTGACACCTTCCCGCGGTTACGCGGCTCGACACCCCGTGCTAGACTTCGCACCCATGTCCTATTGGCGCAAACTCATTCTCGTCGTGCTGCTTATGCTGAGCCTTCCGGTTCAGTCGTTTGCGGCCGTCTCGATGATTTGTGCGCCGTCGGAGGCGGCCGATGACGAAGCATCGCCCCCCCATCACTTCCATGAATCTGGTGCAGCGGACGTGCATACGCCTGTGGCTGACAGCAATGACCACGATGGTCATCAGCACAACGGCGGCCACCATGCTCATGCCTGTCTGACTTGCGCGTCGTGTTGTGTCGGTGCGGCGCTACCGGTAGTGCCTACGGTTTCCGCTATGGCTGACCTGGTTCATTTCTCCGTCCCAGTGCCTCCCGATGCCGGTGTCGTGTTGTTCCTGACCGACGGCATCGAACGTCCTCCCCGCTTCATTCTCGTCTAATCCGCTCACTCGCGGCCATTCGCTGCGACCAGCAAGTGCTTCTGGCGTCTTTCACGGACGCCGGACGATTAACGACGAGAAAAATTCATGCGAACAATATCTGCGGCGCTCTTGGGCGCAAGCGCAGTGTTGCCGTTGCTCGCGCACGCCACAACAGTCGTGCCCGACCCGACTGATGCCGGGGCATCGGTTCCGTTCGTCGCAGCGCAATCTGCGTTCGACGGATACAAATCCTGGCACGACGGCGACGCGCCGAGCTGGCAACAGTTGAACCGTGCCGTTGCGCCCAGTCGAGGCACGACGGCCATCAAGCGCGGCCAGCAACCAGTTGCGACACCAGAAGAAAAGAGCGGTCACGAACACGGGAGCGAGTCAAAATGATTCGGAACTTCGCCCCCAACCGCGTGGCATTCATCGCCATCGCTATGGTACTTTTGGCCGGCTGCACGACGTTTTCAAAGGACGGTGGATTCAACACCGTGTCGACGACCGCGTCCGAGCGCCTTGGCAAGGATGCGGTCTACATCAAGACCGACGAAGACCGCGACGCCGCATTCAAGCGCACCCAGGAACTGCTGTCGAAGCCGCTCGGCATGGACGATGCCGTCCAGGTCGCGTTGCTGAACAACCGGGGCCTCCAGGCTTTATACGGGGAGCTCGGCATTTCCGAGGCTGACCTCGTGCAGGCGGGTCGCCTGCCCAATCCGGGCTTTACGTTCAGCCACACGCACTGGAGCGACGGCTTTGGAATTAGCCGGACGTTCTCGATGGGCGTATTGGGAATTCTCACGCTGCCCGTGGCGACGCGCATCGAGAGCCGCCGCTTCGAACAGACGAAGCTCGAGACGGCCAACGCGATGCTCGACGTGGCCGCTGACGCTCGCCGAGCCTACGTGAGCGCCGTCGCTGCGGAGCAGGCAGCGCTTTACGCGGCACAGGTCAAGGACTCAGCCGAGGCGGGCGCGGAGCTTGCCTTGCGCATGCGCCAGGCTGGCAGTTTCAGCAAGCTCGATTACGCGCGCGAACAGGCGTTCTACGCTGAGTCGGTCGCGCAGTTGGCAAAGGCCCGGCAGCAGTCAGTCATGGCTCGGGAAAAGCTCACCCGCGCGATGGGACTGTGGGGTTCGGGGACTCAGTACACGTTGCCGGACCGACTGCCCGACCTGCCGAAGGACAGGCCCCAATTGAACGAGCTCGAAAGCTTTGCGATGCAGAACCGTCTGGACATTCAGGCGGCGAAACTGCGGACGCAAAGTGTTGCAAGCTCCTTGGGGCTCAGCAAGGCGACACGCTTCATCAATGCGCTCGATGTCGGCTATCTCAACAACTTCGAGACGGACAAGGGGCGCGAGCAGGGGTACGAAATCAGTGTCGAGATTCCCATCTTCGATTGGGGTAGCGCGAAGGTCGCACGCGCCGAAGCCATCTATATGCAGTCGGCGAACCGGCTCGCCCAGACGGCGATTGACGCTCGTTCCGAGGTACGCGAGTCGTACGCCGGATATGTGACGAGCTACGACGTTGCGAAGCACTATCGCGACGAGGTCGTGCCTCTGCGCAAGACCATTTCGGATGAAATGCTGCTGCGTTACAACGGCATGCTCACGAGCGTGTTCGAGCTGCTTGCTGATTCACGCGACCAGGTCGCGGCCGTCAATGGGTACATCGATGCCTTGAAAGACTATTGGGCTACGGAGACGGACCTGCAGCAGTCGCTCGGTGGACGACTCCCACCTCTCGCTTCGCCACCGGCTGCAAGCCCATCCCAAGGCGAAGCGACTACATCTCAAGCTGCGTCGCAAACGTCTCGGGGCCCTCAGGCGACGGGGCAGGATGCGCCGTCGCCCGCTCACGCGACCCGACCGGCGTTGCCGACGAATTCAGAAGGTAAATGAACATGGTTTCACGTCGAAGTTTTATCGGCGGCTCCGGCGCTGCGCTCCTCGGCGCGGCGTTGGTTAGCAAGGCTGGCGCGGCGTCGCTTCCCGAGGCGCCAACGATGGAAACGACCGCCACACAGCCACCGTTGGTCCCACCCAATGGTCGCCCATATACGCCCGTCGCGACGTTGAACGGCTGGTCACTGCCGTGGCGGATGAAGAACGGTTGGAAGGAATTCCACCTGATTGCGGAGCCTGTGGTCCGCGAGATGGCGCCCGGCATGAAGGCGAATCTTTGGGGTTACAACGGTCAGGCACCCGGTCCGACCATCGAAGCCGTGGAAGGCGACAAGGTCCGCATCTTTGTCACCAACAAACTCCCGGAACACACCACCGTCCATTGGCACGGGATGCTGGTGCCTTCAGGGATGGACGGCGTCGGGGGCTTGACTCAACCACACATCCCGCCGGGCAAGACGTTCGTCTACGAATTCGAGCTCGAGAAGCACGGCACCTTCATGTATCACCCGCATGCCGACGAGATGGTGCAGATGGCTATGGGGATGATGGGCACGTTCATCGTCCATCCGAAGAACCGCAGCGTCATGCCGGTCGACCGCGACTTCGTCTTCCTGATGTCCGCTTACGACATCGACCCGGGCAGCTTCACGCCCCGCGTCAACGAAATGACGGACTTCAACATGTGGACCTGGAATTCGCGGGTCTTTCCGGGCATCGACTCGCTACCGGTGCGCGCCGGCGACCGTGTTCGCATTCGCTTTGGCAACCTGACGATGACTAATCACCCGATTCATTTGCACGGGTACAGCTTCGAGGTCGCAGGAACCGACGGCGGTTGGATTCCGCACTCCGCGCGCTGGCCGGAAGTCACCGCCGACGTCGCGGTCGGTCAGATGCGCGCCATCGAGTTCACGGCAAACCGGACCGGCGACTGGGCGTTTCACTGCCACAAGTCGCATCACACGATGAATGCGATGGGACATCAGGTGCCGAACCTGATTGGCGTGCCACAGAAAGACCTCGCCAAGCGCATCAACAAACTCGTGCCTGACTACATGGCGATGGGTAGTTCGGGAGGCTCGATGGGCGAGATGGAAATGCCGCTGCCGGAGAACACGCTTCCGATGATGACAGGGACGGGGCCGTTCGGCGCGCTGGAGATGGGCGGCATGTTCACCGTCGTCAAGGTGCGTGAAGGACTCGGTCGCAACGACTATCGCGACCCGGGCTGGTTCAAGCACCCGAAGGGCACCGTGGCTTACGAGTACACCGGTGAGTTGCCGGATACCTAACTTGATAGAAGGCCGGAGATGACTTCGGCCGATGTTTGTAACTTCAACTTTGGGAGAGAGCGTGATGAAGAACGTAATTGTTTCGATTGTCATGGGCTGTGCCGTGGCAATTTCGGGGACCGCCTACGCGGCCGGCGACACGGCCAACACGAAAATGGCAAGCGGCGCGCAAGCCAGTGCGGACGCAAAGAACGGCATGTCGCATGGCGAAGTGAAGAAGGTGGACACCGCCGCCGGCAAGCTGACCATCAAGCACGGGCCGCTCGAAAATCTCGACATGGAAGCGATGACGATGGTGTTCAAGGTAAGTGACCCGGCCATGTTGTCGCAAGTTAAGGTCGGCGACAAGATTGATTTCGTCGCAGAAGAAGTCAACGGCGCACTCACTGTGACGAAGATGCAGAAGCAGTGAGCGTGAATGGGGCGCCGACGATATAGCTGTCGAACGCCCGAATCAATCTCGGGAGATAACAATCGTGAATACTCAGACGTACAAGCTTCTTATTCGGGCAGCGACAATCACTGCTCTTGTGGTATCGCCCGCGCTCGCATTTGCCCACGGCAAACTTGAAAGTGCGACGCCGACGACCGGCAGCACAATCGATGGCTCGCCAGAGTCGCTTCGCCTTACGTTCAACGAGGACCTCGAGTCCACGTTCAGCACGATGAAAGTCGTCGATGCATCCGGGTCGCCTGCGACCAAGGAGAAAGCAAAGGTCGACTCGTCGAATCCGCGAGTGATGACGATTGCAGTTCCGAAGCTGGCTCCTGGCTCTTACTCCGTGCAGTGGGCCGTTATGACGCATGATGCCCACAAGACAAAGGGCACTTACACGTTTGCGGTGAAGTGATGAACGACGGTTTCCTTGGGGTTTTGCGGCTCGCGTTTGTTGCGCTTCAAAACATCAGTTTCGCGATTGTCGTAGGCGCGTTGCTGAGTGATACGTGGTTGTCTCGCCGCACGTCGCGATGGCAGACCCGGCTCAGTTGGCACCTGCTCCTCACTTTGCGCATCGCGTCGTTTGCTGTGCTTTTCTGCAGCGCTAGCGCATTCTGGATTCATTGCGCGCTGATGAGCGAATCAACACTCGCGGAAGCGGGTCCCGCTGTCCGCTCAATGCTCGTGGAGACCGGCTTTGGTCACGCATGGCTTGCAGGCGCAGGTTTCATGCTTGTCGTGATGATTCTGTCGCTTGCGCAGTCGGGACATCCGATACGCTCTAAGCGGGTCCTTTGGCTCGCGCTCGCAGGTGTTGCTTTGTCACGTAGCCATGCGGGCCATCCCGTCAATGCCGGCGTACTGAGCATGCCGGTGTGGGTCGACTGGTTCCATTTGCTTGCCATCAGCGTCTGGGTCGGGCTCGTCCTCGTGACAACCTTTGTCGTTCTGCCACGCATGTTCAGTGCTCCAGTTCCCGAGCGTGCGAACGGTTCGGCGTTCGTCCAGTCGCTGTCTGACGCCGCCACGCTCGCGCTGGTCATCCTGTTCGTTACTGGTGCCTACAACGGCTGGCGCGGGGTGAACACGTCTGAGAGCTTACTGACGTCGACGTACGGGCAAGTGCTGCTGCTCAAGTTCGCCCTTGTGCTCATTGCCGCTGCGCTTGGTGCACATAATCGGTTTATCGAGATGCCGCGACTGCTCGCGTCGTTGAAGGAAGCACGTGCGGACGCCACTGCTCGACCGCTGAAACGTTTTGCGGCTGTTCTGCGAGTCGAATCCGTCGTGCTCGCTGGCGTGGTTGGCGCCGCTGCAGTTCTTGTGTCCAGTCCTCTCCCGGGAACGTCCTAAGCGCATACCTCCTCGGACATGCGAAGAGAACGTCCGTTTAGGTGCGTGAGGGAGCCGCTCGAGTGACCGCACGCTGGAGACGGCGGATGGCTGTAATTGGCCGGCTGCCGAAGATCGCAGTTCGCGCGTTGGGGACCCTAGGTGACCGTGGCGCGAACCACCGGTCCCGACGCACTCCCGTCATTCGTACCCGCCCCCTTAGACGACAGGTTCCAGGATACCTGCGGTCATCGGTGCCAGCGTGCGGGCCGGCGCGTGCTCGGCCAATCTCGGTTTTTCAGACCATGGCGCAATTGGAACAGGGCGGATTCAACCGGTCGTCGCAACACCTTTGATCGAGGAGGTGTTTATGGGACGACCAGCGGGCTGGATGCGTAAGTTGACAGGGCGAGGAGCGATGCGCTCGCCAGGTGCGCCGTCGCATCGACGGGAGATCGAGCGGCGATTCTGGGAACAAATCGCAACAGGTATTACAAGCGAGAAGGCTGCAGAGGCGGTTGGCGTGTCGCAGGCAGTAGGCACTCGCTGGTTCCGTCATAATGGCGGCATGCCACTTTCCATGTTGAGCCCGATATCCGGGAGGTACCTGTCGTTCGCGGAGCGAGAAGAGATTGGACTACTTTCGCATCAAGGCGTCGGGGTGCGCGATATTGCTCGTATCGGACGTAGCCCATCAACGGTCTCCCGGGAATTGACACGTAACGCTGCAACGCGTGGCGGGCAGCTTGAGTATCGGGCTTCGGTTGCGCAGTGGAAGGCGGAGCTGGTTGCCAAACGACCTAAACCTTCGAAACTGGTGACTAACCCACGGCTGCGCCACTACGTGCAGGACCGTCTGGAGGGCAAGGTTCGCGACGCTGATGGCCGTGAGATTTCTGGGCCCCGGCAAGCACCATTCAAAGGGAGAAACAAACCGCATCGCGGTGACCGTAAATGGGTCAATGGCTGGTCGCCTGAACAGATTTCCAACCGGCTGCAGACTGACTTCCCGGATGATGAATCCATGCGCATCTCTCACGAAGCCATTTACCAGGCTCTCTATATTCAGGGCCGAGGTGCTCTCAAGCGCGAGCTGGTCAGCTGTCTGCGCACTGGGCGGGCGTTGCGCGTGCCGAGGGCCCGGGCACAGGCCAAGGCTTGGGCGCACGTTAGCGAGGACGTGATGATCTCCAGCCGGCCTGCAGAAGTGCAGGATCGTGCTGTGCCAGGGCATTGGGAAGGTGACCTTATCATCGGCCTGAACCGGTCCGCAATCGGAACACTGGTTGAGCGGACAAGCCGGTTCACCATGCTCGTCCATCTACCTCGCGAGGAGGGCTACGGGCTGATGCCCAGAACAAAGAATGGTCCCGCGCTGGCTGGCTACGGAGCTGTCACGATGGCCAATGCGCTCAAGAAAACCGTGACAGACATGCCTGCTCAGCTGTGGCGGTCATTGACTTGGGATCGTGGCAAAGAACTATCCGATCACGCCCGCTTTACAGTCGAGTCCGGGGTAAAGGTATTCTTCGCCGACCCGCACAGTCCATGGCAGCGCGGCACGAACGAGAACACGAACGGCCTCCTGCGGCAATACTTTCCAAAGGGCACAGACCTGTCCCGTTGGAGCGCTCGAGAGATCCAGGCCGTCGCTAATACACTGAATTTCAGACCCCGGAAAACGCTTGGTTGGAAGACACCGGCCGAAGCCCTGGACGAATACCTGAGGTCTGTTCAATAATCGAGTGTTGCGACGACCGGTTGAATCCGCCCAGTGAACGATCGCGTTTTCCACTTAGTAACATTACTAGACACGCCTGCGGCGTCGCACCTATCGACCCGCATCAACTGCGGAAAACCTCAAGCGTTGCCCATCGTTATCGCAAAGACCTTAGTCCCGCGCAAGGCCATCAGGCGATCGGCGCGGTCGACCCTATATGGCCGACCCCAGCGGGCGGGCCTCAGCTCCAATGGAAGCGCGCACCAGGCGGCCCAGTGTATGTGCGGATCGATTGCGGCGGGCGGGGCCGGGATCCACTGCGGCGCGATCAGCGCTCCGCGCGCCTGCGGAGCGTCGAAAGCGCGGTCCCGATCGCTTCGGTGCGCCCGTAGCGCGCCGAGGGTCGCCGCATTCGCGCGTGCCGTGCGCTGCTCGCGGCGTTCGCCAATGATGGACAGTATCCACGCCGCTGCCTGTCCTCAGCCTGGTTCGATCGAGTTCACGCGCGCGTGCGCAGACGGCGCGGTCCGTATCGTCGTGTCCTCACGGTGCCGGATCGTTCGGTCAGGCGATCGCGCGCGACGTACTTCTCGCACCTTCATAGAATGATGTTCGCGACATCGTTGAATGCGGCGCCTGCAGGCGGCATGTCGCGCCGTGCGACGCGCACCAGCCCCACCACGCGCGTCTGTGGCGGCTGTGTCGGCAGGCGAGCGAGATCGAGCGCGACGTCCGCGCACCGCTCGTCACTATCCTTTTCCACCACGAGGTTCATTTGATTAAACCGCAGCGTGCGGCGCGTCAAGTCAAGGAGCGCCGACGGCTGCTGAAGCACCTCGACGATCGTGCGCAACTGCATGTCGATGGCGTCAGCGGGCGAACCTAATGCAGCGAGCGCCGCCTCGTTCTCCTCAAAGTCGCGTTGCTGGCGAGCGGTATCACCATCGCTATCCGCGAAGGCGATCAGGCCGGACATGCCTGCGCCCCGCCGGCCAAGCATGTGTATGCGCGCCGTGAGCAGCGCCCGGTGCTCTTTTAGCGCATCGCGCCGCGCCTCTTGGGCCGAGACGCGCAACATCGCTTCGAGCGCAAACTGTTCGACCATCCGTTGGACGATCTCCTCCCTGAGCGCCGCCTCGGTCTCGTTGCAGAACCTTATGCGCTTGTCTTCAAACCCAACGGCCGTGCGCGCGACGTCCGAGCGCATGACGCCACCTTCGAGCACGGTGCCGAGCACCCAGCGCTCGACAAGCGTGCTGCTTAGCACCGCGTGGGCGTGTTCCTCGGCGAGGTGGTCGTCGAACCAGGCGCGGAGCTCGTGCGACCGGCCAATCACTTCCGCGACGTCGTCACGTGTCGCGAACATGGCACGCAGATTCGGGTCGTTTGCCCAGGCGCTGGGGGCTAGGTCACGCGGCGGGGGCAGCGCGGCGACGATCTGCCGGACATACCCGAGCGCCTTGCCGATTGTAGGCGCGAGCCGCGATCGGTAAGAGTTCACGAGCTTGACTTGCGGCGAAATGCCCGCGAGCATGTTGCGTTCGAGGGTCGCCTTGAGCGCTGTGTAGGCTTCCGGCCTATCCTGCAGCTTCGACGTGCGCCATTGTGAGAATCGCTCCCAGTCGTAGAGGCCGAGGACCATGAAGGTGCTGAACGAGAAATCAAAGGCAAGGCCGCCTCCATCCGTCGACGCGAAGAGGAAAGATCTCAACGAAAGAACGGCTTGATCGAGTACATGTCAAGCTCCAGCGAGGCCCACCCCTACCCTACGCGCCTGTCCCTATCGCCGACTGATCCACGTCATAGCTGAGGTCCGCGACGGTCGTTTTTTCTGGCTGAAAGCGATGCGTCGAGCGGCATCTAAGCAACACATTACATAAGAAAGATTTCAGCGGCACACGGCTTTCCCCTTTCATCGCCATGTTTTACATTGTCAAGGTAGATCGGCAGTACGTATTGCCACCTTTTCGTGCCCTTCGGGCACCCCTGCCAACGGCCAGAAGAGAGCCTAAGGTGCCCGGGTGGAGTCGAAGCTTCCAATGGACGCTGCCATGACTCAAAATTCCTTGCCTGATGGCTTCGTGAATCGCAGTGCCGTCGACATCGATCACCGCTATCGCCTTCTGATCGACGCAGTCCGAGACTATGCGATCTTCATGCTCGACCGTTCTGGGAATGTCGTGAGCTGGAACCCCGGCGCTCAACGGGCCAAAGGCTATACCGCTGAAGAAATCATCGGCCGGCACTTTTCAGCCTTCTATACGGACGAGGACGCGCAGGCCGGAAAGCCCGGGCGACTGTTAGCTGCCGCCAAAGCGCAGGGGCGAGTCGAAGATCAGGGCTGGCGCATCCGCAAAGACGGCAGTCGATTTTGGGCGCAGGTCGTCATCACCGCTGTGCAGGATGAGAACGGTGAGTTGATCGGGTTCGCCAAGATCACGCGGGACCTGACCGAATCTGTGCGGCTCAGAGAACTGGAGCGCGTTGCAGCGGACACAGCCTTGTTTCAGCAGGCTCAGGAGAATGAAAGAAAGCGCATTGCTCGTGAACTGCACGACGACCTCGGTCAGCGGATCTCAGCATTGAAGATGACGCTCTCGTTGCATGAGACGGAAATTCAAAGATACTTGCCACGCGATGGTTTGGGCTCTCTCACTGGCGTTCGAGACCTTGCCGATCAGATCAACGCGATGGCTACGGCCATGCGACGGCTCGCGGCCGACCTTCGGCCGCCTGTACTCGATGACTTGGGACTGGCGGCAGCGGTGGAATGGATGGCGGAGAAATTTGAGCAGCGCTATGGTGTGCCCACGCGTTGCGAGATCGGTATCGAAGATCTCCGTCTCAACGACCTCGCTTCGATCTCGCTTTTCCGCGTCGTCCAAGAAGCACTTACAAACGTTGCACGTCACTCAAAAGCCAGAGCGGTGGCGATCACGCTGTCCACGGAGGGCGACGACTGCCACGTACGGGTTCGTGACGATGGCGTCGGCCTTCCGATAGATTGGAAACTGCGCCCCGATGCCTTCGGCATGCGCGGCATGCGCGAGCGGACGGCGCAACTCGGCGGAGACCTCTACGTCGACGGTAGCCCGGGCGACGGGGTGACAGTTGCCGCGAGAGTGCCGCTGTCGCGGATCACGACTCAAAATTGAGTGCATCTGGGCCGCGCTCTTTCTCCTCGCCTTCCGTCGTCAGCTTACGGACCATTGCGACGGCGCCCAGCAAGCGTCTCAATTTGAGCGACCGCCATCGAGAACTCGCTGGTCTTGTCGTAGAAATAAGCAGCGCCCGCTGCAGCAGCTGCGCGACGGACCGCCGACGACGCATGATTGGTCAGGACAATCTTTGTTACTGCGCAGCCGCGGTCGCTCAGTTGACTGATGACCTCCAAACCATTGCCCACCCGGAAGGTGTAGGTCGACGACCACGACCTTAGGCATGAGCGCGGAAATCTCTCCGAGCGCGGCGGCGGCCTCGCCGGATGTTCCGACCACTTTCGCTAGCCCGGAGGATTCGATGAGTGCCACCAGTCGCTGAAGCACAATATCGGAATCTTCAACGACATAAACAGAGAGTTTGGAAATTTGTTGGTCCACAGCACACGCTCCAACCGATTCGACGCTGAAAAAGCGGTCCCTTCCGGAGCCATCTCGCGATGGCCGATCAAGCGTCCGACAGCTTCGCCGGCCCCGCGTTGACTAAGATCATTTAGGTTATCACTTGCGTTGCCCAGCCACTGGCTGCTGTCTTAACGGATCTCCGAGACGACGAACCCGATCCGCCTCATGGCACTTCAAAGAGAAGATCATGAACGATCTTGCACACCAAGAACACCGGCGCTCATCGCGAACCACCATAGGCGGCTCAAAGACGAATCGCCGAACTAACCGACCGCGTGGAACGCAATAGCGCGAGCGGCGACCGTCGCCGCAGAGGCAGAGCACCATCTTAGCCTTGAAGCGCTGCGCTGCAGTGACCAAGACAAAATGCACGTTTGGTGCCTGCTTATACTTTCTACGCGCGCTGCGTTCCGCACGGGCCACTGTCGAACCATAGGTGCACCGGATGCGTCACGAGCGGAACGGCTAAGGCGAGTGTCGACGTCTGCTCGACCATGCGCAAGGTCATCGCAGTGAGCTTCGCGCTGCCGTGCGGCTTGATCGACGCCGCTAGGTGTCCCGCGAGCACGGACGAGCGATGCAACGCCAACAAGCACAACGCCATGAACGGCGCAGACAACCGCGATGGGATGAACGAGAACTGTAGCGCCAACTACGGCGTTGAAGGCGAATCCGGCGACATCCAGACTCAGCAATTGAGACAGCGTCAGATCAGGAATCTGCTTGCGACGCTCGCCCTGTCCCGTGGCGTTCCCATGCTACTGGGCGGCGATGAGTTCGGACGGACGCAGTTGGGTAACAACAATCCATATTGCCAAGATAACGGCGTTTCCTGGTATGACTGGCGTCTTGTCGAGCGGAATGCGGAACTGGTCCGCTTCACGCGAGAACTGATGAACTGGCGCAAGCGGCATTCGGTATTCAGCGCGGGCGAATTCTATACGGAAGATCAACTGCACTGGTTCGCCCCGGAGGGCGGTCAACCAGACTGGCAGGGACCGACGTTTGCGATCGGCTGCCTCATTCGCCGTGCCGGGAACGGAGTCGATGTCGACGCCGATGGCGAATCGTTACACGCACTCTGTTTGCTTTTCAACGCGGCTCAGGTGGCGACGGAGTTTCAACTCCCCGAGCGCGATTCTCATCGTTGGTGTCTCGTCATGGATACGGGCCAGGCCGCGCCAGATCACCTCCAGACCACTGCGTCGCAAACGCATGAAGGCGCGAGCTATACAGTCGACGCGCACGCGCTGGCGGTGCTGTCCAGCGGTATCTCATCAGCAAGCGAGTCGGCCGATCGAGCACGTTGGATCGATTGATCGCCGTCGATCGCTTCGACCATCATTACAGAAGGAACATCACAAGCGCCGATGCGCCCATGACGGCGGTGGCGATCCAGCCGAGAAAGCGAACCGGCTTGCTCGCGACATAAGGGCCCATGACCGCGGTGCTCGAAACGAGGACGATGACCACGATCATCAGCGGCACGGCAGCCAGGCCGTTGATGACGGCGCTCCAGAACAATGCCCGCATAGGGCTGATCGGCGAGTACTGGAGCGCGAGCCCGATGAGCACGCTCGCTGCAATGATGGAATAGAACCCTCGGGCGTCGGCCACTTTGCGCTCCAATCCCTCGCGCCAGCCCATCGCTTCGGAGAGTGCGTAAGCACCGGATCCGGCGAGGACGGGCACGCCGATCATGCCCACGGCGAGAATCCCGATCGCGAACAGAAAATACGCGAAATCGCCTGCGAGAGGGCGCAAAGCGCTGGCCGCCCTCGCACCGGTATCGATGTCCGTGACGCCTGCCGCATGCAGTGTCACAGCCGTTGCGAGGATGACGAACCATGCCGTGAGATCCGAATAGAACATGCCGCTCCACGTATCCCATCGAATCCGGCGTAATTCAGTGGCGGCGCTGTCCGGGTCGCTTCTGAGCGGCGTGGCGCGCTTCGCACGCATGTCCTCGACCTCCTCCGAGGCCTGCCAGAAGAACAGATAAGGGCTGATGGTGGTGCCGAACACGCCGAGCACGACGGCAGCCGCGGACGCATCGAGCCTGAAGCGCGGCCATACGGTGCGTAGCGCCACTTGTCCCCACGGCACTTGCACCGTGAAGAGAACCGCCGCGTAGGCGAGCAGCGAGAGCGTCAGCCATTTTAAAGCAAACACATAACGGTGATACGGCACGAAGACTTGCAGCAACAGCGTCACGAATACGAACAACACCGTCATCGAGTGGCGATCGACGCCCGTCATCAGTTCAGCGGCCTCACCCATCGCGGCCACGTCGGCGGCGATGTTCAACGTATTCGCGATCAGGAGCGAGGCGACGACGCCATAAAGCACAGCCGGGGAAAACGCGATCTTGATGTTGGCTGCCAGTCCCTTTCCGGTCACGCGCCCGAGACTGCCGCACATCGACTGAACAGCCGCCATCAAGGGGAAGGCGAGCGGCATCGTCCATAACATGCCGAGGCCGAATTGCGCGCCCGCCTGCGAATAGGTGGCGTTACCGCTCGGATCGTCGTCCGCCACACCCGTGACGAGTCCGGGGCCGACCTGGGCGAGCGGATGCGCTTTGAGACGCGCCTGGAGTTCCTGTATATAGCCGGATGGCGATTTACCCTCGACGCTCATTGATCTTCCCTCGTCAGGCGTGGCCCGATCCGAGACCCGCGCTCGGCGAAGGAATGTTCTTTTCATTCACATCGCACCATCGGATCGCCCATTGCTGCGCTGCCTCGACCGCCTCCGCATCGCTTCCATAGTCGCCGATGTCGCCTGACCACTTCACCTCGCCGGCTTCATCGGCCGGGGAATCGAGAAAGATCTTCGCGCGCGCATAGTAATGCCCGCCCTCTTCGAGGCACGAAGCGTCGATGCGAAACTTCTTGTACTCGAAATCCATAATGGTCTCCCAAGCTGTCCAAGAAAGTCTCTGTGATTGCCTGATGCAACCGGCTGTTTGCCCTATCGACAGAATGCGCGTAACGAACAACACGCGTTTGACTCTGATCAATTGCCGCGGAAAATCGGTCGCACAAACCGACCTCGGTCTCAATGGCTCCAGACGCATCGACGGTGCCTCGCCAATCATTGATCCATGTCATCCGTGAGGAGCGGACACACGTCAAGCTTGCTTCAGGCCCCTACCGACGACCAGCATCATGCGTATCACCGTTCACCTTGACACGTTCGACCGCGTGAGTCCCTGCGCCTACGCGATCATCGAGATCGACAAGCGGTCAGGACACTGGAAGTGCCTGAGTCAACGCGGACTTCACCTTCCACGCGAAGGCGTCATCGTAAAAGCTGACGCGGGCACCGAATTGCGCGTCGCGCGAGATCATGAGTTGATCTGCATACTCGAATCGTTCGACGCGTTCCCTGAAGGACCGTTCGAGGGCCAGACCGGCCCGACGCTCTGGTACGGCGAACAAGGCATTCAACCCGCACCCGGTCACTGGCACGTCGAGTTGGTGACGGACGAATCCGCAGACCTTGCATCTGACGCGGCCTGAAGAGACGGGCATATCCTCGCGATGAATCTCATCACGCCGTTCCAGAACCGCACGCGAATCGCGTATTTCTCGATGGAAATCGCGATCCATCCCGAGATCCCCACATGCGCTGGCGGCCTGGGCGTGCTGGCCGGAGACACGGCACGGTCCTGCGCGGACCTCGAATTGCCGGTCGTATTCGTCTCTCTCGTCAGCCGCGCGGGGTATTTCCGGCAACGGTTCGATCCCGAAGGACGACAAGTGGAGGAGCCCGACACATGGGATCCGGCCTCATGGTGCACGCCCATGGACGCCATGATTGCCGTGCGAATCGAACAACGGTTGGTATGGATCCGACCCTGGCTTTATGTTCACTCCAGCGATCACGGCCACATGATTCCGGTCCTCCTGCTCGACACGGATCTGCCGCAGAACGCGCCGGAAGACCGCACCATCACGCATTTTCTTTATGGCGGCGACGAGACCTACAGACTCAAGCAGGAGATCGTACTGGGCATAGGCGGCTTACGCCTGCTGCGAGCACTCGGCTTGACGGTCGAAACGCACCATCTGAACGAGGGGCATGCCGCTCTTCTTCTGCTCGAATTGCTCGATCGTTCCGCTACCAGAGGCGATGGCAAACCGCAATACGACACCGCGTATGTGCGCTCGTGCTGTGTCTTCACGACGCATACGCCGGTCGAATCCGGACATGACCGCTTCTCATACGAACTCGTCCAGCGCTTGCTGACGGACTTCATTCCGCTGGACATCATCAAGCAGTTCGGCGGCAACGATCAACTGAACATGACGCGCCTCGCGCTCAATCTCGCCGGCTTCGTCAACGGCGTCGCGCGACGGCATGCCGAAACGACTGCGCACCTCTTCCCGGGCTACCCTATTCATGCCATCACAAACGGCGTGCATCCGCAGACCTGGACGCACCCCGCGTTCGCCGAACTGTATTCCAGGCGCTTTCCGCACTGGCGGCATGAACCGGAGCAACTCGTGCGCGTGCTCCAGTTTTCCGAGGACGATCTCTGGCGTTGCCATGAGGCGGCCAAGCAGAATCTCATTGAGGAGATCGAGCGACGCGTCGGCAAGACACTCTCGTCTTCCGTGCCGATCATCGGGTTTGCCAGGCGAATGACCGGCTACAAGCGGCCCACGCTGCTTTTCCAGGATCTCGCCCGACTGGCGACCATCGCCGAGCGATGCTCGTTTCAGGTTGTCGTTGCCGGGAAAGCGCATCCACGCGATGCGGAAGGCAAGGCTGCGATCGAAGCGATACATGCGATCGCACGACAACTGGAAGGGAAAGTGTCGTGCGTCTTCTTGCCGAACTACGACATGCGCATTGCGAAAGCGCTCGTGAGCGGCTGCGACATCTGGCTCAACACGCCCTTGCCTCCGCTCGAGGCATCCGGCACGAGCGGCATGAAGGCGGCGCTCAACGGCGTGCTGAATCTCAGCATTCTCGATGGCTGGTGGATAGAGGCTTGCATCGAAGGCGTGACGGGCTGGGGAATCGACCGTCCCGGCGACGACGAGCACGAGCACGCGCAGGCGCTTTATCGAAAGCTGAGCGATGTCGTTCTGCCGCTGTACTACGACGAGCCCGGTCAGTGGCGACGTATGATGAAACAGTCGATCGCCCATATCGCCTCCTACTTCAACAGCCAGCGAATGATGCGCCGATACGCGAGCGAGGCGTATCTTCGTTAGCGGCTCACTCGGAGTCATACCCATGCGCGTGACGCTTCATCTCGACGGAAAGACACCTGACGGACCGTGCCCCTATGCCGTCATCTGGCTCGACGCTGCCACAAGAACGTGGCAGCGCGAAGGATACGTAGGAATCGACCTGCCTGAGTCGGGCAAGCTCACCACTGACGGCATCCACGCGCTCGTATGCGGTTCGAATAATATGGCTGCGCTCTGCGTGCTGGAAGCATTCGATCTGGAACGGCCACGCCGCGGCGCGAATGGTATCGCGCAGTGGTATGGCACTCCGAGCGTGACGGCGCAGTCCGGGCGCTGGCTGGTCGAGCATGTCGAGGCCGGCGAAGCATCGGTCAACGCCCAGAGACGCAAACGGCAGACGATCGACGAATGAGGCCGCATCGATCCCGATCGCGTGGTCTTACTGTTGCTCAGGTTGATACGTATCAACTCCCCGCGCGCCTGGGATGTTAATTTGGCGTCGAACATCATCACCCGATTGGCGACATCATGCTTAGAGGTATTGCGATATTGGCGCCTCTCACTTTGCCCGGCTCATTTATGGTGTTGGGCCTCGCCTGCCTGCATCCTGGTGTACGCGCGAAAGCAACGGCGCTCATCGGGCTACGCCCTGATTATGGGATGCACATTGGCTCGCGCCTGCTGCAAAGACATGTCGGCATCAACCGGGGACGGTGATTTTGAAGGCCGGTGAGGAAGAAGCCTACATCCGGGCGATGACCAGTGAGTTTGCGGCGCAACTCCACGTACGAATGCCTGAGGTCCGCTTCGTGAATTCGAGCGCGCCGGCCGGCTACGATCCTCTGTTCAACAGAATCGAGCTCGGCCACGCCGTTTTTGGCCTTCCGAGTTCGATAGTGAGGGTGATTGTTGCCCATGAGCTCGGGCACGCCACGCAACGCAACGCGTTATTGCTCGAGATGTTGACGCATACTCTGGGCAAGGGGCTGGTCTTCGCGGTGCCGTCGCTGCTGTACGCATGGATGCCGCACCAAAAAGCATGGGATATTGTCATTCCCGTGGCCGTGTTCGTCGTCGCGTACGGCGTGTACGTCTGGTCAGCGCATACGCACGAGTCGAAGCATGGCGTCGCGCTGCAAGTGGAGGCAGACAGGAGCGCCGCCATCCTATGCGGTTCAGAGCCGACTCTGCGCGCGCTCGAAACGCTCTCGACCTGCACCCGAATCAGGCCAGAAAGGCTGGAAGCGCTTCGGGCCCGGCTCGCGCACGAGCAACATCCGGTTGACGCAAGTCAAAAGCCCGGCGGCGACAACTGCGGATACTGAGCTTTCATCTGGCAACCGATGACGCTTGCCGCTAACCATCCCGGCTACGGAATTCGACCATGACCAACCTGATGAAGGCCGCCGTCGTGCGCGCATTCGGAGAACCTTTGAGCATCGATGAGGTTCCAGTACCGACGCCGCACCGCGGAGAGATCCTTGTGAAAATCGCCGCGTCCGGCGTCTGCCACACGGACGTGCACGCGGCCGACGGGGACTGGCCGGTAAAGCCCCCGCTTCCATTCATTCCTGGTCACGAGGGCGTGGGGCATGTCGCGGCTGTCGGGGCCGACGTAACCCACGTAAAAGAGGGTGATCGTGTCGGCGTTCCCTGGCTCTATTCTGCCTGCGGTCACTGCGATCATTGCCTCTCGGGGTGGGAAACGCTCTGCCATGCGCAGCAGAATACCGGCTATTCGGTGAATGGCGGCTACGCAGAGTACGTGGTGGCTGATCCGAACTATGTCGGGCATCTGCCGAAGAATCTCGGCTTCGATGAGGTCGCGCCCATCCTGTGCGCTGGGGTCACCGTGTACAAGGGCATTCGTGCGACAGACACGCGGCCGGGCCAGTGGCTCGCCATATCGGGCATCGGCGGCCTGGGACACATGGCGGTCCAATATGCGATCGCCATGGGCCTGCATGTCGTTGCCGTCGATGTCGATCCCGCCAAGCTCACGCTCGCACGCGAACTCGGCGCGAAACTGACCGTCGACGCGTCTACGGCCGACCCCGCCGCCGTCATTCAGAAGGAAATCGGCGGCGTGCATGGCGCGGTCGTCACCGCGGTATCGCGCAGCGCGTTCGCTCAGGCGCTCGGCACGTTGCGCCGCGGCGGCACCGTATCGCTTATCGGTATTCCACCTGGCGACTTTCCCTTGCCGATTTTTTCGACCGTGCTCAACGGCATCACCGTGCGCGGCTCGATCGTCGGCACGCGGCGCGACCTCCAGGAAGCGCTCGAATTCGCGGCGGAAGGCAAGGTGCGCGCCCATATTCATCGCGAGCGGCTGGAGAACATCAATGCGATTTTTGCCGACCTCAAAGGCGGCAGGGTCACGGGACGCGTTGTGCTGACGCTCGACTGACCGCTTCGGGAGCCGCGCATGCCGACCCGCGTTCAAGACCTCGGCGCTGGACGGGTGTCCGCCGTGCGAGGCGCGACGGTCGATGTGAGATTTGACGCCTCGCCCTTGCCCTCAATCTTTGATTCCCTCGTAATCGATGTTGACGAAACGGCAACGCTTGTCGCAGAGGTCCAGGCTCACGTCGGTCTCACGACCGTACGCGCACTCGCTCTGCAGTCGACCGAAGGATTGCGCCGCGGCGCGACCGTCAGACGCGCCGGCGGCCCTATACGCGTGCCCGTTGGCGAGGCACTTCTGGGCAGGCTCATTGACGTGACGGGTGCGCCCCGCGACCATGGCGCGCCATTTCCCGACTCCACGCCCGATCGTCCCATTCATCGGGATCCGCCCGCCCTGGCCTCGCAGAGTGGCTCCAATGATTTGTTCTGGACCGGGATCAAGGTGATCGATCTGCTGATGCCCCTTGCGCAAGGCGGCAAGGCCGCGATGTTCGGCGGCGCCGGCGTCGGCAAGACCGTCATCGTCATGGAGCTGATCCATGCGATGGTCGAGCAGTATCAGGGCATTTCCGTGTTCGCCGGCATAGGCGAGCGCTCCCGCGAAGGCCACGAAATGCTGCTCGACATGAGCGCCTCGGGCGTCCTTGCGCGTACGGTGTTGGTCTACGGCCAGATGAACGAGCCGCCGGGCGCGCGTTGGCGAGCGCCGCTCACGGCGCTCGCCGTGGCGGAATACTTTCGGGATGAACGTCACCAGAACGTGCTGCTTCTGATGGACAACGTCTTCCGCTTCGTTCAGGCGGGCGCGGAAGTATCTGGACTTCTTGGGCGGCTGCCCTCGCGCGTCGGCTACCAGCCCACGCTCGCAACCGAAGTCGCTTCGCTGCAGGAGCGCATCGTGTCGGTGGGTGGTGCCGCTGTGACGGCGATCGAGGCGGTGTACGTTCCCGCCGACGACTTCACCGACCCTGCCGTCACCACGATCGCTGGCCACATGGACAGCGTCATTGTGCTGTCGCGCGCTATGGCCGCCGAGGGCATGTATCCGGCGGTCGATCCGATCGGCTCGTCATCCGTGCTGCTCGACGTCGCCATTGTCGGCGAGCGGCACGCTCGCGTCGCGATCGCGGTGCGCCGGGCGATCGAGCATTACCGCGAGCTGCAGGACGTGATCTCGCTGCTCGGCGTCGAGGAACTGGGCGCCGAAGACCGCCGCATCGTCATGCGCGCGAGGCGGCTGCAGCGCTTTCTCACTCAGCCCTTCGCGGTGACCGAAGCTTTCACGGGCGTTTTGGGCCGCTCCGTTGCAATCGACGACACGCTCGCCGGCTGCGAAGCGATTCTCGCCGGCGAGTGCGACGCGTGGCAGGAGAATTCGCTGTTCATGGTCGGCACGCTCGCCGAGGCGCGCGAGAAAGAACGCGCGAGCGCTGCGGCTTCCGCGGTGCAGGCGGAGCGCTCAGCATGAAGCCGACGCTGCATCTGACCATCGGTACGCCTGCGATCATCCTCGTCGATGCGTGGCGCGTCACGGCGTTACGCGCGGAGGATGAATCTGGCTGCTTCGGCATTCTGCCAGGCCACGCAGACTTCCTGACCGCGCTCGTGCCCACCGTGATCCGCTGGCGCGAGATCGCCGAAACAGGCGACGTCGCCACCGAGCATTTCTGCGCCGTGAAGGGAGGCGTGATGCGCGTCAACGACGGCGAACGCGTGTCGATCGCCTGTCGTGAAGGCATCAAAGGCGATTCGCTTCCAACGCTGGAAGCGCGCGTTCACGCCGCCCGGGAACAGGCACTCGACACCGCGCGGAGCGCGCGCGTCGAAGACATGCGCTTGCAGGCACAGGCACTGCGCCGGCTGCTGCGCTATCTGCGGCCGCATGCGAGCGCGCCAGGAAACACGCGCGCCACGAATGAGGACCCCACCCCATGAACGCGGACCATCGCGAAACGGACGCTGCGACCAAAGCCGCGCAACATGATCATCGTGCCGCCGCTGACAATCACACGGCACACGCGGCGCAGCGTGCGGCGCTGCGTCAGCGCAGATCCGAAAGCGACCCTGAGCCCTCACTCGGCAGCCGGTTCGGACAAATCGGTGTACTCGGCTGGGCCATTGTCATGCCGACGCTGCTCGGGCTCGCCATTGGCCACTGGCTCGACCGCCGCTTTGCGACGCGTGTGTTTTTCTCCGCGCCGCTTCTGATGCTCGGAGCGTGCGTCGGTCTATGGTCGGCCTGGAAATGGATGCATCGGCAAAATCGCGGAGACCGCGAATGATCCTGAATCTTCCACTTGCCGCGCGGGTTGTCATGGGGCCTCTTGCAGGCTTCGCGTTGGGCCTCGCGCACTTCGGCACGCTGGCCGCGAATGTGCGGCTCATCACGCATAACGCTCTCTGGCGCGCACTTGCTCTGCAGATTCTGCGTGTCGCGACGACGGTGCTCGTGTTCATGGCGATCGCGAGGCTCGGCCCGTTGGGCTTGCTCGGCGCGGCGGCCGGATTCCTCGTTGCGCGCACGGCAACGCTCGTCCGCGCCGAAAAACCGTCATGACAGCCTCACCGCTCGCAACGCTACCACTCTTTCACATCGGGCCAGTCGGCATATCGGCGCCGGTCGTGATCACGTGGGCGATCATGGCGGTGCTAACCCTCGCTTCGGTGGCTCTGACGAGTCGCCTTGCGCCTACCCCGACCAGAACTCAGGCCGCGCTTGAACTTCTTGTCGGCACGATCGACGCCGAGATCGGCGCCACCATGCAGGCTGGTCCCGCGCCGTATCGCGCGCTCATCGGCACGCTGTTTCTGCTGATCCTCGCGTGCAACTGGTCATCGCTCATTCCGGGCGTAGACCCGCCGACCGCCCATATCGAAACCGACGCGGCTCTGGCAGGTATCGTATTCTGCGCGACGATCGTATTCGGCATCCGCGCAAGAGGCCTGCGCGGCTATCTGATGAGTTTTGCCGAGCCCTCCTGGCTCATGATTCCGCTCAACCTCGTCGAGCAGATCACGCGCACGTTTTCCCTTTTCGTGCGGCTGTTCGGCAATGTGATGAGCGGCGCATTCGTCATCGGCATCGTGTTGTCGCTCGCAGCGCTCATCGTGCCGATTCCTCTCATGGCGTTCGACTTGCTGACGGGTGCGGTGCAGGCCTACATCTTCACCGTGCTCGCGATGGTCTTCATCGGAGCCACGCTCGCGGAATCCGGACACGCGGTATCAAAGAAGGAAGCTGAAAGATCATGAACGACGCCGTGTAACTCGTGAGCATCATCGCCGCAGCGCTTGCGGTGTCCTTCGGCGCGATCGGGCCTGCTCTGGCGGAAGGGCGCGCCGTCGCCGCTGCGATGGACGCCATCGCGCGGCAACCCGAGTCGGCGGGAACGCTTTCGCGCACGCTCTTCGTCGGTCTGGCGATGATAGAAACCATGGCGATTTACTGTCTCGTCGTCGCGCTTCTGCTGCTTTTCGCCAATCCCTTCGTAAGGTAAGAGGCGCGCTGCCATGCATATCGACTGGACGACGCTCGCGCTGCAGGCCGTCAATGCGCTGGTCCTGGTCTGGCTGCTCGCACGCTTCCTGTTTCGTCCCGTCGCGAAGATCATCGCTGACAGGCAAGGCGCGGCATCCGCGCTGATCGCCGAGGCCGCCGCCGCGAAAGCCGCCGCCGAAAACGCGCAGCGGCGCGCGGCCGACGAGAAGGCGCGTTTCGAAGCCGAGCGCGCGAAACTCTTCGACGCAACTGCCGCCGAGGCGCACACGCTCAAGGTGGCACTCGAGCAAGACGCGCAGGCGGATATCGCCGCGCTGCGCGCGCGGGCGCAAGCCGATATCGACGCCGCCCGTGACGCGGCTAGCCGCGCGGATGCCGAGCGCGCATCGTCGTTCGCGCTCGACATCGCCGCGCGCCTGTTCGAGCGGCTCGATCCCGCCGCGCGTATCTCCGGATTCGTCGAAAGTCTCGCGCGGCAGATCGCCGCTCTGCCCGAGGCCGTGTGCGAACAGATCGGCCGGAGCGACACGCCGATACAACTGAGCGTGCCCCGCGCGTTGAGCGAGACAGAAGCAGGCGCTTGCCGTGCAGCGCTCACGAAGGTCTTGCGCCGTGAGCCCCGCCTTGAAATTACGGTCGATGCCGGCCTGATCGCCGGCCTCGAACTGCGCACTGCGCATGTGATCGTGCGCGACAGCCTGCGCGCCGATCTCGAACGGTTGAAGGCCGAGCTGATCGGCAACGACTCGAATCATGGCTAGCCGGGTCCCCGACAACTGGCTCGCGCACAGCCGCGCCGCCCTCGCCCGCACGGTGTTCGCGCCACGCGCGGAGATGGTGGGGCGTGTCGAGCGCATCGCGGATTCGGTCGCGTCAGTTTCCGGCTTACCTGATGTTCGGCTGCACGAGCTGATGCGTTTCGAGAACGGCCGGACAGGATTTGCGCTCGCGCTCGACGATCACGCGATCGAGGCCGTCCTGCTCGACGACGGCGGCGCCATCGAAGCGGGTTCGCAAGTGAGCGCGACAGGTGAGCTTGTGGATGTGCCCGTCGGTGACGCGCTGCTTGGTCGCGTGGTGGATCCGCTGGGCCGTCCGCTGGATCGCGACGAGCCTGTGCTCGCCAGCGAGCGCCTGCCGATCGAACGGCCCGCGCCGGCGATCATCGAACGCGCTTTGGTGAGCGAGCCGATTGCCACTGGCATCCTGCTCATCGATGCGCTGTTCGCGATCGGACGCGGCCAGCGCGAGTTGATCATCGGTGACCGCGCGACCGGCAAGACGTCGATCGCGGTCGACGCCATGGTGAACCAGAAACACACCGATGTGATCTGCGTCTACGCGGCCATCGGCCAGCGCGCCACCGCCGTGCAGCGCGTGCTCGACGCGGTGCGCCGTCACGGCGATATCGCGCGCTGCGTATTCGTCGTCGCCTCGTCGGCTGCTTCGCCGGGACTGCAATGGATCGCGCCGTTCAGCGGTTTTTCGATTGCGGAGTACTTTCGCGATCGCGGACAGCACGCCCTCGTGGTCATCGATGATCTCACCCACCACGCGGCTACCCATCGCGAACTTGCGCTGCTGACGCGTGAGCCGCCGGGACGCGAGGCTTATCCCGGCGATGTGTTCTATCTGCACGCGCGCCTGCTCGAGCGCGCCGCGCAGCTTTCGCCCGGGCGCGGCGGCGGTTCGCTAACTGCCTTACCCATCGCGCAGACCGAAGGCGGCGACCTTTCGGGGTATATCCCGACCAACCTCATTTCCATCACGGATGGCCAGATCATGCTCGATGCACGGCTGTTTGCCGCGAATCAACGGCCTGCCGTCGATGTGGGACTGAGCGTGAGCCGGGTCGGCGGCAAGGCGCAAATCGCGCCGCTGCGCGCCGTCGCCGGGCGCCTGCGGCTCGATTACACGCAGTTCCTCGAACTGGAGATGTTCACCCGTTTCGGCGGGCTCACCGATGCGCGCGTCAAGGCGCAACTTGCGCGCGGCGAGCGCATTCGCGCGCTCATCACACAGCCGCGCTTCGCGGCGCTGCGTGCCGTGGACACGGTCGCCTTGCTCGCAGCGCTCGACGATGGCGTCTTCGATGCATTGCCTCCCGAAAGCATCGTTGATGCCCGCGAGCGGCTGCCCGCCCGCATCGATGCCAAATCGGGAGAAAGCACGCCGCTCGACGCATCCGCACGCGATGCGCTCGTCGCCCTGGTCCGCGAGCTCGTCAATGAGCCTCGGGCGCGCGATGCCGATTGGAGCGCATCGTCATGACCGAACGCATGGGCGCGTTGCGGGAGCACATCGACAGTGTGCGCGAACTGGAATCGGTCGTGAACGCGATGCGCGCCATTGCGGCGGCGAGATCGCGCGAGGCACAAGAACGCATCGCGGGAATCCAGTCCTGCTCGCTGGTGATCGGAGAAGCGATCGCCGACGCGCTCCGGCTTGACGATCCGTCCCGTGGCGAAGCGGCGACAAGCGATCTGCGTGCGTCGAACCATATCATCGTATTGCTGTGCGCCGAACAAGGGTTCGTCGGCACGTTCAACGAACATATCGTCGCAAGCGCTGACGCCGCACATGAGGCAGACAAGACCGAGTACTTCGTGATGGGCACGCGCGGCGAGACTGTGGCGCGAGAACAGGGTCTTGCCATCGTTTGGGCCGGGTCGATGCCCATCCATGCCGACGAGGTGCCCGTTCTTGCCGATCGCCTTGCCGATGCGCTGTATGATCAGTTGCGAGCGGCGCACGCCTCGCGCGTCTCGCTCGTGCATGCGCAACGCGCGCCGGGCCCCTCACCCACGCTGGTCCGGCACGCGCTGTTGCCCTTCGATTTCGCGCGCTTCACACGTCCGTGCTCGCGAGCGCGGCGTTCTCCGCCACTCGTGTCGATGCGGGCGGCGACGTTGCTCGCAAAGCTCGCGCAGGAATACGTGTTTGCGCAATTATGCGAGGCCATCATGCTCTCGTATGCGGCCGAAAACGAAGCCCGCATGCGTGCGATGAGCGCCGCGCTGGACAATGTTCACCAGACTGCGCGGCGCCTTTCGGGTTCCTTTTGCCGGCTGCGGCAGGAGATGGTGACAGCGGAAATCGTTGAGTTATCTGCGGGGACTCGGGCAACCAGTAGCCTTCCGGAGCATCGAAACCTTAACTGACTCCGGCACGCGCGCGGCGCCCCCGATCGACTGACGAATGCACGCCCCGACCAAGCGTGCTGCGTCAGAAGGCTAGTGCTAGGCGGGAACGCGAGTGAGCAACAGATCTTGCAACTTGATCGCGAAGCAGCGCAATGAAGTGAGCGATCCGGCGATGCTCTGATACTTCTCACGCCCGATTTGGCCGTCAAGCGTGATGAGCATGCCAGCATCTCTTGCCAGGGAAATCAACGTGGCCATTTCATCGCAGCATGCCTCGCCGGTCGTGGTCAGGACGTTGTGAGACGGATGGAATCCTTGAGCAGGATCGCCCGTTCCGTTGACGTGGTCATCGCTCATTGCAACCTCCCGCATCGGTAGACGTGACTGTGCACTATCAGTATCGGTGTCATCCCGGTACGCAGCAATCAGCCCTGGCTGAAATGGCGGTAGGACTTCTTGAATGTCTGTCAGGGGAACCCTACACGACCTCCGCCGACGTTGATGGCGTGAGGACGATCAGCGTGGCGCTGACAATCTCGGCACGAACCAGTCGACGGCGAGACGTGCCACGCGCTCCAACGCGCCGGTTTCCTCGAAGAGATGAGTGGCCTTCGGTACCAGGACCAACTTTCGCTCACACATCATCTGGTCCGACGCGCGGCGATTGAGTTCGATCACTTCCCTGTCGCGGGCGCCGACAATCCAGCGTCGGTGCTTCGACCCGAGCCAGCGCCTCATCTGCAAGGTCAGGGCGTCCGCCCCTTGATACGACCGCGTGCACCTCGTGCCGCGCGGCGGCGACGATGAGCGCGGCGGCTGCGCCGGTGCTCGCGCCGAATAATCCGATCGCCAGTCCGCTCATTTCCCGGCAAGCCGACAACCAGTCCAGCACGCATGATAGACGGCGCGCCAGTAGCGGGATATCGAAGCGATACTCCGCAGTGAGAGAATCCCGCTCGGCCTCGTCGTGCACCAGCAAGTCAAAAAGCAGCATCGCCAAGCCGGAAGCTTGCAACGATCTCGCAACGGCCCGATTGCGAGGGCTCAAACGGCTGCTGCCGCTACCATGAACGAATACGACGATGCCGCTTGCCTGGTCTGGGATGACCAGCGCTCCTTGCAATTGGAGTTGGTCAGCCGGCAAGCTGACCTCGAACACCTTCACGCTTCTCCCTCCTCTGGAAGCGCTGTTCGTTCGCTCTGACCAGCAGCCTTCCAGCCCGTCGGAGGCAAAAGCGGCTCCAGCGCACTGGTCTCGTCGAGATGGAAGACTGCGTCGAATTGATGCGCAAGCGACGCTACGAAGTAGTGACTCTCACGCTCTGTTCTTGGCAGATACAAGACACCAATGGCTCGTTCAAGCAGCGTTTCCTGCAAGGGCGCCGCCGCCGCGTCCCTCAGCGGCAGGAAGAACCGATCGAGTCCGGTCGTATGAAACAGATGCTCCCAGCTGTCCGGCAGCGCCGTGCAGACACGCTTCAGTTCAACTTCACCGTCCCATCGAGAAGCCGCGGAAACAAGGCCTGTATAGGTCGTGAATCCTACGAGCAACGCCTTCTTCCCGACTTGTTCACGCACGAGTTGCCCTAAATTCCACTCCCTCCGCTGGTGTGATTCGGTCGCCCGCGCATCGCCGAGATGAGAGTTGTGCGCCCATACGACAATACGTCCTGCACCGCCGCGTCGGACCCTGTATTTGGCCAACGCGAACAGCGTTCTGGCCATATGAGCATCTCTCAGGTTCCATGTGTTGAGCCGGCCGGTGAACATCTCTCGGTAGTAGGCTTCCGCGTTGACCACGACCCGCGCGTTTTGCTCAGCAAAGAACTGTGCATCGAGCGCATCGAGCCCGTCGCGCGACAAATACTCAAACTCCTCCGCGCGCAGACGGGCAAGCTGTTCGATGACGGCCGCGCTCGCCGGAGTCCTCGCGCCCACCGCGACAGCGTAACCATACGACTGCGGCTCCCGTACGTGATCGAGCGCTTCGTAACGAGCGCGCGCCATATCAGCCTGAACGGGATCAACTGCTTCGAGGTAACGGATCACCGCATCCGCGGACCGGTACAGACTGTACAGATCGAGTCCATATACACCGACTCGATTCTCAGAGTGATGTTTCGAGTTATGCACACGCAGCCATCTAACGAACTCGAGCATCTCGCGGTTGCGCCACATCCACGTCGGGAACCGGTTGAAGGCATCGAGCGACGCGCTCGCATCGATATCGTCATCGAGTTGCACGTACCGGTTGACCCGCCACGTATCGGGCCAGTCGCCTTCGATCGCGACCCCGTCAAAGCCGTGTTCCTCGATCAGTCGCCGGGTGATCGCGGCGCGCATACGGTAGAAGTCTGCCGTGCCGTGCGTCGCCTCGCCGAGAAGCACGTAATCACACCCGGACGTCATATCGATCAGGGCATCATAGTCCGATGGTCTGTCGAGCAGGCGTTGACCTAACTCGTGCACTGCGAGGAAGGGAGTCTTGGATGGCTGCACGGCGTGCTCCTTTGCACGATCTCGAGTCCCGGCTCGGCAACTTGCGGGAGTCAGGCTGTCAGGCTCGCAAGCGTATGCGTGACTTCGTCATCGCTGACCTGATCGAAATGCTGATAAAAGCCACCGACGCCCATCATGTTCGCGGCTTCGATACGGCACACGAATTCCACGCCCATCGCCTCGATTTCATATCGGAAATGCTCGGGCGCTACCGGAACCGCAACCACGACATGAGCTGGGAGCCTCGATTGCAGCATTGACAGGGCAACGCGTATCGATGAGCCAGTCGCAATGCCGTCGTCGACCAGAATGACCGTCTTGCCCTCGATCGATACCGCTTCGCGCGAACCGCGATACAAATTTTCTCGCCGCTCCAACTCGACTCGTTGCTGAGCGACGGCATCGGTCAGTACTTCGGGCGATATGCGGAACGCCCGCACGACGGGTTCGTTGATAAAGGTCACACCCCCGCTTGCAATCGCGCCCATTGCCAACTCGGGATCATCAGGCAAGCCAAGTTTGCGCACGATCAGCACGTCCAGTGGCACATTGAGCATGCGCGCAACTTCGGCCGCGACCGGGACGCCTCCGCGCGGCAGCGCAAGGACGACAACATCGCTCCGACCAGCGAATTCGTGCAGGGCGTGCGCGAGTTTGATGCCCGCGTCCGTTCTGTCGATAAATGGAAAGCTCATGCTGGCCTCGTCGTTGGAAAGAAAAGCTCGATGTCGGTTTGGCGGACGCCCGTCAGTCGCCGTGTCCGATGCGGATCTCGTCGCGCACCGTATGGACGCCATCAAGGGAACGAACCGTGTCGTATGCGAGCTTTTTCGCGGCTGGCGACGACACTGTGCCTCGCAGCGTCACCGTGCCGTGCGCAACCAGTACTTCGATATCGTCCGCTTCGATGTCGGCCGCCCGGCGCAGGGCCGCATGGATACCTGTAATCGCCTGCATTTGAGTCTGGCGGTCACTCACCCGCAACAGGTTGACTAGTCCAGTGACGCCGGTCAGACGCGCGACGGCATGCTCCGCGAGTTTTTTCTGAAACGACCAGGGCATCTCACCCGACAAGGTGACACACCCGTGAGCGACGTCAACGTCGATGGCGTCGGCGGGAAGGCACGCCTCCCATTTCAGGGCCGCGTGAACGTCCGAAGCCAGCGCGGCGTCGGTGCGCCGCGCGTCGGGCGGCAACTCAACGACCAGGCAGTCGGTCACCGAGGCGACCCCCGACAGCCCTCCGACGATCTCGCATGCAACTACCTTGCTCGCGAAGCTTCTGACGCTTCCCCGCAGTGTCACGTGTCCGTCGTGGACATCTGCGAACACCGGTTCCGAAGCGAAGTGCGGATCGTGCTGAAGCACGTTGATCGTTTCAACGAACAAGGCATTGTCGGATTGCGGAGAGCCTTCAGCGGCAGGTTCCTCATTTGCGAGTGCGATCTGGCTGGGTGCGGTGACTTCCGCTGGCCGCAAGGTTATCGTGCTCATGTCAGTCGTCCCAGGCTGCGTTCGGCTTTTAGTTCGAGCCACCTCGAATTGGCCATACCGGCCGTTACGGCTGGGCTCATGCCCGGAATCCACCCCAAAGATCTCATGATCGGCCTCCCTGTACGGAGCAATGCTCCGCTACATATGCAATGCTGACTGCACACTGCCCGTTCGCTCGCGATTGCGCGCGTTCGCAAGAAGCGACGACAGCATCGCCATGTCTCGGCCGTACGCTTCCATGAGATCGTCCAGGGACAGCACTCCGACGACGCGATCCTCACCGCATGTGACCGCGAGACGCCGTACGCCATGACTGAGCATCGTTTGCACGGCATCGACGCTGTCGGCCTGCGCGTCCACGGTCAGCATGCCCGGCGTCACGACTTCGCCAACGAGAATATCGGCCGGTGCGACGCCCTGTGCCACAGTCTTCAAGACGATGTCCCGGTCGGTGACCACGCCGATGGCCCGGCCCGACTCGCCGCCTTCTGTGACCGCGAGCGCGCCGACGTGCTGATCGCGCATTTGCTTGGCGGCTTCCTGCACGGTGCATGACATGGGAATGTGCACGGTACCCTTGCTATACATATCTGCGACCTTCATCTAATTCTCCTCGTCGTTGCGCCCGCCTTAAGGCGCCCGCGCAATGGTGTATGGACCGACTATTCCCTCGTTATCAAGGCGCCGTGCGCTGCCGCGGTGTCATTTGCCCAATCCGCACGAGCAACGACACCGTATGGCGTATGGGAGGCAGTACGTCGTTTTCGAGGTATGCGGAAATTCTCTGTATCTCCAAGGTCCGTTCGGACTCGAGCGGCGTCTTCAGAGCATTGCCGTTGGCCCCGTCCCCCACCCAGGAGCGGGAATACCGTCGTATGCCGTCGACCTCGTATCTGTAGCGGTGCCACCACCAACACTCGCGCTCGTCGCCCGTGTCCCGACATCCACCCGACTCACGTTCACAAGCCATTGCGCCGACGCGGGACGTATTAAGGGTTCTCAGCGTGTCGATTGCCGCCAAGCCCGTTCGCGCGGCCAGGCTTGAATAAGCACTCACCGCCCTGGCATCCGATGCCTCGCCACTTCGAAGCGCCTGTTCTTGCAGAGCGCACAGACGCAGCAGAGAACCAAGCAGATAGGCCTCGATGGCGACGGCAAACCCGTGGTCCAAGTTCTGAAGGCTGCCGACAGGAAAGGCCTGGTTCTCAAGGATCATCCTGAGCAGGCCCTCGGCGCCTTCGGATCCCTGTTCATATCGCGTTGCGAGAGCGAGAAAGGTCCGGAAGTCGCTGGCGAGCGCGTCAATTGACTCAGCTTCGGGCAAACATCTCAGGAGCGCGCCGAGTTCGAACACGAGTTCGTGCACCAGTGCGGCGACACTGTCCGCATTCAGGCTTTTTGCACGCTTCAGACTGCGCATGCCCTCACCTCGCTCCAGACCGTCGGCAATCTGCCAAGCCTCGCCGCACGCCGAAGCCCAAGCCCAAGCCGACGGCATCTGAACCGTGGCCGGTGTTCCGAATGACGGGCCATGCACGTCGAGGTATGCGCGCAGGCGCTTCAATGTCGAATGGCTGCCTTGACTCATGCCGCATCCTCCTGAGCTGATCGGTCGGCCACCTCGGCCAAGCGTGCCCTCAGGTTATCGTCACTTCCCCGCCGTCAATTGACACGGATCAATCATCAATTGAAGCGTGCGTCGATTCCATCGAGCGGCAGGGCCTTAAATCGTCCGGTGGTTTGATGCAAGTCAACCGCTTCAACGCGCATCGTGGGTTGAATAGGCAGGTCAAGGCTAACCTCATCGAGAAGCACGACATGACGGCAAAGTCACTCGTATTCCATCAATCAGCGCGCCATTTGCTGCTCAACGGTGTGAACGTGCTAGCGGAGGCCGTAAAGGTCACCCTCGGGCCTGGAGGACGAAATGTGATCCTTCAGCGCGAGGGGGGCCCACCGATCGTGGCCAATTCAGGCGTTGTGGTTGCGAGCGCCATCGAGCTCGTCGATCCTTTCGAGGAAATGGGGGCGCGGCTGCTGCGGGAAGTTGCGACGAAGACCAGTGAGGTTGCGGGCGATGGCACGACGACTGCGACGACACTCGCTCAGGCGATGGTCATAGAAGGCATGAAATGCGTCACCGCGGGGCACGACCCGATGGAGCTCAAGCGCGCCATCGAGGACGCTGGCAAGCGTGTCGTTGCGGCGCTGCACGAAATGTCTAGGCCGTGCTCCACCAGCGATGCCATGCGCAACATCGCGACCATCTCCGCGAGTGGAGATGCAAGCATCGGAGAGCTCGTCGCCCGTGCCGTCGGTCGTGTTGGGCAGGAAGGCGCCGTGAGCATCGAGGACGGCTCGCGCCTCGAGGATGAGCTCGATGTGGTGGAAGGCTCGGTCATCGAGCGCGGGTATTTATCCGCCTTGTTCACCCAGCCTGAGCATCCCGAGGTCGTATTGGAGGAGCCCCGCGTCCTGTTGTGCGATATGAACATCAGCTCTGTCGCGCAGTTGCTTCCTGTGCTCGAGGCCGTCAGCGGAAGCGGCAAGCCGCTGCTGATCGTCGCAAACGAAGTCGAAGGCGAAGCGCTCGCGACCCTGGTCGTCAATCACCTGCGCGGCACGCTCAAATCGTGCGCCATCCGATCTCCCGGCTTCGGCGATGCTCGTGGCGAGCAGCTCGCCGATCTTGCGGCGTTGACGGGTGCGACCGTCATTTCCCCTCAGATGGGCCGTACCCTGGAACAAGCCACACCGACCGACCTCGGCAGCGCGCGTCGCGTCGAGGTGGGCCGCGAGAAGTCGATTCTGATCGCGGCGCAAACGAACGGACATGCTGTGGCCGACCGCGTCGCCGGACTTAGAAGGCGGCTGAGCGATGCGAAGACGAAATACGACCGTGAGGCACTTGAGTTGCGCCTGACCAAACTCTCGGGTGGCGTTGCCGTCATTCGGGTCGGCGCTGCCACCGAAACCGGGCTGCGCGAGCGCAAGAGCCGCTTCGAGGACGCGCTTCATGCAACACGTGCGGCAGTGGAGGAAGGCATCGTGGCGGGTGGCGGCGTGGCGCTCTTACGCGCACGCGCCGCGCTCACGCCGCGTGAAAGTGAGTCGGACACGTGGCGCACGGGGGCATGCATTGTCCACGAAGCGCTGGCGGCGCCGCTGCGGCAAATCGCGCAGAATGCGGGCGCCGATGCGCAGACGGTCGTGCACAAGGTTGCGGAGGCGCACGACACACAGGGCTATGACGCCGCGCACGATCGCTACCTCGACATGTTCGACGCCGGCATCGTCGATCCGCTGAAGGTGACGCGCTCGGCCCTTCAAAACGCGATATCGGTCGCCTCGCTGCTGATGACGACCGATTGCATGGTGGCGCAGCAACCGGCGCTCGCGACGGCAAATCGTGGAGGAAACGTGCCCAGCTATTTGAGCGAGGAATTTTAAACGCGCAACTCGACACCTTAGCCGACCACAAAGTAACCCGGGCACCGAGGAGTCTTCATGCCTTACGCGACGAACGCCGACTTGCCGTCAGCGGTGCGGCTTCATTTGCCTCCGCACGCTCAGGACATTTACCGCGCCGCATTTAACCATGCATTTGAAGATCATCGCAACGATCCGCGGCGCGAGGAAGCAGCTCACCGGATTGCCTGGGCAGGCGTAAAGCGCCTGTATGAGAAGCAGGACCGATTCTGGGTTCGCAAGGCCGCTGTCTGGAACAACGCCGATTAGCCGCCGGCTAGTTTTGTCCACCATCCGACTTGCTCGAACAACGACGTTGTTGTTAACGGGCAGAATGAAGGAAGCGGCATCATGACACTTAGCGCCAATTTCGATCCGGTCGGTGACGACTACCGGCTTTGTTTCGTGCGCGTCCCCTGGGCGTTCTTCACTCGCGTCGCACTTGACCGTCAATGGGGGGAACACTGGGACCAAGCCCCCTACGAACTCCATGCCGGGTTACCCGATTCCAGCAGAATCCATCCGATTCTCAAAGTGGCTTTCGACGGTCCGTTCTTTCCGCCCGAAGCAGGCCGCAACGGACACTCGCTTAGTGTGCGTGAACTCAATGAGGGCGCGGCGCCGTGGCTGCGCACCGAGAGCTATTTTCACGGCGAACCGGTGCACATCAAGGCGGGCGTGACCTTGCGTCAATTCCATCTTCTCGTCAGCGTAGCCGGTGGAACCCTATATGGTCCGATCGATTGGGGAGAGCTGTCCAAAGGGCGGGATCTCACGACGGCCCATAGCGCTTGAAACATCCGCCCGCTTCGCGTCTTAGCGCTGCCCGGCCGGGAAGTCCTTGTGAAAAGTCCATGTATTGTCCGAAATGCGTTGTCCGGCCCTCTGGACCACCTCGAAATTGGGCTAGCGCCCCGCCGAGGGGTTACAGCGCGGGCAGCGTCCAGGCGTCACAGCGCGGGCACCGAGGGGGGCTTCGGACATCGTGACATTCACCTGAACTCCGCCTCGAGATGGCACCGTCACCAGCCTCGTCACTTGGGCCGCGCCATTGTTGGCGAGAATGCGATAGCGGCCTGCGGGCAGCATGACGAAAAGAAACGGGCCTTCGCTGCGCGCATGCAGCACGGGATGACCCGTATTCGACGTGATAGTCACATCGACATCGGAAAGATAGCCGCCCGAGGGCATCGCAAAAGTCAGACGCAAGCTATACCGAGGCCCGGCAGCCTGGAACGCGCGTGCTTCGTCTATGCCGATCCCGCCAGTGGCATAAAGCACGCCGTCCCGGCTAACCGGCTCGGGCAGCGGTTGAGACATGGCGGACCAAGTGGTGAGTGCAAGCATGAAGCCAAAGGGTACGCGAAGGAACGATCGGTGGGAGACTTGCATGATCGGTTTCTCGGGTTTAGGTGCAAAACGAGCGAAGTATCGAAAGCCTAGCCGCCATCGTCTATCCGCTCCGGTGTTGGAAGCATCCCACCATCGCACTCGTTCCGGTTGACGCACATCAAGTGGAACGAGCCATCGAAAATTCGTTCCGCGGCGTACGGTGAGCGGGACGCAACCGCTACTTTTGCCGACTTCGCGCTTGTCGAAAGCTGCGTCGCGCCATCGCGCGCGCGGCTGCTGTCGGATAGCGATGGTGGACCAGCAGGCAGCGGCCACCGATTGGCCGGACGGCGCAACGCTCCCGCCGCGCCGCGTCCGGCACGCGCGCATCCCACAGCATGCGAAGCATCTCCGCCACGAGGGGACCGACGAACAATCCGATCAGCCCGAATGCGGCGACACCTCCGAGGATGCTGACCAGCGCGAGCGCGAACGGCATGCGGATCGCGTTGCCGATGACTATCATGCGTATGACATTGTCGATCGAACTCACCACCACTGCGCCCCAGAGCAACAGTCCGACGCCGTCCCACGGGCTTCCATCCACGAGGAGAGCCACTCCCGTAGGCAGCCAGACGAACAGCGCCCCAAATGGAACGAGCGCCGCGAGCATGGTGAGCAACGTGAGCAGGACGGGCTCGTCCGCGCCTGCCGCCCAATAGCCGATGCCCGCCACAGTCGCCTGTCCGATCGCGGTGATGGGCACGCCGAAAAGCACCGCCCGTGTGACACGTCTAAGCGATGCGACGTAAAGCGGGAGCCTCGGACCGATGAGCGGTTTCAGCAGCCGATGCACCTTCACGATCAGCGATTCACCGTGCCGATACGTGAAATAGAGCGCAATGAAGGTAAAGCCGAATTGGAGCGCGTTTTGTCCCGCCAGACGACCCACCTTTGAAAGAGCGCTCAGCCACCCATTGCGCAGGGCTGCGACTTCAGCGCTCCATGCAGGCACCTCACGTGTCAACTCGGACAGCTTCTCGCCGACGACAGGAATGTCCGAGACGATCGCCGCGAGCCGCCTCGGCTCGCCGCCGCTCCACGCAACGAGCCGGCGAACGACGTCAACGACTTCATGCGTCAGGGGCACCGCAATGGCGATCATCGCCCCGATGATGACAATCGCGACTGCCGCGGTCGTCGCAAGCGCGCTTAGCGAGGCCCGTCCGCGCAGGCGCTGATGCACGACGACGAACAACGGCCAGGTCGCATAGGCAAGAATGAACGACCACAATACGGGGCCGATGAACGGGCGAAACATGACTATGCCCAACGCGAGGATCAGGATGGCGGGGAGCCACGATGCGTCGACAACAGACGGTCTCTTTTGCATCTCGATGTCCCGGTTTGCGCTGCCTAAGCCTGAGCGTCATCGAGGAGCGCGACGTCGACTTCGCGCTAGCGAAGCGATGCCTCGCGCCGCGACGCATGTCGGGCCCTGCGAAACAGCCCGTGTCGCCTCACGTATTTCTCGAGCTCCACGAGCACGAACACTACGCAAGACAGCGCAAGAGAACAGGCCAGTTGCCAGGCGTCGAGCGGCTCCGTGCGTAAAACCGTATTCATAAAAGGCACGTAAATCGCCGCGATCTGCAACGCGAACGTCAAGGCAACCGCGCCGGCAAGCGCGCGGTTCGACAGCAGGCCTAGCTCGAATACTGATCTGCGCGCGGAGCGGATGGCAATCACATAGCCCATCTGCGAAAGCGACAGTACCGTGAACGTCATGGTTTGCCATTGGGCCTGATCCGTACTCCATGCAAACCCTTGAGTGGCGAGCGTAACGAGCGACATTGCAATCGACACCCAGACGATATGCTGCCACGTCCCCGCGGCGAACAGACTCTCGCGCCGCGCGCGTGGCGGCCGCCGCATGATGTCGGACTCCGCGGGCTCGGCCGCAAGCGCGAGTCCTGGTAAACCGTCGGTGACAAGATTGATCCAGAGAATCTGGATAGGAAGCAGTGGCAGGGGCAAACCTAAAAACGGCGCCGCGACAACGACGCAAACTTCCGCCGTATTGCCGGTCAACGCATAGCGAACGAATCTTCGAACGTTATCGTAAATGCGCCGTCCCTCCTCGATACCGACGACGATCGTGCTGAAATCGTCGTCGAGCAGCACGATGCTCGCGGCTTCGCGCGCGACGTCCGTGCCGCCCTTGCCCATTGCTACGCCGATATCGGCGCGTGTCAGCGCGGGCGCGTCGTTGATGCCGTCGCCCGTCACCGCCACGCAATGCCCGCGCGCCTGCAGCGCTTCCACGATGCGGATCTTCTGCGGCGGATCGAGCCGCGCGAAAACACCCACGCTCTCGATCGCCGCCTCCAGTGCTTTGTCGTTCAGAGCGTCGAGTTCGGGACCGGTCAGGACGGACTGGCCTTCAGCGAGAATGCCGAGCGATCTTGCGATCGCCCGCGCGGTGACGGGGTGATCGCCGGTGATCATCACGGGAGCGATGCCGGCCGCCCTACATACGTCGACGGAATGGCGAGCATTGGGACGCGGCGGGTCTTGCATGCCGATGAAACCGAGCAGTGTATGACCGGACTCGAGCGATTCCGCGACAGGGTCGATTTTTGCCAGCCCGCTCCAACTACGCATGGATACGGCCAGCACACGCTCGCCGTCGGCCGCCATCGAGGCTGCCGCCGCGAGTTGCGCGGCGCGATCGAATGTCGCCGCTACATCGCCCATGCACGCGTCGCAGCGTGCAACGACCGCTTCCGGGGCACCTTTCATGTAGGCTGTGAAGCCGGCGTCTGTCCGGTACAGGGTCGTCATCCGCATGCGCTTCGAGTCGAATGGTAATTCGAGCAGCCGCTGTCCGGCTTCGCCGTGCGAGGTAGCATCGAACCCTGCGTCGACCGCGGCGCGCCATATAGCAACCTCCGTTGGATCACCGAGCCATCGCCCAGTCATATGCTCGCGCGCACCAGCATCCGAGCTGCAACTCATGGCCGCTGCCGACAGCAGGGGCAGCACACCCGGCCCATGGAAGCCTCCAGCAATTCGCCCACATCCCGGGGAGGTCAGTTCGACTACGTGCATCTCGTTGAGCGTCAATGTCCCGGTCTTGTCGGTACAGATGTGGCTCACCGAGCCAAGCGTCTCGATGGCGGATGCCTTGCGCACCAGAGCGTGACGCCGCGCGAGATTGCGCGCGCCGAGCGCAAGCATCACGGCGAGCACGGTTGGCAATGCCTCGGGTATCGCAGCCACCGCAAGACTGATCGATGTGAGCAGCATCAACGTGACGGGTTCGCCACGCGCAAGGCCCATGGCGAAGAGTGCGAGACACACGATTGCAATGGCGATGCCTAATTGGCGTCCGAATCTTGCGAGACGGTTCTGCAGCGGTGTACGCGGCAGCTCCACGCGTTTGAGCAGAGCAGCGATCTTGCCGAGCTCGGTTTCCATGCCCGTTGCGACAACAATCCCCGACCCGCTTCCGTAAGCGACGCTCGTTCCCATGTAAGCCATGTCGGTGCGCTCGGCGAGCGGCGCATGATGGTCCGAAAGAGTCATCGTCGCCTTGTCGACCGCTATCGATTCTCCGGTCAATGCCGCTTCACTGATCTTCAATTGCACGCATGCGATGAGCCGAATGTCCGCGGGCACGCTTGCGCCGGCCTCAAGGAGTGCGACATCACCGGGAACGACTTCGCTCGCAGGAATCGTCATGCGGACGCCGTCGCGCACCACCGTCGCGCGGAACGCCCCGAGCTTTCTCAATTCCGCCATCGCGTGTTCCGCGCGCACGCTCTGAAACGCACCTATCGTGCCATTGAGCAACACGAGCGCGATAATGGCAAGCGCGTCCTCGACATCGCCCGTCATGCCGCTGATTCCCGCCGCGGTAAGCAACACGAGGTTCATGAAGTCCGCAAATTGCGAGACGATGAGGGATATGACCGGACGCGGCTGCTCGCGCGTCGTCTCATTCGGTCCGTGGCTCAGCAGGCGCTGAGCGGCTTCATCTGAACTGAGACCTCTCTCGAGATCGGACGACTGCTCGACCGCAACGCTGTGCGCTTCTTTCGTGTGCCAATGCGCATTGTCGGTGACGGTCATCGCGCTCTCGCCCATCAAGTTGCCGAAGCCGCGGGAATGTCACCGCGTGTCCGTGCACGTGCCCGCAGCCCCGCAAGCACGCTTCTGTTCATGATGATTCAATCACAATAAGTCTCGGTCTGATCTGGATCAAGCAATCCAACCTGGGCGCTATCAAGATGGTGCTATCGCACATCACAAAGCAACGCTGCGGCGGTCGCCCGATAGCAATGGAACCGATCACTTCCTCTGTGCAATCCTGCAGGCCCCGAAGGGTGCTTGTTTCACTCGATACGTCGCCCGCGTCAGAAAACGCGCTCGCCTACGCGTGCAAGTTCCTGCTGCCCGACATGTGCGTGCGCCTGATCAGTGTGGTCGAGGACCCCGTCGTGCCGCTTCCGCTTCCGGAGAGGATTCCACGATCGCTCCATTCGGTCCGCCTGGATCTCGCGAGAAGTGCGCGCGACACGCTGGAACACGCGCAGATGGTTTTGGCGGCCGCAGGCCATCGGGCAGACACGGAGCTCCTCCAGTTATCGAAACAAGGCGGTAATGTAGTTCACGCGATTGCTGAGGCAGCGGGGAATTGGCGCGCTGATTTGCTGATTATCGGCGCGCATCAGTATCACGGCTTCTTGCGCTGGATCGAGGGCAGCGTCGCGGAGCCGTTGGTCAGCAACATCAATCAGCCCTTGCTGATCGTTCCGGAGTTTTTCGACGCCACGCTCGCATACGGACCACGGCGCATTCTTTTCGCGGTCGATGGAAGCACCGAAGTGCTCCCTGCTTTGCGGGTTGGCGCGGCGTTCGCCACCTCGGAAACGCACAGCCGCGCCATTTACGTCATCGATAAGGCTTCGCGGTTCGACAATCCTCTGCCCTTTGCCTTGCTCGATCGGACTCTCATGGAAGAAGGAAAGTCAGCCATTGCAATGGCGCGCCGCGTGCTTAATCACGTTCCCGGCACCAAAACGACCGAGATCGTGAGCGCCACCCAGTGCGGGGACGATATCGCTCATACGATCGTGCGTGAGGCGAACGCATGGCGAGCCGACCTCGTCGTCATGGGAACGCATGGACGCCGCGGCGCCGGCCGCTGGATTCTTGGCAGCGTTGCGCGCCGCGTCGCCCGCATCGCTTGCACGCCCTTGTTGCTCGTCAAATCGACGCTTCGCTAACGAGATTTGCGAGACTGCGTGCGATCGCATCGCCGTCGCTCAGGCTCCTTCATCGAGCGTATGAAAAAGCTCGTCCTCCTGCGCGCAGTGCATTCGGACGACGGCATCGAGGACGTAAAGAAGCCGTTGCAATTCCCGCATGCCCTGTTCGTCCGGTCCATCAGCCGGAAGGTCGGCCGCGATTCGCTGCAGCACGTGAACGGTGCGAAATATTTCCGCGTGAGTGCCGCTCATCGCGGCCAGGGGATCTTCACCGGCGAGTTTGCTGGCGAGCTCGGGATACAGACGGATATCGTCCTCCTGTTCGTGCGGGAGCAGAACGCGTACCAGAAGCTCGTTGATTCTGACAAGTTCGGACGTCACCGATTGCCTGGGAAGCTCAGGCAGCGCTTCGGCGAGACGCCTCAACTCGCCCAAAACTGGCTCCAGAGTCGTGTGCGCAGCCCGCAGGCGACTTGCATCGCCTCGCGGCAGCATTGGCTGGTGAGATCCAGTTCTCAATCGCAGGACGCGAAGCGCATTCCCGATCACGGCCATATCTATGACTTCCTGCAATAGCGCACCGTAGGGTGGACTCACGTAACCCAGAGCAGCCACGATCATGGCGACGATCGATAGCCCCATACCTGCCGTCGCGCTTTGTATCGCAATGCGCCGGCATCGGCGTGCGATTTCGAGCCCGACCACAAGACGGTCGACCCGATCGGTCAGGAGCACGATGTCAGCAGCCTGCGCAGATGCTGCCGCACCCCGGACGCCCATTGCCACACCGATGTCGGCGGCGGCGAGCGCGGGCGCATCATTGATTCCGTCGCCGACCATGACGACCACGCCGTGTTCGCGTGCTGAACGGATCAACGAGAGCTTGTCGGCGGGCGTCTGTTCCGAGTGAATTTCACTGACTCCCAGACGCGCGCCGATGCTTTCCGCGACGTCCCTTCGGTCACCCGTCAGCATGGCGATACGCGAGACGCCTGCGCGTCTGAGCAAGCGTACTGCCCGGGGGGTGTCCAGCCGGATGGGGTCTGCCAGCCGAAATGCGCCGACCATCACGCCGTCCACGTCGACAAAGACGGCCGAACCGTCTTCATGGCCGAGACGACGCAGGAACGCAGCGCTCCACGGCGCGGCTTGCGCCTGGGCCGCTGCGTGCGTGAACGAGCCGATCGCCACGACATTCCCCTCGACGGTGCCGATGAGTCCCGCGCCCGGGCACTCCGTGACCTGCGAAGGCACACTGAGCGCGAGAGCGCGCTCGCGCGCGGCCAGCGTAAGGGCCTCCGCCACGACATGGGACGACGCCTGCGCCAGAGAAGCGGCCAGTTGCAATACACGTTCAGGCTTGATGCCAGGACTGCTCTCGATTGCGACCAGTCGGGCTCGGCCACTCGTCAACGTGCCGGTCTTGTCGAAGAAGAGGATTTGCGCGCTCGCCAGACGCTCGATTGCCTCACCGCTCTTGACCAATACGCCATGCTTAGCGCATGTAGACATGCCTGAAACGATCGCGACCGGGACGGCAAGTAATAATGGGCATGGGGTGGCGACAACGAGGACCGCCAGAGCGCGGATGACGTCGCCTGTCACGATCCAGCAGATGCCGGCGATCAAAAGGGTCACGGGTACGAAAAAGATCGCGTAGCGGTCCGCCAGACGCGCGGTCGGACCGCGCGTCTTCTGCGCCGCTTCGACCATTCGGATGATCCCGGCGAACGTGCTGTCGCGCACCGTAGCGGCTGCGATCATCTCGAAGGGGGGACCCGCGTTCAACACGCCGCTCTGCACGCTCTCGCCGGCATTTCGCGACCTTATGGCAGCCTCTCCGGTGAGTGCCGACTCGTCGAGTTCCGCTTGATGTGTCAGCGCTCCATCGGCGGGCACCCGTTCGCCCGCCCGAACGAGCAGGCGATCTCCTGCGCGAATCGCATCCGGGTCGACCTGACGCCATTCGCCCGCTTCGTACCGGTTGGCGTGGTTCGGGGCAAGCTTGAGCAAAGCCGTCATCTCGGCACCCGCGCGGGCCTGCGCGAAGGCCTCGAGCGCGCGCCCTCCTGCCACCATCAATGAAACGACCGCTGCGGTAAAAGATTCGCCGATGGCCGCTGCGACAATCATTGAGAGCAGCGCCAGCACATCAATTCCGGCCTCTCGCCGACGAAACGCATTTGCTGCCGAGACGCACAAGACCACGCATGAAGGCACGACACAGGCGAGCCAGATCGCATGTGCCAAGCCTACCTTGCGAGCGATAAACAGGACAACGCCGACTGCAAGGCCGAGCGCCTCAATGCCAACGATGCAAACGTGGAGCGAGGGGGATCGTTTCAACATGACATTCGACGCCAGCTCTCGCCCACAAGGGAAATCAGGCGCGCCGCTTTTCTTCAAGTATTGTCTGCCGCGTGCTCACGTGGGACAGTTCGACGAGGTAATCGCCGATAAATTGCAACAGATCGTCCTCCGTCACGACGCCGACGAGACTCCCCGCGTCGTCGATCACGGCGATGCGTCGAACCCCAAGGCGCCGCATGCGCCGCGGCAAACAAAAGCCGTCTTCCCATTCGAAAGCTGTTACGGCGGGCGAGCTCATGATGTCCGAGACGAGAACCGATCCTGGCTCGACCTCTTCGGCCACTACGGAGATGGCAATGTCGCGGTCGGTGACGATGCCGATTGGCGCGATCCGATCGTGCGTCTTCTCGACAACTACGACGTCGCCCACATGGCTTGCTCGCATGAGCTTCGAAGCCTCCAGGACCGTTGTATTGCGATCGCATGTCACCACGTTGAGCGTGCAGATTTGGCCGGCGCGCATGATCACCTCGAGTTGGGCGTGAGTGGTAGGCTCATCATTCAAACGTCTTGCGATCCTGCGCAAGTCCGCGGTCATCCCGCATGAACTCGCGGTCGTGATCGAGGCGGCGAGCCAGTTCGCTAATCGTTGCCGAAGTTTCGACTCGTAATGGGTCCGCGGGGTCGAGTTCTTGCAGACGTTCAGGAAGCGACGCCATTTCGCGCCGCGCATGCTGACGGACTTCGCTCAGGGATAGCGTGGGGCGGACACGCAGCCCATACCGCATCACGGGCTGCAGGAGCGGCATTTCCGAGCAAGGCTCCTCCTCGAGCGCGATGACGTCGGACCTTATCGTTCCGGCAGCGTCGTAGCGCCGGAATATCTGCTTGACGCCCGGCAGCGTCGCCTTCCCCTCCGAACGCTTACGGCGCGGGCGGCCCGCATACTGCGTGAGCTTGTACGCGCAGTCGAGATATGGGGCATCCGCCGAAGTGTTCATGCGCGTGCCGACTCCAAAGCTGTCGATCGGCACGTCTGAGCGTACGAGGTCGCGCAGGCGCCACTCATCGAGATTGCCACTCGCGAGTATCGCTGTTTCCGCCAGACCGCCCTCGTCGAGAATGCGCCTCACCCGGCGCGCATGCTCGGCGAGGTCACCGCTATCGAGGCGAACGCCCCTAATCGCGAGTCCGTCTGCAGCCAGGTGTCCGGCAAGCTCAACGACGATGCGGGCCGCCCTCTCCGTGTCATAGGTGTCGATCAGCAACGTGGCGTTGTCCGGCTGTGAACGCATGAAAGCTGCGAAGGCTTCGCGTTCGCTGTCGTGCGCCTGGACATATGAATGGGCCATCGTGCCGAAGACGGGAATCTCATAGCGCAAGCCCGCAAGAAGCGTCGCTGTACCGTCGAAGCCGGCAATATAGCTGGATCGTGCTGATAGCATCGCCGCTTCGCTGCCGTGGGCCCGGCGCAACCCGAAATCGATGAGCGACTTGCCTCGCGCGGCGAGCGTACAGCGCGCGGCCTTGGTTGCGGCCAGCGTACTGTAGTGAATCAGGTTCATGACTCGGCTTTCGACCAGTTGCGCCTCACGCAGGGGTGCGGTGATCCGCAACACCGGCTCGTTCGCAAAGAACACCGAGCCCTCCGGCAGGGCGTGCACGGAACCGGTGAAACGTAGCGATTCGAGCGAATGAAGGAACGGATCGCTGAACCGGCCGGTGCGCTTGAGCAATCCGAGCACCACGGGGTTGAATTCGAGATCGCTCAAATAATCGAGCACGGGATCGAGCCCCGCGGCCATCAAAAAATTCCGCTGTGCCGGAAGCGAACGAACGAACAGCTCGAAAGTCGCCGTCTCGTTCATGCCGCAGTCGAAGTACGCTTGCAGCATCGTGAGCTCGTACAGATCGGTTAGCAAGACGGGGTCGTTCAGCGTGTTCATCGTTACCAGGGTTTAGGCATTTCGGAGCAAAGTTGAGCGAAAAACCGGGCGAGATTGCCTCGTCTCTAAGCGGCCGGCATCACCACGGGGAACTCGAGGTGCGAGACGACTTCCTTTACACCTTCGACGTTCTCCGCCGCGACGCGAGCCGCCTGGCGTTCCTCCTCGCTCATTACGACCCCCCAGAGATGGACGACGCCCTCCTTCACGAGGACATTCTCGGGTGCGACTGCCCAGCGCTGCCCCTTCATGGCGAGCACAATCGCATTGCGTATCGAGGCGTCGTTGTGATCGACCGGCGCGGGTGGCTCGGGTGCCAAGGTGACGATCGCACGCATCAGGTTGGCGCGGCTGATCAGGCCAACCACTTTTCCGTCGCGCATAACAGGCACCCGCTTAATGCGCCGCCGCTCGAGCAACTCGGCGAGTTCCGCGACGGTACAGTCTTCGTTGACGGTCACGACCTCCGTCGACATGACATCTTTGACCTTGCCTGCGTGTTCCTTGACGTACTTGCTTGCGAGTTCCCGCGTCGACGATAGAAGCTCGAGCCACCACGCGCGATGCTCGAAGCCGGTGCCAATTTCCTGCCGATGCAGCAAATCGCCTTCCGTCACCATGCCGACGAGCCTGCCGGTCTCGTTGATCACCGGCATTCCGCTGATGTTTCCGAGCACCATCGTTCTTGCGGCGTCGCGCACGGTCATTTCCGGATCGGCTGATATGACGGACGTCGTCATGATGTCGGCTGCTCGCATGCTCATCCCCTTAAAGGAAGTTAGCGCCGTCCCTCTCGACGGCATCGAGCCGCGACATGCCGCCACGGCTTTGCGCCATTGTTCGCCTTGCCGGATCGCATGCGCTTGACTGAGATCAATCCAGTCGCATACTCGACGAGCCGAGCAGGCAACCCCTCAGCGATCAGGTATCCGAGCCGGGCTGAATTCTGGGCGCGACTTCTCCACCGGCTTAACCCGGATCAGCCAACATCTCGTTTAGCCACGGTTTGATGCCGGGATGGGCTTTTCGTCTTCACCACCCTTGAGCTACGTGCGTTACGTTCCAGTGCAGGAGTCCGCAGATGCTGATCATTGCCGCGTTCATCTCGACGGTCTTTATGTATAGCCTCGTGTCTCGGGTGCTCAAGCGAACGGTCTTCACTGCACCCATGTTGTTCACCGCGCTCGGCGCGCTCATGTCTCTATCGCATGAAGCACTGAACGAGCTCGCGCTTGACCGCAAGGATCTGCTATTGGTTGCCGAACTGGGGCTCGTGATGACGCTCTTCGCCGACGCTTCACGGGTCAGTCCGGGCATGCTGAAGGGTGAAACGAATTTGCCCGCGCGCCTGCTAAGCACTGGCATGCTGGTCACGATCGCGCTCGGCGTACTGTGCGCGATGGTCGTTCTCGGGAAGCTGAGTTGGTGGGAGGCAGGAATTCTGGCTGCCATTCTTGCTCCAACCGATGCCGGGCTCGGGCAGGTAATCGTGAACAGCCCGCGTGTGCCACCACGCATCCGTCAGGCATTGAACGTCGAGGCAGGCCTCAATGACGGCCTTTCGGTGCCCTTCCTGATGCTTTTTATCGCATTGGCGGAGGCCCGCGAGACAAGCCGCGGTGGCGCGATCCTGACGCGCTTTCTGATCGAGCAACTCGGCTATGGAGCGTTGATAGGACTTGGAGTCGGCCTGCTCGGCGGCTGGCTCCTAGGTCTCGCTCAACGAAAGCAATGGATGGCGGATGCGGCCGCGCAACTTGGCGTGGTAGCGTTGCCGCTTGGCTGTGTCGTGGCGTCTGAAGCGACGCACGCCAGCATGTTCATCGCCGCGTTCGTCGCCGGCTTCGCAACGCAGCCTGGTTTCACCCAGGTCGCCAAACATAGTCTGGAGTTCGCAGAGGATTGGGGGCAGTTCTTCAACTATTTCGTCTTTTTCATATTCGGCTTGCTCGTCACGCAGGTCTGGACGCAGTTCAGTCTTGCCATCGTCATGTACAGCATTCTGAGCCTCACCTTGGTTCGCGTCGTGCCGGTCGCAATCGCATTATGGGGCACCGGCCTTAGCCGGGCGTCCGTCCTATTCATGGGATGGTTCGGCCCGCGCGGACTAGCGTCGATCGTGCTTGGCCTCGTCTACCTCGATGGCCAAACCGCCCTGCCCGGCGAAGAGACCGTCAAACTCGTCGTCATGGCGACGATCTTGCTTAGCATTTTCGCTCACGGCGTCACGGCGCTGCCCGCAATCGGCAGGTACGTCGACGCTCTCGCCCCGCTTGGCGATGATGCGCCCGAACATCGACATCAGGTACTCGGCGCGGCTGACACGCCGGCAGAACGAGCGTGACTTACGGTGCTGTACAAGCGTGTAAATGCGCGCGAAGTCGCACCCTCTCCGCCAGCCGCTCTCATCCCGGACGAGAGCCGTCGGAATGCTTCCCTTCGCTCTTGAGCCCGCGCAGGCACGCGGTGATGAAGGCGTCGAACCTGTGATCGGGCAGACCGCTGATCGCCGCCGCGCCGGCTCGTCCATCGCCGCCGAAGTGGCGACATAGTCGATCCGCGCCATGAGGCGCGCTCAGCGGTGCGCGCACGCTCACGTGCCATGCGCCATCCTTTTTGTGTTTCGCGACGATGTTCGCCCGGTCGGGCGCTGTCGTGGCCAGCCAGTTGGCAAACGCGCCGCGTACCCTGCTCGCCCAAGGTGTGTCCGGCAACCTGTAAATCGCGGCGTGCGCCGTGGAGACGAACGGACGCGTCGCGCAGGCCCGTTCCATGTCTTGCCGGCGCGCATGTGCGATCAAGGCAAGTTTGGGATAGTTACCGATGAATTCCAGCGGGTCCTCGTATTTCGAGAGCGCCGCATAAAGATCCGCGGGCGGCACCAACACATCGTGCTCGTCTTCGCCGTATGCGTTGTAGTTAACGTTCTCGCCCAGCTCCTGCAGGCGAGTGGTGTCAGTTGGACCAAGACCGCATTGAGATGCGAGCCGGCGCGCGCGCGCCGCAAGGTTGTCGCCGAACGCGCCTGCGACAGCCCAGCGCCGAAAACGGCCGCCGAGTTGCGTATCGACGATCATACTGGTGCACGTATCGGCGGCAGGGTCGATGTTCACGTGCAAGAGCGGATGACGCGGAATAGGTCCTGCGTGATGATGGTCGAAATACTCGACCGTAACGCCGCGCGCCAGAAGACGTTCCAAGGCGGCGATATTCGCATGCATGGACACGTCCGTCACGGTAACCCGGTCGCCGGGCCGCGCGGTGACGCGCTCGAGCAACGCGACGTCCTGTTTCAGCCCGGTGACGAGCGTGGCCCGGTGCGGATGGGCGAGTCTTAACTGATGCATTGCAAACAGCCCGTCCGCATCCCCATTGCATACGTCGAAATAGCGCATCACGTTCACCCGAGAGTGTTTTCATCCCCCAGTCACGTAGCGTAAGACTGCGCTCGATGCTGGCGCTTGACCTGAATCAAGCGGGAGGGTGACCCTCGACTGCGCTTCGGTTGACCTGAATCAACCGCGGTCGCGCCGACTTGCGTGAAGGTATCTTCAGCGCCACACCCACACTCGTCGACGAGATCCTGACGGCGACCGTAACCGCGGCATGCCTCGGCCATCGACCGGGATGCGCGCCGGCACGGGACAAGCGCGCCGCGCGCCGCATTCAGGCGGCGATCAACTCGATGTCCTGCGCAGTGCGCGCGGCCGGCTGGAGGCTCGGCTCACCGGTGACATCGGCTGGCACCCGGGTCGCGGGGATACGCCCATCGGAGAACCGATCGTGGGTCGTGGCGCTCCTCAGTCGCGATCTCGGACGATGAACGAGCCGAGCCGCTTCACGAACCGAACGCGCACGAAACCGAACAGAGTCATTCGATGACGCCCTTGGACGCCCGCACCGCTACCGCTGAAGATTCCATGATGGGCGAGCGCTTGATCGATATCGTCGAGTCGCTCGTTGCCGAAACGCATGACATGCGCGCACCGGCCAGCCACGTCGCAATGGATTCGCAATTCGAACGCGACCTTGGCTTCGACAGCCTCACCCGCGCCGAATTGCTGAGTCGAATCGAGCAGGCGTACGCAACGCGCCTGCCCGTGGAGATGTTCGCTTCGGCCGTCACGCTTGGCGATGTCCTTCAGGTCCTACGCCATGCCGCGCCAGCGACGCCCCCCAACGCGACGCCAGCCCGTCGCGAAACGTCGCTCGTCGCGCAAGCGAGGATCGACGAGCCGCGTTCCGCACGTTCGCTCGGTGAAGCACTTCAATGGCACGCCATCCATCATGCGGACCGGGTGCATCTGATCCTCCTCGATGACGAGTTCCGCGAAACGCGCATCACCTTCGCTGAACTCTTTCACCGGGCGCGCGAGCACGCTGCGGGTCTGCAGGAGCGCGGCATCGGCCCGGGAGACGTCATCGCGCTGATGCTTCCGACGGGATCGGACTACTTCGTGTGCTTCATGGCCATTGTGCTGTGCGGCGCGGTGCCCGTGCCCATCTATCCGCCGGCGCGTGCGACTCAGCTCGAAGAACACATCGTCCGCCACACGGCGATACTCGAAAACGCGCGAGCAAAGGCTCTCATCACTTTCGGCGAGTTGGGCGTACTCGGGAGCCTGCTTCGTGCACGCGTGTCCACGCTGCGTGAGGTGCTGGTGCCCGGGCAGATCGAATCGCGCGAGACAAGGCAGTGGTTCGTGGCGGGCAGCGACGATGTCGCATTGCTCCAGTACACCTCCGGCAGCACCGGAGAGCCGAAAGGCGTTGTGTTGACGCATGCGAATTTGCTCGCCAACATTCGCGCAATGGGCGACCGTATGCGTGTCGATTCGAACGACGTGCTGGTGAGCTGGCTGCCGCTCTATCACGACATGGGGTTGATCGGCGCGTGGCTCGCGCCGCTCTACTACGGCTTGCCGGTCGTCGTCACCTCGCCGCTCGCGTTTCTCGCGCGCCCCGAGCGCTGGCTCCGGATGATCTCGCGCTACCACGGCACGATCACCGCTGCGCCCAATTTCGCCTATGCGCGCTGCGCGGCTCGGCTCGGTCGGGAAGCCCTCGAAGGGCTCGAGCTTTCTTCGCTGCGCTTCGCGTTTTGCGGTGCGGAGCCGGTCAGCCCCGACAGCCTGCGCGCTTTCGCCAACCGCTTCGCCGGCTACGGATTTGACGCACGGGCCCTCGCGCCAGTGTACGGACTCGCGGAGAATGCGCTTGCGGTAACCTTCCCGCCGCCTTTGCGCGGCTTGAGGACGGACCGGGTCGTGCGTGACCTACTTTCCGAACGGGGCGAGGCCAAGCCCGCGAAACATGACGAGGACGCTACCGAACTGGCGGCCTGTGGATACGCGCTGCACGGAACGGAGCTGCGCATCGTCGGAGAAAATGGCGAGGTTCTGGACGAGCGTCACATTGGCCGTATCGAGTTCCGGGGAAATGCCGCGACGCGCGGATATCTTCGCAATGAGGTGCAGACCGCCCGGCTCATACACGATGGCTGGCTCGACACGGGCGACCTCGGCTATCTTGCGCAAGGCGAGCTCTACGTGACCGGACGCCTGAAGGACATGATCATCCGTGCCGGCAGGCACTTCTTCCCGTACGAACTGGAAGAGGCGATCGGCAAGCTGCCCGGCGTGGCGCAAGGCGGCGTCGCCGTCTGCGGCCGTCCTGACGCGCAGGGAGGCACCGAGCGGCTTGTCATCATTGTCGAGACCACGTCCACCGACGAGGCAGCGCGAACGCTTCTCAAAACGCGCATCAACGAAGCCACCGTCGTATGTTTCGGCGCCCCCGCCGAAGAGATCGCACTGGTGCCGCCCGACACGATTCTGAAAACGCCCGGCGGCAAGATTCGCCACGCAGCGACGCTCGAGCGTTTCGAGGAACGGGGACAAGCCACGACACGGCTGAGTCTCTCGAGGCAGTGGGTGCATATCGCCGCCGGCTCGCTCGCGCTTGCCTGCCGCGATCTCGCGGCCCGGTCCGCGCGCATTCTGCGAGGTCTCGCCTGCGGCAGTGCGGTGCTGCTTCTAGGGCTTTGGGTAAGATGCCAGGTCGCGTTCAGCAGCGATACAGGGCGCAACTGGCGCATCGCGGCACGCGCCTGCCGGTTGTTCCTGCGTGTCGCAGGTGTAAGGGTCACGCTGGATGGCGAGCGCACGACGCTTCTCGACACACGTCCGATCTTCGCCGCGAATCACACCAGCTATCTCGATGTGATCGTCCTCACAGCGGCGCTGCCTTGGCCCGTGAATTTCGTCGCGAAGCGCGAACTGTCTGACCGAATGTTCGTCGGCCCCATCCTGCGCCGGCTCGGCACGCGCTTTGTCGAGCGCGATGTGTTCTCGGGCAGCGTGGCTGACGAAACACAACTCGTCCGACACGCGAGTGAGGGCGATAGCCTCTTCTTCTTCCCCGAAGGAACATTTGTGCGATCAGCAGGCGTGCGTGAGTTTCATCTCGGCGCTTTTCGCGCCGCCTGCGTCACGCAACGCCCTGTCGCCCCGGTCGTATTGCGAGGCACACGAGCCGTCCTGCGTGACGGGGACTGGATTCCGCGTCCTGGCCCTGTCACGGTCAGCGTGTTTGCGCCCATTGCGCCTGCTGGCGCTGATTTCTCTGCGGCGGCCCGCATGCGCGACGCAGTGCGCGATGTCATCGTGCAGCACAGCGGCGAACCGGACACGACGCGGTGAGTAAAAGCGTAGGTCGCGTCTCGAACAGGTATCGAGGGAAGCCCATGACGGTCACACTCATTCTGGCAAACATCGCCGTCTTCGCGTGGGAAGCCGTGGACCCCGATCGCGCGGTCGCTCTCTTCGCGCTGTGGCCGCTGCAAAGCCATGCGATGGGCGGCCCTCCGTTCCATCTGTGGCAGGTTCTTACGTATAGCATGCTGCATGCGAATGCCGGGCATCTTGCGCTTAACATGTTTGGACTCTATATGTTCGGTCGCGATGTCGAACGAACGCTGGGCGGCAAGCGCTGGTGTGCACTATATCTGGCGAGCATCCTGTCGGGGGCGCTGGTTCAGTTGGTGGTTTCGCTTGCGCATGCAGGCGATGCCTATCCGACCGTCGGTGCGTCTGCCGGCGTCTTCGGCGTGCTGGTCGCTTATGCGCTGTTTTTCCCGCACCTTCGCGTGGTCCTGCTCTTCCCGCCCGTGCCGATGCCCGCCTGGCTGTTCGCAACGATTTACGCGCTCCTCGAACTGCTGCTCGGCATGAGCGGCAACGAGCCCGACGTCGCGCACTTTGCGCATCTGGGCGGCATGTTGGGTGCGCTGGTGCTGGTGCTTCACTGGGCCCGTATCGTCCGCCAGCACAGAATCGACTAGGCAGCGCTACGAGGTCAATGCGCGGGCCACATGTGTCAATGTATTCGATGGAGCGGCGTCGCAGACGCGTTGATACATCGCCTCCACGGCGGACGCTTCGCATAGCCCAGTGCCCTCGCTCAACAGCGCCGCCGAAGCGGCCGCGAGGCCATAGCGGGCTGCATCGTCAAGTGTCGCGGCCCGATTGAGCGCCCAGACAAATCCGCCGACGAAGCTGTCCCCCGCGCCGATCGAACTCGCGACCGGCACCGCCAGGCCGGGTAGCCTGATGCAGCGCTCCCGCGTCACGATGAGGGCACCTTCCGCGCCCAGCGTCAGTGCCAACACCTCCACACGGCCTTGCGTCACAAGTCTGAGCGCGGCATCGCGCCATTCAGTCTCGGACAACAACTCGCATGCCGACAACGCTCGCAGTTCTCCCAGGCTCGCTTTGAGCAGAAACACGGGCGCAGCCAGGGACGCGGCCAGCGCCGGGCCTGAACTGTCGACGACCGCGCGCGTGCCACGGGAATGCATCTGATGCACGAATCGGGCATACACGTCCACCGGGATCCCCGGCGGCAAGCTACCGCTCAGCACGAGATAGGCTGGCGCGGGCGAAAGCGCGCAGACGCACTTGATCAGGCTTTGCCATTCATGCTCTTCAACGGCGGGCCCGGGGAGCACGAAGCGAAATTCGCGACCGCTCGCGTTCTCGCGCACGGAGAAGTTCTCACGCGTCTCTCCGGCAATCGGCACGCATTCGCTCGTCACTTGCTCGGCGTTCAGCAGCGCGCTCAACATACCGCCCGCCGGTCCGCCCGCAAGATAATAGGCCACGCAATCGCCGCCGAGCCGTTGCACGACGCGCGCGACGTTGATGCCACCGCCGCCGGGATCCCGTCGCGCCGGCGCGCAGCGCAGCTTCTGCGTGTCGAGGACCACGTCGACCGACGTCGCCACATCCACAGCGGGATTGAACGTCACCGTCACGATGTCTGTCATTTCGATTCCCCTTGCAGCATCACCACGCTACGACCGCACCGTGCTGACGTTCGTGACCCTGGCGCCGTTCCGCGGTGGCGACACGCCGCTTGACGGCAACGAAGCTGTCGGGACTGACGGAGATCGAATCGATGTCGCAGTCCACTAGAAAATCCGCAAACTCAGGATGGTCGCTCGGCGCCTGTCCACACAGTCCCACTTTGGCCTGAGCCTCGTGCGCCGCACCGATCACGCTGCGAATCATCCACTCGACTGCGGCGTTCTGTTCGTCAAAGAGCATGGCAAGTTCTGCGGAATCGCGGTCCACGCCGAGCGTGAGCTGCGTCAGATCGTTGCTACCGATGGAGAATCCATCGAAGCGCGCAGCGAACGATTTGGCCAGGATGACGTTCGACGGAATCTCGCACATCACATAGACCTGGAGACCTCCCTCGCCTCGCCGCAGGCCATTCTGCGCCATGGTGTCCAGCACGCGGTCCGCTTCTTCGATCGATCGGCAGAAGGGAATCATGACGATCACGTTGCTGAAGCCGAGCTCATCGCGCAAACGCCGGATCGCGCGGCATTCCAGTGCAAAGCCGTCGCGGTAGCGCTCAGAGTAATAGCGGGAGGCGCCGCGAAAGCCGAGCATCGGGTTTTCTTCCTTGGGCTCGAACTGTGCGCCGCCCATCAGATTGGCATACTCGTTGGTCTTGAAGTCGCTCATGCGCACGATGACGGGCCGCGGATGCAGCACTGCCGCGATGCGCGCCAGTCCGCTTGCGAGCTGGTCCACGAAGTAATCGGTCCTGTCGGCGTAGCCTTGCGTGAGCTCCGCGATCCGGCGCTTCACGTCTTCGTCTTCGAGCGCGTCGTAGCGAGCGAGCGCGAGCGGATGCACCTTGATGTGATTGCCGATCACGAATTCCATGCGCGCGAGTCCTACGCCATCCGCCGGAAGGCGCCACCAGCGCAGCGCGGCGGCAGGATTGGCAAGGTTGAGCATGATCTTCGTGCGGGTTTCGGGAATGGATGAAAGATCGATGTCCTCGACCTCGAAGTCGGCCACGCCCTCATACACAAATCCCTCGCGTCCTTCGGCGCACGAGACGGTCACGTCCTGCTCGTCGTGAAGGACGCGGGTCGCGTTTCCCGCACCGACGATGGCCGGCAGCCCCAGTTCCCGACTCACGATCGCCGCATGCGACGTGCGGCCGCCGTGATCCGTGACGATGGCGCTCGCGCGCCGCATGACGGGCAGCCAGTCGGGATCGGTCGTCTGGGTGACGAGGACCGCGCCATCGACGAACCGCCCCATATCGTGAATGTTCTCGATAATGCATACCCGCCCCGCGGCGATCGCCTCGCCGATGCTGATGCCCGTCGCGAGCCGCGCGCCTGCCTGCTTGATGCGCCAGCTGCGCACCGCGCCGGCCGCACGCTGCGACTGCACGGTCTCCGGCCGCGCCTGCACGATGAAGAGTTCGCCCGTGTCGCCGTCCTTGGCCCATTCGATGTCCATCGGTTGGCCGTAGTGTTTCTCGATCGCACAAGCGCAGCGTGCGAGCTTCAGGATTTCCGCGTCGTCGAGCACAAAGGACTCGCGCTCATGCTTCGACGTCGGCACGTTTTTCGTTGGATGCTCGCCTTGCGTCGCGTAGACGAGCTTGCAGCGCTTCGCACCTCTCTTCTTGCTGACGATGGGCGTGAGCGGCTCGTTCGCGAGCAGCGGTTTGAACACCTCGTACTCATCGGGCTCAACTGCGCCCTGAACGACATTCTCTCCGAGTCCCCATGAAGCAGTGATCAGCACCATGCGATCGAAGCCGGTTTCCGTGTCGATCGAAAACATCACGCCCGCTCCCGCACGATCCGAGCGGACCATGCGCTGCACGCCGACGGACAGCGCGACCTTCATGTTATCGAAGCCTTTCGCCTGCCGATAGCTGATCGCACGATCCGTGAACAGCGATGCATAGCAACGGCGGCAGGCATTGAGCAGGGCCTCCTCTCCGCGGATATGCAAAAAGGTCTCCTGCTGTCCCGCGAAGCTGGCGTCGGGCAAGTCCTCGGCCGTTGCGCTCGAACGCACCGCGACGTCGCACCGATCCTGTCCCGACCGATTGCCGAGCGCTTCGTAGGCGCTGCGCACCGCCTGCGCGGTCGCCGGTGGCCAGTCGCCCTGAACGATCGCCTGGCGTATCGCGTCGCCAGTCTCCGCGAGCGAGCGCTTGCCCTGCGCCCATTGTTCGAGAAGCGACGATATGGGTTCGCGCAGCCTGTTCGCGTCGATGAATTCCCAATAGGCATCGGACGTGAGCGCGAAGCCGGGTGGCACCTTGACGGCGACGCCTTCGAGCATCGCCACCATTTCGCCGAGCGATGCATTCTTCCCGCCCACGCGTGCGATATCCGTGCGCCTCAGGTCCTCGAACCAGGCAATCTGCGAAGTGCAAGCGTCCATCTGGAGCTCCTTTTTCCTTGAGCAAAACTCGCACTGTTTAGATGCTCAGATATCCCTGGAAGAGCCAGGGCAGTTTCATACCCGAGCCGCCCTCGCTCTCCCGATCGCCTTTCGCCATGCACGTGCCGACAAATCCGGGGCTACCGTCCGTCGCGAAGACAGGCGTGAACGCGAATGCATCGTCAATCCGAACAGTGAAGTCGGAATTGAACGACGACGGCGCGATGATCGAAATGAGCCGGATCAGCGGCCGGCCGGTTTCGTCGGTCGAAGCCCCGCTCAGCGAGCCAGGTTGTTGCGTGCCTTCGTAGCGCGCGGGTAACGCGTACTCTTTGCCGCCGGCTTCGACCTTGCCTCCGGCGACGTACGTGAGCGACAGGCCCGCATGAGACAGATGCCAGGAAGCTGGCGCCAAAGGTCCTTCAGGCCCGAAGGACAGCGGCGGATAGGCCCAAAGATAGAGCGTCAAAGGGCTTGTCTTCTGCAGGAAGTACTCGTTGAGCCAGTTCATCGCCTTGTCTCCGTCGTGATCTGTCGGTCGATCCGGGCCAGCTTAAGCGTCAGCGCAGGCAAATCGTTGATGTGAGTCAATCGGAAGGCGCGGCAAAAACCGCGAGTGGTGGGTGACGTTAAAACCCTGGCGGCAAACACATGCAGACTGATCCAGATCAATCCCCAGACTGCACGCGGTGCAAGAATCGGACAACTCTTCGTCACGTGCTTGCTTGCGCGAGCCTGCAGCTATGGCCAAGCCTCTTTTTCGTATCGGCGCCGTGCTTAACGCACCGGGTCCTCGACCGCTCGACAACCCGCCTCGCGCCGTCGTCGATCTTCCCCAGCCGCAGCGCTTTGGCGGCATCCCCTTGCTGGACGCGCTTGCTGCACGCCGCACCTCGCGCGACTTCTCGGACGAACCCGTCTCTCTGGACCTGCTCAGCGAGTTACTGTGGGCCGCCAATGGCATCAACCGCGATGCGGAGCGCGGCCGCACGGCGCCCTCCGCGTTGGGCGGTTATGAGATCGATATGTACGTGCTGCTGGAGACGGGTTCGTATCGGTATGAACCCGATAAACATCGGCTGGTGCTCGCCGCGCCGTTCGACTTGCGCGCGACCACGGGTTATCAGGAGTTTCTGTCGTACGCGCCCGTCGATCTCGTCTTCGTGGCCGACCTGAATCGGATGCAGGACGTACCGGCCCGCCAGCGCGAAAGCTTCGCTTATGCGAGCGCCGGCGCGATCGTGCAGAACGTCTACTTGTACTGCGCTTCGGCGGGTCTGGCGGCGGGTGCCCGCGGCTGGATGAACCGCACCGCCCTCGCAGTCAACCTGAAACTGCCCGTCGGCTCGACGCCGGTACTTGCGCAAACCGTCGGGCATTTCGCACGCACTCAATCAGTTCAATGACTTCGAAGTGGAACAGGTATGAACAGCAAACCCGAACGCCTCGCGGTGGATGTCATCCGCCTCGATCACAAGCGCCTAGCCGCAGTCACGGCAGCCATGCTGGATTTCGTTCGCATGCTTGGCGAAGACGGAGCCGCCCCCGACCCTATCCTCCTGCGCGCGATGCTTTACTACATCCGCGAATATCCGGAACAGTTCCATCACCCGATGGAGGACCGCTACCTCTTCGCTGCGCTGCGAAGCCGCACGGACGACTTCGACGAGGTGCTGGACGAGCTGCAATGCGAGCACATAGAAGGCGACGTTCGCCTGCGCAATCTCGAGCATGCGCTCACGCGTTTCGAGCTGAAGGGCGAGGCGGCCCTGCTGGGGCTGCGCACACTGATGGAGCAATATGTCAATTTTTGCGCGAACCACCGGCGGGTCGAGGAGACGGTAGTTCTTCCTGCCGCAGAGCGTTTCCTCTCCGAAAGTGACTGGGCACGCATCAATGCGGCCGTCGAGAACCGCCTGGACCCGTTTGGCGAGGCGACATTCGAAGGCGAGAGCCTGGAGAGCCTCTATCGTCTGATTGCTAATGCGGTGCCAGCAGTCGCCGAATCGCGCGAGGACGCATGAGCACGAAGGCCGCGCCGACCCCGTCATTGCGCGGCCTTGCGGCGAATCAGCCGCGGTCGTTGCGCCTGCTCCGAGACCGCGAGAAGCACGAGCGCGCGATCCTATTCAAGTTGCTCGCCCCATTCGTATGGGTGGGTACTTGCGGGAGTTGCCTCGCGTTCATGACGCCGGAACCGACGAGGTTGGTCGATGCGCAGCGCTGCATGTTTTGCCACAAGGTCGACACGCCTTTCCGTGCGCCGTCGTTCAGACAGATTGCTGACCGTTACCGGGACGTGCCGGATGCAAGCAGCATGCTAGAAAGAAAGCTGCGCCAGGGTGGCGAGGCGCATTGGGGAAAGATGGCGATGCCGTCTGCCGCCGGGCGAGGCGGTGGGCCGCTTTCTGGCGACGATGCCCGCAAGCTCGTTCAGTGGGTGCTGAGCCAGTAGGTCAAGTTGCGCATTCAACCCGGCTAGCGAGACCAAAATGACGTTCAAGACGATTGTCGTTCGACTCGATACAGGCAGCCACGCGGCGAACCGGCTCGATGCCGCCGTCGGGCTGGCCGAGCGCTTCGATGCTTACCTGCGCGGCGTGTACTCGGAATTCACCCTCGATCCGCGCTTCTACTATCAGGCGGACAGTGTGCACCGCTATGACATTTCGCTCATGGAGGTGTGCCGCGAGCGGCGTGAACGCACCAAACACTTGTTCCGCGAACGACTTGCTGCAACGAAGCTCGCGCACGACTGGGTCGCGAGTGAAATGACCGGAGGGCCTTCGATCATCCACTATGCTCGATGCGCCGATCTCACAATTGTCGGACAGCATGACCCCAACGAATCCGACGCCTACCTTGCCGACCGTTTTCCCGAAAGCACGATCATGGGCGCGGGCGGCCCGGTCCTGGTTTGGCCGCGCGAAAACGCGTCGAGTCCGCTGGATGGAACTGCGGTTATCGCGTGGGACGGCAGTCGGGAAGCCGCGCGCGCCGCTTTCGATGCGCTTGCGTTTTTGCGGCGCGCGCGGCGCGTGGACATCGTATCTGTCCGTGCTGACAAACGTCCTTCGCTCGGGGACGGACTAGCCGCGTCGGACCTTGCACGGAGCCTGATCAGGCATTCGGTGCATGTGAATGTCGTCGAAGTCTCTGTCCTTCGGGAGGCCGACGTCGAGACGGCGTTGATGTCCTACCTGAGTTCTGCAAGCGCGCGACTGCTCGTCATGGGCGCCTTCCATCACGGCCGTGTGCGCGAAACGCTCCTCGGCGGCTTCACCCGGGCCGCACTGCAAGAGGCGGTTCTGCCGGTCGTGATGTCGAACTGATCGGGAACAGACCGTGAACTGAGGGCAACTGAGCGGTCCTATCCGGCGCGCTCAACGAAGCAGATCGGCAAGCGTCAGCTGGATCGGCGCGCTGCTCGGACCCGACTCGGCGAGCTTGCGCGCCGCGGCGAACAAAAAATGCTCCGGGTCGGCCATGAAGAGATTCTTCATGCTGGCTTCGTCGATATGCCTGACCTGCAGCATGTCCCTAAACACGCAGGCATCGACGCGAAAAGCCTGCTGCGATCCGTGCAGGCGACCGGTGAATTCAACGCAGTCCGTGTAGACGCGCAAGGGTACATCGAGCGTGAGTTCTTGAATCATGGCTTCGCTCCTCCCCCAGTCTTCGATTCGCACGGCGTGCGAGCACGCCGCCGTGCTCGCACACGTTCAGATACTCGGCATGATCGGATACGGGATGGTATGGTCTTCCACGCGCTTTACCCCGGGAATGCCTTCCGACGCAATGCGCATGGCGTCGAGCTGATCGCTCGACCAGACAGTACCCCACAAATGCACCACGCCGTCGCGCACCACGACGTTGCGGCCGGGTAAAGCCCAGCCTCGCCCCACGAGTTCGCCCATGAGCATCGCGCGAATCTCCGCATCGTTTGCGCCGGGGGTACGACCGTCCACAGGCGCGGATGCCAGCGCCTGCACGAGATTCGAGCGGCTCACGATGCCGATGAGGCGCCCGTCTCGCAATACCGGAACACGTTTGATGTGGCGGCTCTCGAGAACGGACGCGATGTTTGCAAGCGAGGCATCCTCGTTCACGCAAATGGGTTCGCGCGTCATGATTTCGCCGACCGTGCGCGCATGCGACTTGATATAGTCTCCAGCGCCTCGGTCGGTACCGAGCATCTCGAGCCACCAGGATTGGCGGCCTTGCGTCTTCTCGGTGTCGATTTCCTCGCGATGAAGCAAGTCGCCTTCGCTGACCATGCCGATTACACGCCGGTTTGCGTCGACGACCGGTGCGGCGCTGATGCGATGCTGCATCAGCAACCGGGCCAGTTCATGCACCGTGGTTTCGGGCGTCACGGAAACGACGGTAGTGGTCATTACATCGCGTGCTTGCATCATGGTCTCCAGGCGGTTCGGATATCGGAGCAGGAAAAAAAACAACTCGTCTAGTGCGTGTCCACGATACCGCGCACGCCTTTTACCCCGTTGACATGCATCAATGGCTTGCAACGTAGTCGAACGGGCGCGGCGCCCCGATACTGGAATAGCGCAGCCTTGACTCGCATCAAGTTCGCCGCGCCGATTCGGAGAGACGATCTGCGTCAATCAAATGCCGACGAGACAAAGCAATGCCCGCCCTCACGCCCGAAACGTCGGATTGCAGCAAAATCAAGCCGCATCTTAATGACGATCCCGAGGTCGCGCGCCGCATACAGAAGTTGATCGATAGCCCGAGCTACGTCCAGGCGGACCAGGACGCGGAGTTCCTGCAACGCCCGGAGATGTGCGGCTTGCGGCTTCAACTCGACTACTGGAAGGCCGAAGCGCTATTGAAAGGTCACGCAGTCGACCACACCATCGTCGTCTACGGCAGCACGCGCATCGCGTCCAATAGCCGCTACTATGCGATCGCGCGTGCGCTCGGCGAGATCGTCGGCCGCGCGCCAGCGACCGCGACGCTGCCAAAGCTCACCGTCGTGACAGGCGGCGGCCCAGGCATCATGGAAGCCGCCAATCGCGGTGCGTTCGAATCGGGGCACGCCAGCGTCGGTCTGAACATCACCCTGCCGCACGTGCAGTATCCGAACCCGTACATCACGCCGGAGCTGTGCCTGCGCTTTCACTACTTCGCGATCCGCAAGCTGCATCTTCTGGAACGCGCGATGGCAGCCGTGTTCTTTCCCGGCGGATTCGGGACCTGCGACGAGCTTTTCGAAGTGCTGACGCTCTTGCAGACGGGCAAGATCCGGCCTCTGCCGGTTGTGCTGGTGGGCGAGGCGTTCTGGCGCAAGGCGGTGAACTTCGATTTCCTCTTGCAGGAAGGACTTGTGTCCGCGGCGGATCTCGCGTTGTTCAGCTTTGCGGAATCGGCGGCGCAGACTTGGGAAACCGTCAACCGCTGGTATGAATCGGCTCGTTAGGCGTCTGCGTCTGCAACGGCATCGATTCAGACGCAAGTTGCCCATTGGCCTGCTGAGAGGCGTCCCTTGCCATCAGCTGCCGCAAGGTCTCGTGATCGACGACCTCCCGTGCCAGCAGCAGGCGGGCGAGCTTTTCGAGTAACGGCTTTTCGTCCCTCAGCGTGCGCAGCACCCGCTCGTGCGCTTCCGCCAGCATGCGCCTCACCTCCGCATCGATCAATTCGGCGGTGCGGTCGCTGTAGCGCAGCGGATGACGCGGCATCGAGCCGGGTCCGGAAAGCGTCTCGTCGTCGCTGAACGTCGCGAGACCCAGCGCCGGGCTCATCCCGCAACGCACGATCATATGGCGCGCGAGTGCCGTGGCCTGGTCGAGGTCATTCTGCGCGCCCGTCGAAACGTCTCCGAACATAATCTCCTCGGCCACGCGGCCGCCGAGCGCCGCATCCAGTCGATCGAGCAATTCGCTCTCGCGCAACACGTAGCGATCCTCCGTCGGCACCTGTTGCGTATAGCCCAGCGCCGCGACGCCGCGCGGAATGATCGACACTTTCTTGACGGGATCGCAATGCGGCCGAGACTGCGCAACCAGCGCGTGCCCCGCCTCGTGAAAGGCGATAGTCAGCTTTTCACGCTCGTTCATGACGCGGCTCTTTCGCTGCATGCCCGCCATCGCGCGGTCGATGGCTTCGTCGAAGTCTGCCATTTCAACGGCGGCCTTCTCCAGCTCGGCCGCGTGAAGGGTGGCCTCGTTGACGACATTGGCGAGGTCAGCGCCAGCGAAACCGGGTGTGCGCGCGGCCAGTTCGGCGAGGTCCACATCGCCCGCAAGCTTGACTTGCCTGACATGTACCTGGAGGATCTGCCGTCTGCCATTGATGTCGGGCCGATCGATTGCAATATGCCGGTCGAAGCGGCCCGGCCGCAACAGTGCGGGATCGAGAATCTCCGGCCGGTTCGTCGCCGCCAGCAGGATCACGCCCGAGTTCGGCTCGAAGCCGTCCATCTCCACGAGCAATTGATTGAGCGTCTGCTCGCGCTCGTCGTTGCCGGCAACCACGCTCGCGCCGCGAACTTTGCCGAGCGCATCGAGCTCGTCGATGAACACGATGCACGGCGCGAGTTGCTTCGCGCGCTCGAAGAGGTCGCGCACGCGGGCCGCGCCGACGCCCACGAACATCTCGACGAAGGCTGACCCGCTGATCGACAAGAAGGGGACCTTGGCCTCGCCCGCCACCGCCTTTGCCAGAAGCGTCTTGCCCGTGCCCGGCGCACCGACGATCAGCACGCCCTTGGGAATTTTCCCGCCCAGCCGGCGGTAGCGCTCCGGGCTGCGAAGAAACTGAACGATCTGCTGCAATTCGGCCTTCGCTTCGTCAATGCCCGCGATGTCGTCGAACGTGACGCTGCTCTGCTGTTGTTCATAGAGGGATGCTCCGCTCTTGCCGACCCCGCTCAGGTCTTTCAGTCCGCCCACTCCCTTGAAGGCGTAGCGCCCGAAAAGGTAAAACGCCAGCAGCGGAAGCATCCACCCCAGCAAGCCGATGGGCCACGCGCGGTCGGCGACGCCGGTGTAGCGGACGTCGGTCGCCCCGAGTTGCGTGGCGAGCGCTTCGTCACCGATACGCACCGTCGAAAAACGGTAAGGCGCACCTTGGCTGCGCAGCGCCAAAGCGTCGGCCTCGGGTAACCGGGCGAGCGCTTCCGGTGAGCGGATCGTGCCATTGATTTGCGTCGGGCTGATCTCGAGGTTGTCGACCTGTCCGGCGCGCAGCAGCGTCTGGAAGTCGCTGTAAGCGATCTCGCGGGCGCGCGTGTTGAAGAACGCGAGATCGCTCAGCAACAGCACGAGAAAGCCGTAGAGGCCAATCATCAGAATTGCCTTCGATAGCTCGAAAGGCCGCTTCTTCATGGTCCATCTCCTCCGTTGGCGAACGCGTCGAAAGAGCATGCCGCACTGAGCTCCAAGTGCTTCTGATGTAAATCAAGGCAACGAAACACCAGCGATAACCGCATTTCGCTGACCTGGATCAAGCCGATAACTGGCCGATGAGGTTTGAATAGCGGCAACCGTCCTCGTCCAAGAGCATTCGACATGATGTCTTCGATCCATCCCTGGGTACGCGGCGAGGGCCGCACCGAAGTGTGCTTCCGTTACATCAGGAAGCGCAGTCCGCGTCGTGCCTACGACGTATATGTTGCGCTCCGCGAAGACCCTCGCCTTGGCGAAATCGATATTCGACATGCAGCTTGCATGCTCGACGACATGCCGTCCTTCACATCGGGATTCCTCTCCGTCTCGCGGCTGCGCGAGATTTCGGGATTGATTGGGCTCATCGAGCGCGTGATGAGTCGCGACCGCTCTCGCGTGCAAGCCGGTGCGCTCGTCTTCGGCGGACATGTGTCGTTTCCGTTCCAGCGACGCACCGAGCTTGCATCAGCGAGGACGCGGCCTCGACTGGACGAGCGCCGCCGCTATCCGTCTCGCAAGCACTCGGGGGCGATCGGTGGATCCTTCGGCGAACTCGCGCAAGCCGTGCGGCACGCACCGCCGCGCTCTGAACGCTATCGCCGGCACGCGTGAAGAGCGTACCGTGCGGGATTGTGCCAAGCCTCGATTCGACGCAAACCGAACGACCGGGAGACTCATCGTGAGCCTTTGCAGTCCGCCGCAGTTGAAACTTTACAGAGAGAACGCAAATGACTGACACCCTTCTGCTTCCCTATGAACCCCTGCCCGAGGCTCGACCGTCCGCCGCGAGCGGCGAAGCCGTCGATGTCATCGAGCTTGCCGATCCCAACATCGACGCAGGCGCCCCGCTCATGACAGCACTGTCGCGCCGTCGAAGCCAGCGCACCTTTAATGAGGAAGCGCTTTCGGCAGAAGTTTTGGGCGAATTGCTGTGGGCCGCCAACGGAATCAATCGCCCCGAGACGGGCGGGCGCACCGCGCCGTCGGCACACGCGTTCAACGAGATTGACGTGTACGCCGCGCTGCCCGGTGGCGTCTATCGCTACGATCCGCAAGGGCACCGGCTCATGCTCAAGCACGCCGTCGACGCTCGCAACCTCACGGGTTACCAGGATTTCGTCGGGGCGGCGCCGCTCGACCTCGTCTATGTAGTCCAGATGTCGCGCCTCTTGCAGATTCCACCTCAGTTGCGACAGGCGTGCGCGGCCGTCGCAGCCGGATGCATTTCGCAGAACGTGTCGCTCTACTGCGCATCGGCCGGGCTGGCCACGGTGGTGCGCGGCTGGATCAATCATCGCGTGCTTGCTGATGCCTTGCGGCTGAACGAGGACGAGGTGCCGATTCTCGCGCAGACTGTCGGCAAGCCTGCGATCCGATGAGGATCGCGGCTGCCGAACTACTATGTCGCGCGGCGCTTACATAGCGGCCGCGCGCGTTACAGAAAGTTGGCGCACGCTTCACACGAGACTCGCAAGCATGCTAAGCGCCCTCCGTCTTCTCGTCTTTTTCACCGTCCTCTCAGTCGGAGCCCCTTATGCAGCCCAGACCGAGTCTCATGTGGTAATTCTTGTCTACCACCGCTTCAGCGATCACGTCGCCGACTCCATGACCGTGCGCACAGAGACATTTGAAGCCCAATTGCGCTTATTGAAGGAATACGGTTATCAGATCGTACCGCTGCGCGCGGTGCTCGTCTGGCTCGAGGAGCCCTCCGCCGTGCTGCCCGCCAGAGTCGCGGTGCTGACTGCCGACGATGGACATCGATCGGTCTACGACGTGCTCTTCCCGATTGCCCGCAAGGAAAGGTTGCCGGTGACGCTTTTTGTCTATCCGTCAGCCATCTCCAATGCGGACTATGCTTTGTCCTGGGAGCAAGTGCGCGCGCTCGCGCAATCGGGTTTGTTCGATATCCAGTCGCACACTTACTGGCATCCGAACTTTAGGCACGAACGTGAGCGGCGCAGACCGTCTGACTACGTGCGCTTCGTGAGACAGCAGTTGGAGATGTCCCGTCAACGCATTGAGGCTCACACCCGACAACCCGTGGACCTGCTCGCGTGGCCCTTTGGCATTTACGATGACCAGTTGATGGCGCTCGCATCGCAGGAAAGGTACATTGCCGCTTTCTCGCTCGACGCGCGGCCCGTGCGCCGTGGCGATTCGCGACTTGCTCTGCCGCGCTTCATGATCGTCGAAGCGACCGGCACAAAGGGGTTTGCACGGCTGATCTCCAATACCGCCGCGGGCAAGCGGCCATGATGCGCATGGCTCCGGCTTTCATGACGCGGCTGCGCATGAGCACGTTGCTCGTTTCGATATCGGGATTCGTGGCAATCAGCTCCGGTGGTTTCGCGTGGGCGCTCACTGGCAACGTCATCGACGCACGTACGCACGCACCGATTGCAGGCGCGACCGTGGTGGCGTCAAATGAGTCGTCGCTCAGCGACGTGAATGGCGACTTTGCGCTCCATAGCTCATCGACTCGGATCTCTGCTCGCGCGCCCGGATATCGTCGCGCCGACGCCGAGGCCAGCGGCAACGGTCCGGTCACGCTGGCGCTCGCGCCATTCCGTCCGAAAGCCGTCTACCTTTCCGCGTATGGTATCAACAGCGAATCCCTACGCAGACCGGCCCTGGCACTCGCTCGCAGCACCGTCATCAATGCATTGGTCATCGATGTAAAGGACGATCGCGGCTTGTCGCCCTACCGCAGTGCCGCGCGAGAGGCGATCGGCGCGACGTCGCGCGCGATGGTGCATCTGCCCGACTTCAAGCGTTTTTCCGCGCGACTCGCTGAACTTCGGGGTACCGGTCTATACCTGATCGCACGCATTGTGGTCTTCAAGGATGACCCACTCGCCGATGCTCATCCTAACTGGGCCGTACGAGATGCATCTGGCAGACCCTGGCGCGACCGAGAAGGACTGCAATGGACTGACCCGTTCTCGCACGACGTATGGCGGCACAATCTGGACATTGCGGAAGAGGCCGCACGGCTCGGCTTCGATGAAATCCAGTTCGACTACGTGCGCTTCCCGGATGCCAGCGGCTTACGGTTTGCGCAATCGAACTCACGATCGAACCGTACTGCTGCGATCGTCGGGTTTCTGAGTGCTGCGCGCGAGCGGCTCACCCCTTATAACGTCTTCGTGTCCGCCGACATCTTCGGCTATGTCTGCTGGAATCTGGACGACACCTCAATCGGCCAGGAGATCAACACGCTCGGGCAATCCGTCGACTACATCTCACCGATGCTCTACCCTTCGGGATTTACCTGGGGCCTGCCCGGTTGCGTGAACCCTGTTGCCGATCCGGCGCAGATTGTCAGACGCTCGCTCGCGGAGGCCAAGCAACGAACCGGGTTACCGGGCGTGCGATTCCGACCCTGGCTTCAGGCGTTTCGCGACTACGCCTTCGATCATCGGGAATTCGGCGCGCAGGCCATCCGTGCGCAGGTTCAGGCCGCCGAGGCGGCCGACACGGACGGGTGGATGCTCTGGAACCCGAGAAACCGTTACGACCCGGCCGAATTGCCCCGCTGAACATTCTTCAACGCCCGCTCTTCGACTCGGCGCTCGGCGTGATTTCTTCATGCTGGTCGCGCACCAGCATCAAGGGAATCTTGGCGAGGCTGGCTACCCGGTTGGCCACACTGCCGAAGAACGCGCGCGCCACGCCACGCCTGCCGTGCGTGCCCATCACTATAAGATCGGCATTCCAGCGTTCGGCGTCGCGCAGCAGCGCATGCGAGACATCGTCTGCGCTGATGTCGGTGCTGACAAGATTGGCCGAAACACGGGCCCGCGTCACATTGCGCAGTGATTCGAGGCGCTGCGCCGCCTCTGAAATGGCCAACTCGCCTTCCTTGACAAAGGCGTCTTCGAGCAGCGTCATCGGCACAAAATCGCTGTAGCGCACCGCGCGATCGACGACATAGACCACGCGTATCGCTGTCTCGGGCGTTGCAAGCAAAGCACCTATGCCCACGGCAGCACACGACATCGGACTGCCGTCGACCGCAAACAAAATGCGCTGAAAGCCCGGCTCGCGCGGACTTTCGTATCCGTCCGGTACGACGACCATCGCACAGGGCGCGAGCTGGCTGAGCCTGTCTGTCACGGACGGATCGAGCCACCTCACCAGGCCATGATGCTGCCGGGTGCCAAGAATCATCAGGTCTGCGTGAGCGGCTTTGGCCATCCCGGCGAGCGCATGCGCGACATCGCCCTTTTCTTTGGCAAGATCGATCACGTGCCCCCGCACGGCGGCAGCCGTGTTTGCAAGCGCACTGCTGGACTCGGTGATCGCGCGTTGCGCGTCGTCCAGCAATTCCCTACGCGCAACGCTCAGATCCAGACCCGAGAGCGCCGCGTGCGGCGCGAGCGGCCGCGGATCCAGCGCCACAGCGGCGATGGTCAGTTCGACGCCGTGCTGCGCGAATCGCCGGGCAAACCTGGCGGCGCAGTGCGATGCGTCGGAAGAATCGACGCATAACACGATGCGTCTGAAGCCGCTTATCTGCGGCAGCACGTCTGTATCGGTTTCCATGGCTCCTCCCGTCGCGCTCTGCGCAGATCCATCACGCTAGCCTAACGTTCGGCCCTTTTGGAGCCCATGACTCAGATCAATCAAGCCGGCACATTCGGCTCGATGCGGGAATTTGATCGGAGTCAAATCCGATCAGCTCAACGCGAGTACTTTCACGCTCATGAAACCCTTCGGAGATATCGTGCGACTCACGTTTCTTGGCGCGGCCGAAACAGTCACTGGCTCCAAATACTTGCTGGAGCATGAGGGTAAGCGCATCCTCGTCGACTGCGGCCTGTTTCAGGGCACAAAGAACCTTCGTCTGCTGAATTGGGCAAGCCCAGCGTTCCCGGTCGATTCGCTAAACGCGATCATCCTCACGCACGCCCATCTCGACCATTCGGGCTATCTGCCCGTGCTCGCACGCGCGGGATACCGCGGACCCGTCTACTGCACGCCCGGCACCAGCGATCTGTGCGAAATTCTGCTGCTCGACAGCGCGAAGCTTCAGGAAGAGGAAGCGTCATTCGCGACGCGCCATGGGTTCTCCAAGCACCACCCTGCTTTGCCGCTCTACACGCTCAAGAATGCGCAGGACGCGCTCCGGCTGCTCGTGCCGCGTGCCTTCAACGTGACGACAGAGCTTGGCCCCAACGCGGCATTTCGGCTCCTGCCCGCTGGACATATTCTTGGCGCGGCGAGTGTCGAGTTGCGGATCGGCGGCCAGACGCTGCTCTTTTCGGGCGACATCGGCCGGCCTTGCGATCCGCTCATGCGCGCGCCTCAAGCTCCTCCGCGCGCGGATGTGCTCGTCGTCGAGTCGACCTATGGAGACCGTCTTCATGCGACGGTCGACCCGCTGGATGAAATCGCTGCCGTGTTCGCCGATACGTTCCGCCGTGCGGGCGTGGTGATCATTCCTTGCTTCGCGGTTGGACGTGCGCAGATGCTCCTTCATTTCATCGCTTCACTCCGGGAAACCGGTCGCATTGCGCGCGTGCCGGTGTTCCTGGACAGCCCCATGGCCACAAACGTGACGGAGACCTACGTTCGCCACGCCAGCGACCACCGTCTTACGCGTTCGCAACTGGAGGCGATCGAGCACGTCGCCACGATCGTGCGCAGCGTGGACGAGTCGAAAGCCGTCTGCGCGCGCAAGGGGCCCATGGTCGTCGTTGCCGGCAGCGGCATGGCGACGGGAGGCCGCGTTCTGCATCATCTCAAGGTCTTCGCCCCGGATGACCGCAACACGATCCTGCTCGTTGGCTATCAGGCGGCTGGGACACGTGGCGCTGCCCTCGCGGCAAATGCGCCCACGATCAAGATCTTCGGCGAATATGTTCCGGTTCGTGCGCGCGTCGCCTCCCTTGACTCGATGTCGGCCCATGCCGACTATGCCGAATTGCTGGACTGGTTGCGCGGCATGCCCGAGGCGCCGAGCCGCACCTTCATTACACATGGCGAACCAACTGCGGCAGACGCGCTCAGGCGCCGGATCGAAGAGACGCTGCACTGGTCCTGCTCGGTACCAGTCTACAAGCAGAGCACGGAGTTGTGAGACTGTCGCCGTGGCGGGTCGTCTCCGGTTACGAAACCGGCCGAATCTGGTGAATTTCCTCCGATGTTCCGCGCCGCTCTTCTCGTTTGCGCGCCTTGCACGCGGAACTCGCTCGCCATTCGAAGCTCCGGCCTTATCAAGTGAACTCAAGGTTGTCGACCACTGCTGTCACGCCGCGCGTCGCCCACGCCGCACCCCGGGCAGCATCGCGCTCTGACGCGCTGTCGACCTTGCCGGTGAGCGTCACGGTCCCGTCTTCCACCTTGATGTTGATGTGTTTGGCCTCGCGCTCGGCATGACGTTTGAGCGCGCGAGAGATCGCTTCGCCAATATCTGCGGCGGCACGGTCCGCGCGCACACAAATCACATTCGTTACGCCGGTTACCCCTCGCATATGGGCTATTCCACGGGTAAGGAGATGGCTTTGGTACGCCCAATCGACATCTCCACGCAATGTGACATGGCCCTTTTCTACTTGCACCGATACCGCGCCCGCGGGCAGCCCCGCTGTCCAGCGCAGCAAGGTGTCGACCGCGCCTGCGATGTCCGCGTCATTTCGCACCTCGTGATGAGGCAGCCGGACCTCCATCTCGACCACCACCGCGCGCACGCCGGCCACGCGACGTGCGGCGTCCTCTGCCGCGAGCTTCTCGGCGTAGCTCGCAGGATGCCCCGATAGCGTGATGATGCCGTTCGCGACCTCTACGCCAATGTGGGTCGCGACCACTCCCGGCGTCCATTCGAGCTCTTCTTCCACGTCCTGCTTGATCTTCCAGTCCTCTTTCATGAGTCGCACCTCCATGCTTCGATCACTGGCGCGCGAAGGCCGCGCGCCTGCCCTAGACGTCAGTTGATTTGCAGACGCTTTTGGTCCGCGGGTGCCTTCTTTGGCAGCGTCAGCGTCAGGATGCCATCCTGATACAGTGCACTCGCGCCGGCTTCATCGATCTCGCTGCCCAGTGAGAAGGTGCGGCTCACTTCGCCGGCATAGCGCTCACGGCGAATCACGCGCTCGCCTTCCTTCACTTCCTTATTGCGCTCGGACTTGGCATGGATCGACACAGTACTACGGTCGAGTTTGACGTCGATGTCCTTCTTCTCGACGCCGGGCAGTTCGGCCTTCACTTGATAGGACGCGTCCGTTTCGCTCACGTCGATCTTGACCTGGCCCAGGGGCGACTCCTCGAGCGAGAGACCGCGTAGTGGGCGGAATAGTCCCTGGAACATCTCGGATACGGGTTCGATGGAAAAGGGATCGAAACGGGTCAGATTGCTCATGACAATCTCCTTGAGAGCACAGCTGAAAAATGAGACGACCGGTCGCTGACGATCGGCCCGTGTTTGGACTCCACATCGTTGATGGAGTACCGGACCACTGTAACTTTCTTGCCCTTGACCCGATTGACCTGAGTCAAGCAAAGTTGGGCAAGGGGCGACGATCATGCGTTCTGAATGGCTTCGAGCGGCCGACGACGCGACAGCAGAACCGGCACTTCCGTCAGTTGGGTCACGCGCCCGGACACGGTGCCGAGCATCCACCGCGCAACGCCGCGCTGCCCGTGGGTGCCCATGAGGATCGCATCGGCTTTCCAGCGCGCAGCTTCCCGGACGATCGCATGCGCGACATCGTCCCCGACCTCCTCGGTGGGCACAAGCGCCGCGTCGAACGTGAAGTCTTGCGCGCTCCAGCACTGCGAAAAAATGCTGCGCGCCTTGGCCAATGCCAACTGCCCTTCGTCACGAAACGCTTCCTGAAGCGACGCGCGTGACGCGGTGTCCGTTCCTCTCACCGATCGATCCACCACGTAAATCGCTTTCACGAGCGCCCCAGGCTCGGCAATCCTGAACCCTGCTCGCAACGACTCCAACGAACCGGGGCTACCGTCGACAGCGCACAGAAGTCGGCTGGGGCGCGTGATTAGATTGCGTGGGTGCTTCTCAGGCAGCACCAGCATCGAGCAATGGGCCGTGCCCGGCGCCTCTCGCGCCGCGCGCTCGGTCCACTGTAGGATGGAAAGGTGCTGGCGTGCGCCGAGCACCACGAGGTCCGCTCGCCACGACTGCGCGGCATTTGTGAGCGCGTGAGCCGCATCGCCCCCGCCCTCGAACAGATCGGCGATATGCACGTCGACGTCGATGCCCGCGTTCTTCAGGCAGGCCAGCCCGCGGCTCACGCTGGCCTCGACGCCGCGCTGCAAGTGCGCATGTGCGGCGCTCAGATTGAAGAACGCGAGCGGCGCGTGCGGAATCATCGCGCGCGCGTTTTCGAGCAATCCGACAATGCGCACTTTCGTGTCCGCGTCGGCGAGTGAGACGATCAGCGCGGCGGCATCGGCCCAGTCTTCGGTCGAATCGATGCATAGCATGACGCGTCCGAAGGACGCACGTGGCTTGCGCGAAGTTGGTGTGTTGCTCATACGATCCTCTATGCCCACGATGATAGTGAAGGCCACGCCGCGGCCTTAATGCATGTGCATGCCCCCGTTGACCGCGAGATCTGCGCCGGTAATGAACGCGGCCTCCTCGGTGCAAAGAAATGCCACGAGCGCCGCAACCTCCTCCGGGCGGCCGAGCCGGCCAACCGGAATCTGCGGCAGGACCTTCGTGCGCATGACCTCCTCGGGAACGGCCTGGATCATGGCGGTCGCGAGATAACCAGGCGAGACGGTATTCACCGTCACGCCTGCCTTCGCCACTTCGAGCGCCAGCGCCTTGGTAAAACCGTGAAGGCCCGCCTTGGCGGCCGCGTAGTTCGCCTGTCCGAATGCCCCGCGCGACCCGTTGACCGAACCAATATTCACGATTCGTCCGAAGCCGCGTTCGACCATCGCACCGATGAACGGCTGGGTCATGTTAAAGAGCGCATCGAGATCGGTGCGCATGACCGCGTCCCAGTCGGCCTTGGTCATCTTGACGAAGCGCGCATCGCGCGTGATGCCAGCGTTATTCACGAGGCAGTCGATCGCGCCGAACGCCGCGATCACCTGGTTCGCACAGCGCGCGCACGCGTCGAAGTCGGCGACGTCGACTTCAAAGGCGCCGAATTCACGACCGTTCTCCCACTCGTTTCCGAGCCACGCTTGAACATGGTCATTGCGCGGCGAACAGGTGACCGCGACACGATAGCCCTTGTCATGCAGCGCTCGCGCGATCGCCGCGCCCAAACCGCCCATGCCGCCCGTGACCAGCGCGGTACGCTCATGCGACATGCTGATCTCCTTTTGCGCGCGCCTCAGGCTCGTCGCCGCGCACGACTGCCAGCGGCATTAACTCCGCTATGTTTCCCGCTCCCACGAGCCGACTCGCTTGTCTGAGCCACGCCTGTTGCCAGTCCATCAGGCTCTTGGAAAGCACTTGGGTCACTGCGTCTTCTCCCGACAATTCGAGGCCGATGGATTCCTGCGCGAGTGACATCATCTGCGCGACGTAATCGCGCATGATCGTCTGAGTCGATGACGCGACCTCGTTCCAGTCGTTACACGCGGCAATGGCGTCCCGTTCCCGCGACACCGTGCGAGCGTCGAGCTCGATCTTTCGCATTTGGATCGCGCACAGGTGCCTGCGCCAGTCGTTGGCGAGCTGCAGCCAACGCAGGCCGAGTCGCAGGTTCTCACGGGGAACGTCGAACGGCTGTTCCGGCTTTAACTGCATGACACCCTCCCCTTTGCCGTGCCCGGCGCGACAGGCGCTGTGCGTACGCCCCGACTCTATTCTCAGACGACCCTGCACCGTTGATCCAAATCAACGGCGCAGGGAGTTCCTCGGTCCGCCTGCCGTTGACGTGAATCAATCGCGGTGAATGAAGTCGGCTCAAGCTAGGGAAGACCTATCCAACGTCATCATCCGAGGCACGTCATGCTTTCAAACGTCTCAAACGATCCCTGGAGCATCAAAGAGACCGACCTTGCTCCGCTTGCGGACGACGCCGCGAAACTGCGTTTCGCGCTCCATTACGCGGTGCTTGCGCCGTCGAATCACAATGCGCAGCCATGGCGCTTCATCGTCGACGGGACGAGCGTATTTCTGTGCGCCGATCGCACGCGCGCGCTGCCCGTCGTCGATCCATACGATCGGGAGCTCATCATCGGATGCGGCGCGGCGCTCTTCAACTTGCGGGTCGCGTTGCAGCACCTCGGCCTCGGCTACGCGATCACCTTGTTGCCCGATCACCTCGATCCGGACGTTCTCGCGCAGGTGCGTGTCTTCCAGGGCACGCGTGATGCGAGCCTCGCGTCGCTCTTCGACGCCATGACGGAGCGCGTCACGACGCGCGAAGCGTTCGACATCGAGCCGGTGCCGATGAATGTGCAGGATGAACTGGTGCAGGCTGCCATCGCCGAAGGTGTGGATGCGCAGTCCATCGCGTGGGCCGCGACGCGCGAAAGCATCGCCGAACTCGTCGCCCAGGCGGATCGCGAGCAATTCCGCGATCCGCGCTTTCGTCGCGAACTCGCAAGCTGGATTCACGCGAGCAGACGCAAGGACGGCATGCCTGCCTACGCAGCGGGCGTGAGCGCCCTGCTCGATTTCGCATCGCCGATTGCATCGTCCGTGGTGCGTACGTTCGATCTCGGATCGGGCGCCGCAGCCGCCCATCGCCGCCTGGTGGAACATTCCCCGATGCTGCTGTGTATCGGCACCGGCGAAGACAATCCTGCGGCGTGGCTCGCTGCCGGGCAAGCGCTCGAGCGCGTGCTGCTCACGGCGGTCAGACTTGGACTCTGCGTCTCGTATCTGAATCAGCCGATTGAAATCGACGCGCTTCGTGACGTGCTGCGGCGCGAAACCGGCACGACGACGCTGCCTCAATTGCTGTTGCGCATCGGCCGGGGCCCGAAGTCTCCGCACACGCCGCGGCGCGCGATGTCGGACATGGTCGTCCTTTGAGGGATCGAAGTTCGAAGTCGCGTGCCAAGCTCAACGCGCCTCTTCCCCGTACCAGCCGCCACCGAGCGCCGCAAAAAGCGCTACTGTGTCCTGCAAACGCTGCGCGATCCCCTGCAGCCAGGCAATACGGGCCTGATGACGCTGGCCGTCGGCCGCGAGAATCGACAGGTAGCCGACCGTGCCGGCTTCGTAGTCCGCCTGCAGGAGCCGCAACGCCTCGTCCGATGTCGCCAGGGCACGCGCATCGGCATCGAGCGCAAGCGCGTCGTTTTCCAGCGCGCGCAGCGTATCGGCGACTTGTTCGAAGGCCGCCAGCACGACCTGCTCGTATGCCGCACGCGCCTGGTCGTAAGCATCGACCGCCGCGCGGCGCTGGAACCAGAGCGTGCCGCCGTGAAAGAGCGGCGCTGTGACGTCCGCCGCTACCGACCACGCCTGTCCGTTCTGGCTCAAGAGCGCACCCATCGAGCGGTTGCCGTATCCGCCGCTCGCAGTGAGCGTCACGCCTGGAACCAGATTCGCTGTCGCGACGCCGATATTCGCACTCGCGACATGCAGCGCGGCTTCGGCCTGCCGGATATCGGGCCGTTGCCGCACGACCTCCGAGGACACCGCGCGCGGCAACTGCGCGGGCATGGCGATGTTCCGCAGCGACAGATCGGGCGCGTCCCATTGCGAGGGCAAGCTGCCCGAGAGCACCGCGAGCAGATTGCCCGCCTGCTCGCGCCGCTGCATGAGGGCGGGGATCGTGGCTTCCAGTGTCGCGCGTTCGTTCTCCAGCGTCAGCACGGCGGAGTACGCCGCCACACCGGCCGTCACCTGGCTGCGCGTGACGCTCACCTGCTCGTCGAGCAGCCCGATCATTTCGCGCGTGGCGGCGATCTCGTCGCCATATGCGGCGAACGCAATCATCGTATTGACGATATTGGCGCTCAGAGTCAGATAAGCCGCCGCGAGTGCGTGACGCTGCACGTCGCTCCGCGCGCGCAACGCTTCGAGTGCGCGCCGCTCGCCGCCCCAGATGTCGAGCGCATAGCTGACCTGCGCGGACAACGTGAAGAGATTGAAGAGCATCGGAGGCTCGTCGGCGCCCACGCGCAACGGCGAATACTTTTGCCGCGACGCGCTCATCGATGCGTCGAATTGCGGATAGAACACGCCGGCGCCGGCGCGCACGTCATCCTCGCTTTGGCGCAACGCGGCTTGCGCGCTGGCGAGCGTGGGATTCGCGACGAGCGCGTCGGTCACGACCCGGTCGATCGCGGAGGAACCGAATGTCGTCCACCAGTCGCGCGGAAGCGTCGCGTCGGCGGAAAATCGCTGCGACCCGCCCGCGCCGTTGATTACACCTGCCACAGGCGCGCCGCGCTCCATGCGCCCGACGCGCGGTGCGGGAGGCTCATGAAAATCTGGGCCCATCGTACAAGCCGGCAGTGCGCACAGAAGCGCGCACGCGCCGACGCAAACGGCACGTCGAGCCGCGCTCAAGGGCCCCAGGGGTCTCAACGGTTCATTCCGCTGCGATGTACACATCGACCATCTGCCCCGGATAGAGACGCACGCCGTCAGGCTGCGCGATCCGAAAAACCACCGGCAGCACGCGCACGTCCACGCGCTCCGTACGCTGATCCGACAGTTGAATCTTGGGCGACACGTAAGGCTGCACGCGCATGAATTCGAGCGGCGCCTCGATCCTGGTGCCGCGCACGAACATGCGTGCCTTCAGCCGATGAAGATCGGGCAGCCGGTGGATCAAGATCTCGTCGACATAACAGCGCACCGCGAGCCGTTGCAGGCCACTGCCGAGCACGATGACAGGCGCTTGCCCCTGGGTATAGGTTTCGTAGACGCCGTGTGGCGACACATAAGCACCGCGCGCCGCGTTGATCGACAGCACGACGCCGTCCGCCGTCGCGCGCAAGGTGTATTTGTCCAGCAATGCCGCCGCCGCGGCTTGCGCGCGGCGCAGCGCTTCGACGTGCTTCTCCTGATTGCGGATATCGTAGGTCCAGGCCCCCGCCTGGGTCAGCCGGTACTGGCGCGCGGCGACGTCAAGATTGGCCTGTGCCACTTTCCATGCGTTCTGGGCGTTGTCCATCGCGTCGCGGCTCACTGCCTTGGGATCGATCTCGAATGCACGGCGCTGCTTTTCATACTGGTCCTGCGCCATCTTGAGACTTGCCGTCGCCGCGCCGACCTGCGCCCTGGATACTTCCAGCGTCTCGGCGCGCGGCTGGGCCCGCAACTCGTCCAGCAACGCCTGCGCCGCGTCCGCCTGGGCCGCCGCCTGCGCGCTCGTCGCACGCTGCACGGTATCGTCGATCGCGATGAGCGGATCGCCGGCATGCACCGCTTGGCCTTCGTGCACGAAGATCTGCATGACCGGCCCCGACACTTCCGGATAAACGTTGACGTTCTCGCCGGCGCTCTGCTCACTCTCGACGATACCGTTGGCGTACACGCCGCGCGTATACGGATTCGAAGCCGGATCGAAGACCGGCGGCTGCGGCTGCTGCTGAATGCCGTACACGTACGCCGCGAACATCCCGGCAGCGAAACCGGCGAATGCAAGCAGAAAGAGAATGATCCGCTTCATCGTGCGCCGCCTTGCTCGATGTGAGTCAGCCGCCCGTCCTCCATCTTGAGGATGCGGTCGGCGTACTCGAAAATGCGGCTGTCATGCGTCACGATCACGATGCAGCGACGCTCATTGAGCACGTGATGCTTCACGAATTCGATGATGTTGCGTCCGGTGTCGCCGTCCAGCGATGCGGTTGGTTCGTCGAGAATGAGGATGTCGGGCTGCCCCACGATCGCACGCGCGATCGCGATGCGCTGTTGCTCGCCGCCCGATAACTTGACCGGCGTGAGATCGGCGCGATTGGCCAGCCCGACGATCTTCAGACAGTCGAGCGCCTTCGCGGTTGCATCCTCCCACGGCTGCCGCTTGAGGATCAGTGGAATGGCCACGTTCTCCACTGTCGTGAGCCGACCGAAGAGGTGATAGTCCTGAAATACGAAACCGATGCGTTTGAGGCGGAAATCGGCCAGTGCGTCCTTCGATTGCTTCCAGAGATCGACGCCATCCACCACTACTCCGCCCTCGTCGGGTCTCAGGATGCCGGATATCACGCTGAGCAGCGTCGTCTTGCCGCTGCCCGATGGGCCAACAATGAGGAGCATCTCCCCGAAGCGCGCCTGCATCGACACTTCGCGCACGGCGTACGTGCGCGCATCGCCCTCGCCGAACCACTTCGACACCGCACGCGCATCGATGGCGATCTCGGGCATGCCTATCCCCGGAAGACATCGAAGGGTTCGATGCGCAGCACGCGCCGCACGCCCAGGTAGCTCGAACTCGCCGCGATCACAAGCACCATCACGAAAGCGAGCGTCAGATTGCCGTAGGAGATGATCGCCGCGTAATCGGGAATGCGCATGCGCGCGAGGGTGATGAGTCCCGCGCACAGCCCGACGCCGAGTCCATAGCCAGTCAATGCGGTAAACGTGGCTTGAAACAGGATCATCGCCACCAGTTCGTGACTCTTCGCGCCGATCGCCTTCAGCGCGCCAAACCTTTCGAGGTTCTCGAGAATGAACGTATAGAAGGTCTGACCGGAGATGGACAGTCCGACGATGAAGCTGATCGCCGTCATCAGCAGGATGTTGGTGCCGAGTCCGGTTTCATACTTGTAGAAGTCCGCGATGCGCTGCATGAACTCGCGCTTCGTGTAAGCAAGGTAGCCGAGCGCGTGCACCGCCTCCTTGATATGAGGAATGTCCGCTTCGGACCTCGGCTCGACGAGGATATAGGAGGTGGTGAAGCGAGCCGACGGAATGTACTCGACGGCGCGCTTGAAGGTCGTGTAAAGCGTCGGCGAGCCGAACAGGCCGCTGCTCGTCACGGTCCCGATGCCGACAATCACGCCGCGATGATCGTTGAGCTCGAAATCGCTGCCCAGCGTGGGATTGCCGAGCTTATGGAACTCCGGGTCGTTGATCGCGATGAAGCCGTTCTCCGCGTAGATGTCCTCGATCCTTCCGCGCTGCATCGCGGGACGGCCGAAGAGGCTCGTGTCGTCGAGGCCGATCACGGTAACGGCCTGATAGGCGCCGTTGCGCAATTTCACGAGCGCTCCGCCGGAATAGAGCGGGACCGCATACTTCACGCCGTCAATGCTGCGCACCGCGTCGAGTACATAGTCCGGCATGCCGATGCTGCTGGCGATCGTCTGCACGCCAGGGTCCATGATCCAGACCTTGGCTCCGATGTTGATGACGGTGGACGACGAGCGGTTCAGGATGCCTGCAAAGAGCGAGGTCATCTCGACCATCAGGAAGACCGCGAAAGTGATGCCCACGATCAACGCCGTGAACTTCGCACTGTCGTTGACGAGCAGCTTGAACGCCAGTTTCAGGATGCCTATCACGCTGCGCCCTTTCTGGAAGGCTCGACCGGATACTTCCGCTCGCTTGTTGACGGAGCACTCAGCGTAACGGGCAGCGCGCGCGGCTCATTGATGCAGGTCAAGCGGTGTCCGTTCAGTTCAGGCCGAACCGGCGTACGAACCAGCGTTTGAGGATGTGCGTGAACAGCGCATAGCTCGCGAGAATGGCCAGCAGTCCGATCCAGTATCTGCCCGGCAATTGCACGAGGCCGAGCAGCGAACCCAGCGAAAGATAAGGCAGGACCATGCCGAAAGCCGCGACCGAAAGACTCGTCGCGATCAAAGCCGCACTCGCGCGGCTCTCGACGAACGGCACCTTCGCCGTCCGGATGATATGAATGATGAGCGTCTGGCTCATCAGGGATTCGACAAACCAGCCGGTCTGGAACAACGGCGCATTGTCCCAGGCATGGAAGACGTACAGCATCATGAAGTAGGTCGCGTAGTCGAACAGGGAGCTGATAGGTCCGATCAGCACGACGAACCTGAAGATCGTGCCGATGTCCCAGCGCCTCGGCATGGCGAGGTAGTCTTCGTCGACGTTGTCCGTGGGAATGGCGGCCTGCGAAAAGTCATACAGTAGATTGTTGGTGAGCACCTGAATCGGCGCCATCGGCAGAAACGGAAGCAGGGCGCTCGCCCCGAGCACGCTGAACATGTTGCCGAAGTTCGAGCTCGCTCCCATCTTGATGTACTTCGTGATGTTGCCGAATACCTTTCTGCCTTCCAGCACGCCCTCGTTGAGCACGGCAAGACTCTTCTCCAGCAGGATGATATCGGCCGATTCCTTCGCGATATCGACCGCGCTATCGACCGATACGCCCACGTCCGCGGCCTTGAGCGCGGGACCATCGTTGATGCCGTCGCCGAGATAGCCCACCACGTGGCCTCGTCGGCGCAAGGCTTCGATGATGGCCGCTTTCTGCGCGGGCGATACCTTCGCGAATACCGAGACGCCTTCCGAAAGCGTTTCGAGCGCCTCGGGAGAGGCCGATTCGAGCTCGCGGCCGAGCGCGATGCGATCCGCGCGGATCCCGACCTCGTGACAGATCTTGCGGGTAACGATGTCGTTGTCGCCAGTAAGGATCTTCACCTGAACGCCGCTGGCTGCGAGCGCGGCAAGCGCGGCGGCGCAGGTTTCTTTTGGCGGATCGAGAAACGCGATATAGCCCATCAGCGTGAGCTCGCGCTCGTCTGCCGTCGTGTAAGGGCGCGACGCTTCGGGCAGGCGCTTGCATGCCACGGCGACCACGCGAAAGCCGTCCGCGTTGAGTGCAGCGGTCGTGCGCTGCGCATCGGCAAAATGGCCCGCATCGAGCGCGCCCTCCTCGGCTTCGGTCGCATAGCGCGTGCAAACGGCAAACACTTCTTCCACCGCCCCCTTGCAGATCAGCAGGCGCTCGCCGTTTTCCCGGGCCAGCACCACGGACATGCGCCGCCGCTCGAAGTCGAACGGCATTTCGTCGACTTTTTGGAATCCGCCACCGATCTTCAGGTGCTCCTCCATCTCCACATGCTGGAGCACCGCTACATCGAGCAGGTTCTTCAGCCCCGACTGATAGAGACTGTTCAGATAGGCGTATTCGAGCACGCGGTCGGACTCGTCGCCGTGAACGTCAAGATGCCGCTTAAGAATGATTCGGTCCTGCGTAAGCGTACCGGTCTTGTCGGTGCAGAGCACGTCCATCGCGCCAAAGTTCTGAATTGAATCAAGACGCTTGACGATCACGCGCGCCTTGGCCATGTCGATCGCGCCTTTCGCGAGATTGACCGTTACGATCATCGGCAACATTTCAGGCGTGAGTCCAACCGCCACTGCAACGGCAAAGAGCAACGCTTCGAACCAGTCGCCCTTCGTCAGACCATTGATCACGAACACGAGCGGGACCATCACGGCGATCAGCCCGATCATCATCCACGTGAAGCGCGAGATGCCGCGATCGAAACTCGTGAGCGCGCGCTGCGCGGCGATCATGCCCGCCACATGCCCGAATGCCGTGCGCGGGCCCGTCAGCGCCACGACGCCGCAGCCGGCTCCGCTCAGCACCGATGTGCCGGTAAAGCATATATTCGGAAGATCGAACGTCGTTTGCACATCGATTGCGGCAGCATGAGCAAATTTCTCGACCGGCATCGACTCGCCCGTCAATGCCGACTGATTGACGAACAGGTCCTTGGCTGCGATGAGCCGCAGATCGGCGGGGACCATGTCGCCGGCCGAAAGCAGCACGATATCGCCTGGCACGACTCCCTCGATCGGCACTTCGATGTGGTCGGTATGGCTTTCACCGCGACGGCGAACGGTCGCGGTCGTGCGAACCATTCGGCGCAACGCATCCGCGGCCTGGTTGGAGCGATGCTCCTGAACGAAGCCGAGACCGACGCTCAGAACTACCATGACGACGATCATCGCCGCGGCGCGCTGCTCCCCGAGATAGAGCGACACCGTCCCGAGCGACAAAAGAAGGGCATTGAGCGGATTGACCGAGCGGCCGGCAAGTTCACGTAGCACACCGTGCTGCTTCGCGCGCGCGACATCGTTCGGCCCATGTCTTTGCAATCGCTTGAGCGCCTCGGCCGCTTCCAGCCCCGATGCCGCGCTCGACATGCGCGCGAGCGCCTCGTCGCCGTCGAGGCGCGCGATCTTGCGCAACACCTCAGTCGATTCACCCGCCCGCATTGATGGCGAACCTTGATTCAATCGATGTGCCGAGCGCTTGGGGAAGCTGAATGTCTGCGGGAATCCGAGCATGTTTGCGTGCAACGAAACGCACCGTGTGCGACCACGGCAAGCGTCCCATCAATCGGCACTTTACGATTGATGCACATCAAGGCGACGTAACCGGAGCTCAGGCAGCCTTGGCGAGAAACGCGCAGGTCAGCTGGAACTGTTGGGCGATGGAGACGAGTCTCTCGCGCCACTCCCACACGCCGAAGACGTCATGCACGTTCTGCAGGCAGCTGAGAAGCGCGACAGTGCACGAATCGTCTACGTCGATGCGAGCCCGCCTCAGCGCACGCCGCAACACGGCGAGACCCAGCTCCATAATGTCAGGCCGCCCGGGCACATCCGGGTCGAGAAAGCGCACCGGCACGCCTTCGATCACACTCGCGTAGTCGGCCGGCCGGATGAAACTGCCGATCGGCCATCCGCCGCATCCGCCGCGATAAGCTGCGCCGCCACGGGGCAACAGGGCCGCGCTACGCTGCGTGGACAGATGATCGACTGCGTGGTCGAAGATCTCTTGTCTCGACAGAAATCGCTGGCTGGCCATCTTCGACTCCTCTTCCGTCGAGGACGCCCGGATCCGGAAGCGCAGCACAGAGGGTGTTGCGCCCCGATTCGCGCTGATGCGCGCGCCTCGTCTGATTGCAGTATGGGCGAGCCAGCAGGCAACGCCGATCAGGAACGGCGGAAGATGCTGTGAGCGGGCGGTCGATCGTGTAAGGAAAAGTCTACACCCGCTTTGTGCGAATCTCCTTCTTCAATCAAGCTTCAGCGCACCGCGTGGAAGCCAGGCTGACCGATTTGCTCGGGGAATTGCACCACTCTTTTGAAGCGCGGCGTGTCAAAGCCCATTTGATCGAGCCGCGCAAGCAGCGACTGGTATGTCTCTTCGCTCATGGTGGGATGGCGCGAGAGTATCCATGCGAATTCCTTGTCCGGGGTCGCACGGACTGTGTACTCATAGTCGGGGTCAACGTACACCGTAAGCACGATAAACTCGAACGGCCACAAGGGACGCACCCGCCAAACCGAATTCTGCGATCCGTGCCCAGGCTTCGCGATGAACGTGGTGCCTGTTTCCGGTTGATCGAAGCCGTGCTTGCGCCCTACGACGGCATCCTCGACACGTCCATCGGGGCGCAACGTCCACACGGCGCAACTTGCCACGTAATCACGCTCATCCACCATCGGCATATTCGCGATCACGTACCAACGCCCCATGTAGCGAGGCAGGTCCACGGGCACCGGTACGAGAATGTTGTCTGCATGCGGGTTCCGGTTGACGGGCACGTAAATGCATCCGGACACGCCCAGGGCGATCAAGCCGACTATCACGGCATAGAAGATTCGCTGCATGCATCCCTCGAAAAACATTCTCGATTAAGTCATCCCATGCTGCCGTCAACTGAGGCGGACGGCTTGACGTGAATCAAACGAGCTAAGAGCACCATCCCTTTCGTGGCGTTGACCTGAGTCAATCGGTAACACCTGTTCAACGCGCTACAGTCATCTTCGATGGATGAATCCTGCGGAGAAAAACAATGAAGTCACACGCGTCTAGTATGTGCCACGCGCCTTGGGCAGCAATCGCGCTTGCCTCGTTAGCGTTCATATGCTGGCCGTCGATTGCCATGGCACAGCCCGCGTCGCTCGAGGACGCATCGGGGGAACAACGGATCGTCACACCGGGAAAGGCCGACCCGTTCGTGGCAAGGCGCAACGCCAACGCTCAGGCCAACGCCGATTACCATGCATCGAAGCAGTCGTCGAAACGGGAACGGCGCACCGCCATCGCCGAGGCCAACGCGCGCTACAAGGAAGAGGTTGACAACGCACGCATCAACCGCAAGGCGGACCGTGATGCCGCCAACAATGCCCTGAAGGCTACCGAACTGGAGCAGCCAGACCCGCCGAGACGCTCTCATTAACGTCATGACCGAAACCTTGAATAAACGGCTCGAGCAACGCTTTGGACGGCGACAATTACGAGCAGTGGACAAGGCCATGCACCGGCCCGCAACCTATCCGCATCCGGCCGGACGCATTGAGCGGATCGAAACGCACATCTCGATCGTCTATCTGGCGGGCCGCTTCGCCTACAAGATCAAGAAACCGGTCGATCTCGGATTCGTGGACTTCTCGCGCGCGTCGGCACGCTCTCTCGCCTGCGAGGACGAGTGCCGCCTCAATCGAAGGCTCGCGCCGCGAATCTATCTGCGTGTCGTCCCGATCGTGCGGCGCGGACGCGGGCTTCGAATCAAGGGCGCAGGGGTGGCGGTCGAACATGCGGTCATGATGCGCCGCTTCGACAACAAACGAATTTTTGCGCGCCTGATCGACGCCGGCGCGCTGGACGGCGACACCATCGAGCGCACGGCGACAGACATCGCAAGCTTCCATCGATGCGCGTCTCGCATACCGCCGCGCCGCGTGTATGGGACAAGCGATTTTTGTGCGCGTCAGCTCCGCTCGGTACTCAACGATCTGCGCACGATCGCGCCGCGGCTCATATCAAAAGAGCTCACTGACTGGTGCGGGGCGGAGTTGCTGCGCCTCGAAAGACACTTCGAGCAACGACGCGCACAAGAATTCGTGCGCGAATGCCACGGGGATCTTCATTTGCAGAACATTGTGTTGCAGGGCAAGAGGCCTTTGATCTTTGACTGCATCGAGTTCGACGCGGGCTTGCGATGGATCGACGTGGTAAGCGATGTGGCCTTCTTTGTCATGGACCTCGAAGCGCACGGCCGGAACGACCTCGGCGCACGGGCCCTAAGCGCGTGGCTGCTCGCGACGGGCGACTATGCCGGGCTCCAGGGATGGCGCTTCTATGTCGTATATCGAGCGCTCGTGCGAGCGCTGGTGGAAAGTTTGAAGCGGCACGCGGACGAAGCGCGACGATACGTGCGCACAGCGTCAATTGCGGCGCGCGGTGGATCGGCGTATCTCCTACTATGCCACGGATATTCCGGCTCCGGGAAGTCCGCAGCAAGCGCTGCACTCGCGCATCTAATTGGCGCTGTGCGGATCGTTAGCGATATCGAGCGCAAGCGCGTGACACCGTTGGCGCCGCCGCGAGGCGGGCGTCTCCCGGCCGAGGCATACGACCCCGCCGCCATTGATAGACATTACGAGCATTTGCTAGAGCTCACCTGCAACGTACTCGACGCGGGAATGGCCGCCATCGTCGATGCGACGTTCCTCCTACGCGCGCACCGCGAGCGCTTCATGGAAGTCGCGAGCGTGTTACGCGTGCCCGTGCTGATCCTCGATTTCGTGGCGCCCCGCTCCGTGCTGTTCGCGCGCGTCGCCTCGCGCGCCTGCTCGCAGGATGGGCCTTCGGATGCGGATGTGGTCGTGCTCAAGCAACAACTTCTTCATGCTGAGCCTTTGGAGCGCGACGAGCAACGGATCACGGAGACTTTTCAGACGAACATCGATCTAGACGCGTTCGAGCAGCGCGCATTCTGGCATTCGCTGCAGGTTCGACTACATCAGATTCGGCACCAGAATCGCTCAGTAACAGCCGACTTGAGCTAAACGCCAATCGTATGCGAAGTCTTGAGACGAATCCAGGTCATGCCTTCGCGCAGTCCTGCGAGGATAGCCTCGCGCTCATTGTCGAACGTATGCGCATGCTTGAACCGGTGCATGAAGCGTCCGCCGTCCACGTTGCGCTGCTCCACGTTGATCGAGCATTCTATGCCTCTTGGCGTTTGCTCCGTAATGCAACTGACGGTCCAATCGCTATCGTCGATAGATCCCTTGAGCGACATGTCGGTTCTCCCTCGAGTGATTCAAAAATTCGTCGCAGCGCGCGGCGTGTTAACGTTGCAGGACATACGTGCCGGGCGCGTCAATGATTCCGGCGGCCACGCAACGTGGCTCAACTTCGCCACTGGACCGTGCATGCAGCCACTGAGACCATAGCGGCCACCATGAGCCTTCCAAAGGCTGAGATTCGGTTAGGAACGTCTCGGGGCTGCGGTACGCCGCACCCTCCGCTCGGATAGCGCTACGATAATGGCGCCCGGCGTGCCCCGGTTCCGAAACGATGCCCGCGTTGTGCCCGCCTGAAGTGAGCACGAAAGTGAGCGAATTGTGCGTCAGCAGATGCAATTGGTAGACCGAGCGCCATGGTGAAACATGGTCGCGTTCCGTGCCGATCACGAAGGTCGGCTGTTCGATGTCGGATAACGCGACGGGCGCGCCCTCCACGCAATAACGTCCTTCGGCGAGATCGTTATGCAGGAACAGCTTCGAGAGGTACTCGCTGTGCATGCGGTATGGCATGCGCGTCGTGTCAGCGTTCCAGGCCATCAGGTCGTTCGGTTTCGATCGCCTGCCGAGCAGGTATTCGCTCATCATGCGCGACCAAATGAGATCCCGCGCATTGAGAAGTTGAAAGGCGTCAGCCATCTGTGCGCCGTCTAGGAAACCTTGCTCCCACATGAGCGCATCGAGCGCTGCGAGTTGGCCCGCATCGATAAAGATGCCGAGTTCGCCCGGTTCGCTGAAGTCAGTCAATGCAGCGAGCAACGTGATGCTGGCGAGCCCCGCACTATCGCCGTCGCGCGCGAGCGCCGCCGCCGCGATCGCCAACAGCGTGCCGCCCAGACAATAGCCCGTCGCGTGGACCCGCGCATTTGCGCTTCTCGATCTCACTTCGTCGAGTGCAGCCAGCAAGCCCTTCTTCAAATAGTCGTTCAGGCCGACATCACGGGCTTCGGCGCCTGGGTTCCGCCACGAGATCGCAAATACGGTGAAGCCCGCATCGACAAGAAAGCGGACCAGCGAGTTATGTGGTTGCAAATCGAGCACATAGTATTTCATGATCCAGGACGGCACGATCAGCACGGGCTCGCGCGCCACCTGTGAAGTCACAGGCGTGTACTGAATCAACTCACACAGTGCGTTGCGCCATACGACCTTGCCGTGTGTGACGGCGACGTTCACGCCAGGCGAGAACGGTCCATGTTGCTTGTGCTGTCCGCGCGAACGCTCGCACAGATTTTCCAGATCTTCGAGTAGATGCCGCGCACCTCTCGCGAAGTTGGCGCCACGCGTATGGATGGCTTCCTCGATGACGGCGGGATTGGTCCACACGAAATTGCCTGGCGAGATAGCATCGAGCATCTGCCGCACAGCGAAGCGCATAACGTCCTCGTGATGCCGCTCGACTCCGAGCACGCCCGTCGTGGCCTGGCTGCACCATTGCTCGACGCGTAGAAACGTATCCCGGTAGGCGGAGAACGGCCAGCGTTCCCACGCGGCCGATCCGAACCGCGGATCGGCCTCCGAACGCGGCGCCGTACCGGCGAGCCCCTTCATGGCCTGCTCCCACAGCTCTAGCCACTTGCCCGGCGAGATCGCGAAATGCAGCGCCCAGTCGAGCCACGCGAGACTCAGCGACGCGGGCGAAACACCCGACGTAAGCGCAGCAAGCACGGCATGGGTCGAGCGATCGAACGCCCGCATTCCTTCATCGGCGGGTGGCAGATCGACATGACACGGGTCGGTCGATCGGCTCGCATGCGTGTCGGCGACAGCGCCGTGGCCCGCGACGAGATCGGGAATATAGGCTTTCATCGTTGGCTGAGGCTAAAACGCTTGATGGACGGAACCGAGTGACGCGCGTGGGACACGCCAACTCTACGGGTTGCGACCTTCGCGCCCTTGAGCCAGATCAATGTATGCCGCCATCGAAGCCGAGATGTAATCGTTTGATTTGAGTCAATCACCATCCAAGACGACGGCCGCAGACTCGGTATCACGCCATGACGCATCGCTTTTCGATGCCACCCGCTTCAGGAGTCCCTGGATGAGCTACCGGAGCATCGTCGTTCACCTGGATACGAGTGAGCGCGCCACATATCGTCTCGATCGCGCCCTCTCGATCGCTCAACGCTTCAAAGCGCACCTGGAGGCCATCTTCGCGACGTTCACGCCAGAGCCGTCGCCTTGGGGTGTCATGGCAGCCTCAGCAGGCTGGTATGAAAAACTTGAAAACCATCGGCAGGAGCGTTGCCGTTCGCTGGAACGGCTGTTTCATGCCGGCCTCTCCCGCTCCGGACTCTCCGGAGACTGGATCGAAGCGCCGACACCCGCGCATGAGCAAGTCGCCCGGCGCGGACGGTGCGCGGATCTCGTCATCGCTGGACAAGACGATCCGAACGACCCGGAAACCTATATCGCCGATCACTTCGCCGAGACGCTCGTCATGACGACCGGACGTCCGCTCTTGCTCCTACCCTATTCGGGCGTGTTCCCGAACATGGGCGACAACGTACTGGTCGCCTGGAACGCCAGCCGGGAAGCCGCGCGAGCGGTGCAGGATGCGTTGCCGTTCCTGGGGAAAGCCAGGCACGTCACACTCGTGAGCATCGATGCGATAAAACGCGACCAGGCCGGCGCCCGCATCCCCGGCGCGGATATCGCGTCAACGCTCGCGAGGCACGGCGTGCGCGTGACCGTCCGCGAAACCGATCCAACCGTCGAAACCGCTGACACGCCCGTCGGCGACGCGTTGATCTTAGAGGCGCGAAGCGTCGGCGCGAATCTCATCGTCATGGGCGGCTACGGCCATTCCCGCTGGCAGGAAGTCGTGCTCGGAGGCGCCACACGAACCATGCTGCGCTCAATGCCGGTGCCTGTTCTCATGTCGCATTGACCGAAACCTGTCCCACGTTCGACGAGTCCACCATGTACAAGCGAATCCTCGCTCCGATCGACGGCAGCATTACTTCCGCGCACGCGTTCGACGAGGCGATCAAGATCGCGCGTGCAAACGACGCCGAGCTCCAGCCGCTCTATGTCGTCGATTTACAGCCCGTCGCCTACAACGCTGCAGCGACCTTCTACCCTGATATACGCGAAGCGCTTCTCGAAGAGGGCAAGCGACTGGGCGCTCAGGCCGTCGAGCGCATGGCGCGCGAAAGCGTGAAAGGCACGCCGCGCATGAGCGAAGTCGAGCTGACGGGCAATGACATCGCACAACGCATTCTGCGATGTGCCGAAGGCTTTGGCGCCGAGCTCGTCGTCATGGGCACGCATGGCCGGCGTGGCTGGCGACGCCTTGTGCTCGGCAGCGTCGCTGAGCGTTTCATGCGGCTCGCGCATTGCCCCGTCATGCTCGTGCCAGGACGGGAGGCGGAAGAAGACGCGAAACGTCGTGAGAGCGCATCGCAACCTACCAAGTGACTGCAACGCATCGCGGGCGCGGACGCCTTTGACTCAGGTGCGCCCCGCACCCGGATCTCGAAATATAATGAATTCGCCATTCCCTTACCGTGCGGTTTCGAAACGCAAGCACGGCCGGCTGACCTCCGTTTGTCCAAGGCGAATATGAGCAAAATCGTAGGCCACAGCCCCGCACAACCGAACGGTTCGTCCGTCCCTGACGCCTTGTCGTACAGGATGCTTATGTACGGGATGCTCGCGGGAGCGGCGCTCTTCGGCGGGTGGTGGATTGGCATCCAGCAGTTTCTCGCGTTTTGCCCCGCCGGAACTATCGCCACGTCAGCGCGCGCGTGGCTGCTAGCAGGAGCAGCGATGTCCGCTCTGCTGCTCGCGAGCCTCACTGTTGTCCTTGGCAGGCAACGCGCCGCGCAGGCGGGCTTTGATCAAAGAAGCATGAGCCACGCACGGCTCGACAGCATCATCCGGTCTACGACAGACGCCATCATCACCATCGATTCGGCGCAGCGCATTCTCCTGTTCAACCCCATGGCGGAGCGTGTTTTTCAGTGTGCCGCAAGCGACGCGATCGGCGGCCCTCTGTCGCGCTTCATCCCCGAACGTTACCGTGCGGCGCACGAACATCAGGTCCGGCAGTTCGGTAAGACCGGGGTCTCAGATCGCCAGATGGGTCCGCAGCGCGTCTTGTACGGATTGCGCGCGGGCGGGGAGGAGTTCCCTATTGAGGCATCGATATCGCAGGTCGAAGATGATGAGGAGAAGCTGTTCACCGTGATTCTTCGCGACGTGACCGAACGCGTGAAGGCGGACGAAGCGCTCAGACAGTCACGTGAGGAATTGCGCGCGCTTTCTGCGAATCTCCAGGAAATCCGCGAGCAGGAAAAAACCCGTGTCGCACGTGAACTGCACGACGATCTAGGACAAACACTTAGCGCGCTCAAAATGAATGTGTTTGCGCTGCACGCACAGCTTGACACCCATATCCTGCTACATGAAGATGTTGGCACTCAGATGCAGCGCATGGTCGGTCTAATCGATCGCAATATTGCCTCGCTCAGGCGCATAGCGGCGCAACAGCGGCCCGTCATGCTTGACGATCTTGGATTGCAGGCGGCCATCGACTGGCTTGTCGACGACTTCACGCAACGCCACGGGATCGAGGTCAAACACGACGTCGAGACCGGCGAAATTGCGTTCGGCGCCGACGCAGCGACGGCGATCTTCCGTATCATTGAGGAAGCACTGACGAATGTCGCGCGTCATGCCCATGCGAGCCGCGTCGATCTGTCGCTGCGTGCCGACGGCGACAGTTGCGTGCTGCGCGTCGCCGACGACGGCATCGGCGCTTCGGCCTTGCCGGCGGCGGGCAGCAAGTGCTTCGGCCTGCTCGGCGTGCGTGAACGGGCCAATGCACTGGGCGGGCAGGTCTTCATCGATGCAATGCCAGAAACCGGGTTCGTCCTGACAGTCGTCCTGCCGCGCGAGGCGGTGCGAGACAAGGAAGCGCAACCATGACCACGAGAGTGCTAATTGCGGATGATCACGCGATGGTGCGCGACGGACTGCGCCAGATTCTCGCCAATGCGCGTGAATTCGTGGTGGCCGGCGAAGCCAACGACGCCGCGAGCACTTTAGCTTTGGTGCGCTCAACGCCAGCGCAGGTACTGGTGCTTGATCTATCGATGCCGGGCCGAAGCGGCATCGATTTGCTCAAACAGATCAAAGAGGAGATGCCCTCGCTGCGCATTCTCGTGCTCACCATGCACGCTGAGCACCAATACGCCGCACGAGCATTCAAGGGGGGCGCGTCGGGTTATCTGACCAAGGAGAGCGCGAGCGCGGAATTGCTTGCCGCCATCACCAAGGTCGCCGCGGGTGGCGCGTACGTGAGCGTAGCGATGGCGGAGCGCTTTGCCCAAAGCCTGACCGAGCCTGCCGACGCGCTGCCGCATCAACGCTTGTCGGACCGGGAATTCGAAGTCTTCCGCCGGCTTTGCGCAGGCGAATCCATCAACCAGATTGGCGAGGCGCTCTCCGTTAGCGCAAAGACCGTCAGCACGTACAAAGCGCGTGTTCTGGACAAGATGCAGATGCCGCACGAGGCGGGGCTCGTACGCTACGCGGTGCGTCACAAGCTTTTCGATGATGACGTCGACGACGGCTGAGGTGCGTCCCCAGCAACGTGTCAGCATTTCCCTACACGCCTGCCGAAATCCCTACCGAACTTTCCGCGATCGCCGATTTATTTCCAGGGTAGCGCAGCCAATAATTCGACGCATGGATTCGTCTGCCGCGCATCGAGGGCTGAGCTTTCCGGCATCCGGCTCGTACGCGAGAACACCAGTTCGACAGGAGACACAGCATGCTCTCAGTGAACGAAGGCAAACCTATCGTCCGGCAATTTGAAGCACCGTCGCCGCGCCGCGCCTTCCAGATAGCGGATATCTCTCAGCCTCCCGCGACGCGCAAGGCCGTGCGATGCTCAACCTGCTCGATGCAACATGTCTGTATGCCGAGCGGCCTCTCGTCAGATGAATATATGCGGCTAGACGCGATCATCTGCTCGACACGGAACGTGCGGCGGGGCGAGACGCTCTACCGGTCCGGGGATGCCTTTCAGAGCGTCTATGCGGTGCGCAGCGGCTGCTTTAAAACCGTGGTTGTACACCGGGACGGAAACGAGCAAGTCACGGGTTTTCATCTCGCCGGTGACGCACTTGGCCTCGACGGCGTAAGCTCCGACCGCCACGGGTGCGATGCAATTGCGCTCGAAGACAGTGTCGTCTGCATCATCCCGTTCGACCTCCTCGAACTACTTTGCCGCGAGGTCAAGGCGATCCAGCACCATGTGCATCGCCTGATGGGCGGCGAAATCGTGCGGGAATCCAACCTCATGTTATTGCTCGGCACGATGACGGCCGAGCAACGGGTCGCAGCGTTTCTGCTTAACATTTCGACGCGCATGAAGGCGCGCGGCTATTCGCCCGCTCAGTTCGTTTTGCGCATGACGCGCGAAGAGATCGGCAGTTATCTCGGCCTCAAGCTCGAGACTGTGAGCCGCATGTTCTCGAAGTTGCAGAAGGCCGGCGTGGTTGATGCGCGCGGCAAGGAAGTGAAAATCCTCGATCAGGCGGGCCTCGAAAGCGTGTGAGCACGCGCAGTGCTGCTTGTCGTCACTCGGCGACACGCAGCACTGCCGCTCCGACTACTCTGCCGTCCCGCAAATCGGCGAGCGCCCGATTCGCCTCGGCAAGCGGGTAGATCTGAGTCTGCACGCGCAATGGAATGTCGGTCGCATACCGCATGAAGTCGACTCCATCGGCACGCGTCAGATTGGCGACCGAGACGATGCGCCGTTCACCCCAGAGCAGCGAATAAGGGAACGACGGAATGTCGCTCATATGAATGCCGCCGCAAACGACCACGCCGCCCTTGCAAATCGCGCGCAATGCCACAGGGATGAGCTCACCCGCCGAGGCGAAGATCAGCGCGGCGTCGAGTTCGTCCGGCGCGCGCTCGGTGCTGCTGCCGGCCCAGGCAGCACCTGACTGCAATGCAAGTTCCTGTGCCGAGTTGTGGCCCGGACGGGTGAACGCATAGACGGTCCGGCCTTGATGCTGCGCCACCTGCGCGACGATGTGCGCAGCGGCGCCAAAGCCATAAATCCCGAGGCGCTTGGTGTGTCCCGCCATGCGCAGCGTCCGAAAGCCGATGAGCCCCGCGCACAACAACGGGGCTGCTTCAAAGTCGGTGTAGCGCCGCGGAAGATGCAGGGCAAAGTGGCTATCAACGACCATACGTTCGGCGTAGCCGCCATCAAGCGTATAGCCGGTGAAGCCGGGGCTGTCGCAGAGATTCTCGCGATCGTTGAGGCAATAAGTACAATCGCCGCACGTGTGACCCATCCACGGCACGCCAACACGATCTCCGACCGAGAAGAATTCCTGCACGCCAGGACCGATAGCGATGACACGACCGACAACCTCGTGTCCGGGGATCACCGGGCGCTTCGGATGCGGTAATTCGCCGTCGATGAGATGTAGATCCGTCCGGCAAACACCGCAGGCCGTCACGTTGATGAGCAACTGTCCGGGACCCGCGACCGGTTCCTCGACATCGGCTGCCCGCAGTAGCCGATCGGTTCCCTCATAGAGCATGGCTCGCATTATTCGCCTCCCGGCACGTGAGTTCCGCGCTGACTTCCATTCCCCGCCCTATGACCTTCATTCAAGGAACGCGCATGCCTGGGCTCCATGCCGACAGCCATGCGTTTCCCGCTGAATCTGAAATATCCGCTACGAAGCATCACCGGTCTGCACCCGACGCTCGTCAACAATTGCTCTGCGGCGCCTTCTATGACCGCGCGGTTGTTCTCGAACGCGCGTTGTAGATCCTCTTCTCGCAAAGACGCCGCGCCGAAGTGATCCTCAAGCGCTTCCGCAGAGATCGTACATTCGACGCTGCGGTCGTCCACCAAAGCGGTGAACAGCAGCGCGGGCTCATCGCTGAGATATATCGGCGCTTGCGCAAGAAACGTGATGTTCATGTCAGCACTTTCGGGTAAAGGCAAGGGCTCGAATACGGCTCTAGTGTTCGCGCTTGGCGCATGGCATGCGTTGATGCAGATCAACGATCCGGGACGGGTGCGCTTGCATCATCACAGTGTCCCACTTCCGTTTATCCGCCATGCTCACTCACCTTCCTCATGACTCGCAGGCCCGATCACATGGCGTGCATGTTCACGCCCGCCACGTCGCGTTGGCGGCACTGCTCGGGGCGTTGCTGCTCCTCGCGTCGCGAGCGCTCGCACAGTCCGAGCCGACTGCCCTAATCGACCAGCAACATTGCATGTTCTGCCACATGAACGACGCGCCTTTCCTTGCGCCGTCGTTCCAGGAGATCGCCAATCGATACCGCGACGACCCGCATGCCCAGCTCATGCTCGAACATAAGCTGCGCGTGGGAGGTCGGGCGCATTGGGGCAACATGGCGATGCCCTCGCCAGCGGAGCGCGGCGGCCCGCTCTCGCCAGAAGACGCGCATACGCTCGTCGAATGGGTGCTGCGTCATTGACACGTCCTCGGAGGAAACCGGCCATGCGTATCACCATCAAGCTCGATGCATTCGATCACGCCGGCGAATCCGCGTTTGCGGTGCTGTGGCTCGACCGGGAAAATGCCCGCTGGTCCCGCGAAGGACACGAGTGGCTCGACGTCCCACCCTGGGGAACGTGGAAGTCCGCGTCCGACGGCACGCTGTTACTCGACCCCGCCACGTCGAAAGCGCTTCTTATGCTTCACGGGCTGCGGCTAAGCACATCGAGCGACATGCGCGCTACGAAGGACACACATCAGGACGTTGCCCAACAGAGGTGGGAAGCGCAAAGGGGTCGTGCCGATTACTTCGGATGCGGCACACGCAGCAAAGCTTGCCCATTGGACAATGGCCATTGGCATGTGCAGTGCGTCGATCGCGAGAGCATCATTGCCGAGCACGAGGTGTTTTCCGACGAGCCAGACGCATTCAACGGCGGCAGTGCGCGCGCAGGGGATCCCGGCCCGTTTGCAACGTAAGACGGCATCGGATCTGCACAAAAGCGTAAGCCCAAAGGAGCTCAGTCAATTTGGGCTTACGCATTGCGCCTCTGCCGAAGCAGCCGCATGGCATTTTCGAACGCCTGATGGACCGCCATCTCGACATTCTTATCCGAACCCCGTTCGATCGGAATCAGGTTGAATTCACGGGTCACCAGATCAAGCCTGGCATCGTATCGCCGGTCCCCCGACGCGTCGCGATACGCTTCGATCGTGAGATGGCAGTTGGCAATGTCTTGCGCTGCGCGTTCAAGCCGCACGAGCTCAATGCCGGCTTCGCGTTCGACATCGTTGTTACCGGCGAAGCCTTGATAGGCGATTTGCATTCCGAGGCCCATGACGTCTTCTCTCCCGCTAACTGCTTTCGTCGCCAACTTGGCGTATGGATCTGGCGTTCAACACACGACCTTATAGTCATCCCATCGTCGTCTTTCGTCGCTTCACTGAATTGACCCACATCAACCTGTGCGTGATTACGCGGCGTCGTCCGCCGGTCCCACTACGGGTGCCAGAATGAAGCCACGAAAATTTTCCTCGATACTACGGATTTGAGCAGCGCATTGCGCGTAGAGCAAGCCGGGCCCACCGTCCATTGCGTACATGCCCTTGCACATTCCCTTGAGCCTGATTCGCGCGCGCTCACTCCCGGGTTCCGCTGGCGTGCGCGTAGCCCATAGATAGACCACGCCAGCCTCGAGCGGCCGCCCGGTTTCAATTTCGGTCTGGTCCGCGCGTCGGATGCGCGTGGCGGAATAGCGCGCAACATATTGGCGAGTGCGTTCCCAACGTTGCGTACATTCGTCGATGCCGGAACAGTCGACCGATGCGAACTCTCGCGCCTGCATGAGCGCTGACTCGGTCTGATCGAATCGATTCCAACGCACTTGTGATGCGCATGCTCCGAGTTCGATCAGCAAGATTGCCCAGATGACCCGCTTCTTCATCTTCGGCTCCGCCCTGTCTTTGTCGATGAAAGTACGATACGGGCGCGTGTTCGGAGCTCGGTTGATCTGGCTCAGCGAAGCGCATTGTGAACAGCAGCTTCACTGAAGCTCGCGCTTGGCTTCTACCGCCTGGAAAGTTTCGGACGCGTGCTCGCTGCGCGCGAGGAGTTCGTGCAATACGCGCAGGTCATCGCGGATGCCTGTCACCTCCGCTTCCAGCCGCTTGATGTCGCGGTGCATGTCGCGACGAATCTGCTGCTCCTCCTGACCGATGAAAAGCGCCGCAATGCTCGCGAACGTGAGCGACAGCATGCCGTAGCCCAACAGCACGATGAACACCGCGAACACACGCGAGGCGGGCGTGGTCGGCGCGATGTCGCCGTATCCGACCGTCGCGCTGCTTTCGAAAGCGAGCCACAGGCCTTCTGCGTAGGTATGCACACGCGGCTCGAGCAGATAAAATCCTGCGCCTGCGAGCATCAGCACGGCAGCGCCAATCGCGAGCAAAATCAACAGCCGGTGAGGTACAAACAAGGCCCGTAGCGCCAGCACGATCCTCAGCGCGAGCGCGCCCATGAACGCGAGCCTCAGCACCCATTCCGGAACGGACCACGGCGTCGCTCCGCCCAAGACGCTGAGTAGCGCTGCTATCGTCAGCGCCGCATCCAGCGCATTGCGGCGCAGAAATTTCGACGGATGGCGGGTCAAAGCGAGCATCCAGCCGAGGAGGGCCATGCCTATCAGCCCCGCTGCGGCATAGAGGCAGCGCGCAACAGTAAGCGCGAGCGCGGGACCGATGAGTTCGAGATAAAAGGCGGGAACGCAAGCCAGAAACGCCCCAAGCAGCGGCCAGCGCATGCGTTGCCACGCCCGCACCGCAGCGGGCGCATCGTGAGGCTCGACACCGTGCGAGCCGAGGGTGCGAAGCCAATGTCTCATTCTATGGTTACTTTTCCCTTGTGCCGTCACGATCGAAAGGTGCGCGTAGTGTGTAGACTCGCATCCGACGACGATCGAGCCGTTGACGCAAATCACGACTCGTGCATAGGATCAGTACGCATGCGTGCGCCGTTTGATCTGCCTCAATAAGTGTTGTACGAACCAAAACGGCGATGTCGTGCCTCGCGCAACGGCTGCGGTCATCGCTCCGCTGCGCGGCCTGACGTGGCCCGTCGAGCCCGAGCCGGACATCTACGTGCGTCAGCACGACCGTTACGCCCGCTTCGTGCGCGAAGCGCAAGGTTCGCCTATGCGCACGGCCATCGTCCATCCTTCCTCGCCGGAATCAATCACCGCCGCCATGGAGGCGCGCGATGAAGGTCTCATTGACCCCCTGCTGATTGGGCCAATAGCCGGGATCCGCGCTGCCACGGAGGCAGCGCATCTTGATCTGACGGGCGTCGCCATCGAAGCAGTCGAACACAGCCATGCAGCAGCAGCGCGCGCCGTTCAGCTGAGCGTTGCAGGCCAAGTCGTGGCGCTGACGAAGGGCAGCCAGCACACCGACGAATTGCTATCTGCGGTGGTAGCAAAAGGCTCCGGTTTGAGAACCGACCGGCGCGTGAGCCACGCCTATGCGATGGACGTGCCAACCTATCGGAAGCCGCTCCTCGTGACCGATGCGGCGGTGAACATCGCGCCGACGCTCATACAAAAGCGCGACATTTGTCAAAATGCTGTTGATCTGCTTCATCTGCTCGGCAATGAACGTCCGAGCGTCGCGGTGCTCGCCGCAGTTGAGACCGTGAGCCCGAAGATGTCCGCCACGATCGACGCTGCCTCGCTCACCGCGATGGCTGCACGGGGGCAGATCGATGGCGCGACAGTCGACGGGCCGCTTGCTCTTGACAATGCGATCAGTGCCGCCGCAGCGGCCACTAAGGGCATCGTTTCGCCGGTCGCGGGCAACGCCGACATCCTCCTTGTACCGGGTCTCGAAGCAGGCAACATGCTGGCCAAGCAGATGATGTCTTTCTGCGCCGCAGATGCAGCAGGCGTACTGCTAGGCGCGCGTGTTCCGATCATTGTCACTAGTCGGGCCGACAGTCTGCGGGTGCGGCTCGCGTCGATTGCGCTCGCGAAGCTCGCCGCTGAAAGAAGCGCACGCGGGTCGATCGCGTGAGCTTCCGGTCCCTCTCGAAGTGCGGAATACATCCGGCACCACTCAAGGCATTGGACGGACAAGGAGCACCGGACACATTGAGTGCCGCAGAAACGCTTCGGCCACACTGCCGAGAACAAGGCGCTCCGGTACGACCAAGCGTCCCCTTACGACGAGATCGGCGTGCATTTGCACGGCGTACCGCTGAGGGCATCGCGCGATCGAGTGGGTCGTGTTTTCCGTTTCGAGAAGGGCCGTCTCGCCTGCCACTCCAGCGTCACGCATACGCATGCGTGCATCGTCGATGCATGTGACGTGCATTGGAGAAAACTTCCTTGCGATGATGTGCCGGGTAGGACGAAATTGCGGCGCCGTCCGCGACAAGCAAAACGTGCACAGCGGCTTGCGAACCCTGTGCAACGCTGATCGCTTCATCCAGAGCGCGCAGCGACGATGCGCTACCGTCGAATGCGACCACAATATTCCGAGACATGGCATCTCCGGTTAGCCCAAGCCCGTTCAGTCGCTGCCCACTCAGGCAGCCCACTCAAGGTTGTCGATGCGCGAGAGTCTGCGCTCGATACGCTCGATGAAGATGTCGGCGATGCGCTTCTTTTCGTGGCCGTCGAGGCTTGCTCGGACGGCGCACCGCGCAACAGGCTGTTTGCCGACAAGCCTTGTCATTTCCTGGAATGCGGTGTTGTCGCCTCGCACGCGTTCGGTACAGAAGAATGCAAGATGCGGCAGCTTGCGCCGGTGCAAAGCAAGCCATGTACGCACCGGTGCGCTGACCGTGCCCGCCCAAATCGGCGTGCCGACAATCACAATGTCATACAGACTCACATCATACTGGGGTGGTTCGATGCGCACGCTCCGCGTGAGCACGGCGTCTATGAGAGAACGTATATACCCTGACACACCGGAGCGATCATTCAGCTCCTTGATGGCTTCGAAGTCAGCATGCAGGCGCTCGGCGAACGCTGCCCCGACAGCCCGCGTATTACCGCTGCGCGAAAAACAAACGACGAGCACTTTCGACATAAGCCTACTCCGTTAGCACTTCAGGACGCTTCGATGACGACCTTTGACGCGTTCGTGTCCGCGGCGTCACCGAAGGTATCGTACGCATCGAGTATTCGATCCAGTGTGAAGCGGTGTGTGATAAGCCGCTTCGGGTCCAGGCGCCCCGCGCGCACGGTCTTCATCAGCATCGACGTACTGACCGTGTCGACGAGCCTTGTGGTGATGTTGATGTTGCGATCCCACAGTGTTTCCAGATGAAAATCGGCTTTTTCGCCGTGCACACCGACGTTAGCGATAGTGCCACCTCGCGCGATGATCTCCTCGCACAGTTCAAAGGTCGACGGAACGCCCACGGCTTCGACCGCGCAGTACACGCCCTCGCTATCCGTCAGCCGCCGGACTTCAGCGACAGGTTCGCTCTTCGCGACGTTGATGCAAGCCGCAGCGCCAAAGGTATGCGCCGTTTTGAGCCGGTGATCGTCTCCATCTATGGCGATGATTTGCGCTGGCGCATAGAACTGCGCGGTGAGCAAGGCGAGGCCGATCGGTCCTCCTCCCAAGATTGGGACTGTACATCTTTCTGACGGGCTTCGAACGCGGCGTGCTCAATGGCCTTATTGGCCGGGTTGGTCCGAGAGCATAACGACCACGTTTCCGCGTGGAGAATGCGGGCATATTCGACTTGCGTACCGTCGATTCTATTGCCCAGAATCCTACCGCCTGTCGAGCAATCCGAGTACATGCCGCGCCGGCACGCCTCGCATTCGCCACAAGGGGAGATGCACGAAATCAGCACGTTATCGCCAGGCTCGAGGGCGGCAACGGCGGCCCCGGTTTGCTCGATGACGCCAACACCTTCGTGCCCGAGCACGCGACCAGCCTCGCAGCTCGGCACATCGCCCTTGAGAATGTGCAGATCTGTGCCGCAGATCGTCGTTCTCGTGACGCGCACGATCGCATCGGTGGAAGAGACGAGCGTCGGCAGAGGGCGTTCGTCGAGCGATTTCTTGCCAGGACCGTGATACACGAGCGCTTTCATCATCCTGCTCCATAGACGAAGAAGGTCAAAGTAACGCGGCCACTGTATTCCCCTACTAACTTCTGCAATTGACCTGAATCAAGCGGTAAGAAGAACGTAGACCAAGCGCGGCGCGATTGACTTGCGTCAACCGGGTCGTCGTGCCGCCTCTCTAGACTCGGTGCCTGTCAGTTCATATTTGCAGGTCTCGACTCCAGGAGTTAGACAATGAGCTATAAGACGATTCTCGTGCACCTCGACACGAGCGTACGCGCACACCCCCGATTGGAAACAGCTTTGCAGTTGGCCAAGCGATTCGACGCGCACGTCACCGGACTTTTTGCCGTCTTCGAGCCTGAACCGCGCGCCTTCAGCGTCATGGCGGGCACCGCCGACTACTATGAGCAGCACGCGGCCGTGCGTAGCGAACAGCGCGGCGCGATCGAGCGGCTCTTTCATGCGGAAGTCAAGCGCGCAGGCGTATCGGGCGAATGGGTCGAAACGCATGAACGGGCGAACCGCGCTGTTCCGCGCTTTGCGCGATGCGCAGATCTTGTGATTGCGAGCCAGGACGATCCGACCGACCCCGAGTCGTACGTCGGCGATCACTTCCCTGAGACCGTGATCCTCGCCTCCGGCCGGCCGGTCTTGCTCCTCCCATATACCGGCTTCTTTTCCTCGATCGGGAAGCATCCCATGATCGCCTGGGACGGTGGCCGGGAAGCAACGCGCGCGGTTCACGATGCCCTGCCCTTTCTCAAGGGAGCCGAGCGGGTCTCAATCGTCAGCATCGATACGGCCCGAGGTGAGGCGCGCGGCGACCGGATTCCGGGTGCGGACATTGCTGCCTGCATTGCTCGGCACGGCGTCAAGGCCGAAGTCTTGTCGGCCGGCGCCACGTCAGACGCATCCGCGGGCGAATTACTGTTGTCACGGGCCGCGGACCTGGGCGCAGATCTCGTGGTGATGGGCGGTTATGGACGTGCACGATGGCAGGAGCTCGTGCTCGGCGGCGCAACGAAAACGTTCCTCGGGTCGATGACCGTGCCCGTCCTGATGTCTCACTGACCTTCATGACGCAGGAGACCATCCATGTATAGCCGCATTCTCGTGCCGCTAGACGGCAGTGCGATCTCGAGTCGCGCGCTTGACGAAGCGCTTGCCCTCACGCATGACGCGGGCGCGAATATCCAGGCGCTCTACGTAATTGATGCGCCGCCGGTATGCGACCGAGCCAGCCCATACAGCTTCCAGGACTTCCACGACTCTTACGCGAGGGAAGGCAAGGCGGTGTGCGCCGAAGCTGCGCTCCGCATGGAAAACACAGATTTCCAGAGCTCAACACGGGTGGTCGAAGTGGATCTCGCCGACGACGACCTCGCACAGCGAATCGCGACAAGCGCCAGCGAGTTCCGCGCCGACCTCATCGTGATGGGCACTCATGGCAGGAGCGGCTGGCGTCGCATCGCCCTAGGCAGCGTCGCTGAAGAGCTAGTGCGCCTTTCGCCCTGCCCGGTCCTGGTGGTGCCGGCAAGAACGCGTGCAAGCGATCGAGCGGCGCAAGGGGAGTCGCCTCGAGTCGTCGAGCGCGGTTGTAATCATTAGAGGGAAACGACATCATGAATTGGAAAACGATCCTTGTCCATTTGGACGACAGCCGGCGGTCCGAGGCGCGGACGCATTTTGCGTTAGACATCGCTCGCCGCTTCGATGCCCACGTCATTGGTCTTTACCTCGTTTATCAGGACCTGCTTCGTGACGTTTTCGATGCCGCTGAGCCCACGCTACACAGCGCCTACGAAGAACATCGTCGACACTCGCTTGACAAAGCGCGCGAAGCGTTCGAGCATGCGACAAAGTTGGCTGGCGTCAGCGCCGAGTGGCGCGCGCCGACAGGCCCCGTGCTCGATGCGGCTATATCGCACGGGCGTCATGCCGATGCGCTTGTGCTCGGACAGGACGATCCCGATGATTCTGGAGCCTTTGTTGCGCGACACTTCATCGAGGATGTCGTCTTTGGTTCAGGCCGCCCGGTCCTGCTCGTACCGCGCGCTGGCGACATCAAGACCATTGGAGAGAATGTGGCCATCGCGTGGGACGACAGTCGCGAGGCCGCTCGCGCCGTCGCCGATGCGCTACCCATCCTGCATCGCGCGCGCTTCGTCGAAGTCATGACCGTCGAGCGCAATCGGGACGAGCAAGCGCCCGCAGGCATTGAGATCTCTGCATATCTCCATCGACAAGGCGTGCGCGCGAGCTTTTCTTCGACGCCTCGCCTCCGCGGGGAAAACACGGGCATGACCTTGATCGACCGAGCGAATAGTGTTCACGCGGACCTGCTTGTCGCGGGTGCTTATGCCCACTCGCGCGGGCTCGAGCACGTGCTCGGTGGGGTTACGCGCACTCTGCTGGAAACATCAACGCTTCCAGTTCTGCTGTCGCACTGAAAAGCGGCGAAGCGATGCGCTCGAGTTCGTGTGCATCGCTTCGCTCAACAGTAGCATGGGCGGGTCGGCCCGCCGACCTGAAGCCCGCAACTGTTCGCGATGTCTTGCTAATCGGCGTTTTTCCAAATTGTGTACTGAACGACTGCAACACTGATGATGATCACAATCAGTATCGCAATACCGACTATCCCTAGAATCTTGCTCATCGCGTGAACTCATGAGTTTTGGTCCGAGCGTTCAGGTTATGACCGATAGTCCCATAGCTGATTGACTTGGATTAAGTGTTTCTGCTTTCGAGACGCGCCGGACGCTTTCGTGGCCGCAACTTAGCGCGGCTGGGCGTGAGGCTTCACGTGTCGTCGAACTGAGGGTGGTCGTCTCGCGCCCGCCTTTGCACAGAGTTGACCTGTATCAATCGCGCTGCGGCGATGCAGAGATAACGTGCGATGGGCACGGCGCAAGCGCGCCGCGGTCGCAGGACGCTAGTCGACTGCGTCATTGATTTGGCACCTGGCGGATTCGACGTGAAGGATCGTCATACTTCCACTTGATCGGCTTTG